>ONFP01000042.1 GCA_900317105.1 uncultured Succinatimonas sp. | reverse complement strand
GTCTTAGGATCAACCATGATAAGTCTCAACTCTGCAGGTGATCTTGCAAGCAGCAGTGAAACCAGCATAGAGTTCAGGCCAGCAGACTTACCAGAACCGGTTGTACCTGCAATAAGAAGATGAGGAGCTGAGGTCAGATCTGCAACCACAGGATTACCTACGGTATTCACTCCAAGACACATTGGCAGAAGTGCTGAGGTATTTAAGAATTCGTTAGACTCAACAACATCACCTAAAGTGATCATCTGACGTCTATCATTAGGGACCTCGATTCCCATATATGGAGTTCCAGGCACAGCTGCAATCATATTGATCTTGTTGGTCATCAGACTTCTCTGAAGATCAGTGCTCAAACTCATGATGGAATTTGATTTTACACCTGCCTCTAAAGCCATATCAAAACGAGTAATTACAGGACCACTCACAAAATCAGCAACAGTTGCCTTTGCACTGTAGTCCGACATAAATTTGTTGATGACGTTTATCTTGTTTTCAATCTCTTCATCATTATTGAAAATTTCCTCGTTTGAACGGGCTAATAATGACAAAGCTGGACGCCAGTTATCATAAAGCTTCTTTGGAGTTGTTTCAGTGGCTACTGCATAGGATACGGTTGGCATTGAGGTAATAGGATTTCTCTTTGGCTCAACCTTCATGCCGTAAGGTACAGTACCGTTGATTGAACTCATATCATCAAAAGGAATCTTATCTGAGGTCTGAATTAAGGTATTCTCAGAAACAGGCTCCTCAACACTGTCATCAGCTGAAGTGGATGCAGAATCGGCATCAATCAGTTCAGAGGCGATGCTGGAAACTCTTGAAGAATTGACATCAGCCAAGGTCTTTTCATTACCTGAATTTTCTGCAGTACTTGAAGAAATGCCTGCAAAAGAACTTGGCTCAGGAGCACTCTCCTCATTCTGATAGTCATTCATTCTGTTTACAGGAGAAGTCTCGTTCTTAGAAGAGAAAGAAGCTGTATTTACAGAGGAATTATCTGGTTTCTGCTCTCCTGACTGGGTAACACCTCTTGAACCACGGGAATACTTCTCAAAAATCTCATCCGACTCTTTTATTGGAGATGACTGATTTACATTTAGTCTTCCGTCATTCTTATCAGCAGCAGGGATGAAGGATGAACTTAAGGAATCAATCTTGATACCGTTTTTCTTTAATACAGGAACATCATTACGTGTCAGATCGGCAAAATCAATCACATTCTCTTCAAGCTGAGCTGCAGATGGGAACATGGATGAGGTTGTAGTGGTATTCTCATATGCCTTTTCCTCATCCTCTAGCTTTTTAACTTCTGTAACAGGTTTCTGTGAAAATTCTCCTGCAAGAGTATTCTTAGAAGAATTCTTCAGGTTTACGTTAGAGGTCAGAGTTGAGGTGGTTGTACGTGTAATAACAGTACTTACCTCTGACTTTCTTGAAGGACTTCCGATTGTCTGGGTTGGAGGGAGATGATCTGCTCCTGCCTTATAAATAATGGTCGAATTCTTAGAAGGCTCATTTAAATCGGTTTTTGATGAAGCTGAATATGAATCATCATAATTTGAACCAACAGGTTGATTCTTTGAAGGAGTTACACTAACTCTTGATATAATAGTCTTCTGAACCTGCTCTCTTGAGGAATCATCGCTCTGGACAGAATTACGCTGAGAATATCCGTTGATAATTGTTGACGAACCTTCAGACTGAGAGGAGGAATCATCTGCATAACGGTTGTAGTCAGGAGCAGTTGCTGTATTTGATGAGTAAGCTGCGCCACTGATATAAGTTGCAGGAGAATCATCTGTCTGTGAACCTGATGATACAGCTGATGATGCTGTTTCAGTGAAGGCCTCAGAACGAGCAGATCCCACCAGATAATTTGGAACTGATGGAGGTGCACTTATAGGACCGAACTGAGGCTCAATTCTCTGCTGAGGTCTTTCTGCTCTATTTGATCTGAATGAAAGACGATGGTCTGAAGTACGAGCTCTGCCTTCCTTGCGAAGAGAATTTTCTCTGCCCTCTCCAAATGAGGAAACTGATGGAGATGATGAACCAAAGCCTGTATTCAGACTGGACTGACCAAATTTAGGAAGATCATTTGGAACAAATCTTGGTGCAACCGTAGGTTCGCGATTCTGAGTATTAAAGTTCGGCTCTATCTTTGATAGCTCTCCAAAAGGACCGCTTAGAGTAACATGAGGCTTTGCAGGAGTCTTTTCAGAACTTACACTGTTTGTTGCCTTCTGTGTATTAACGGTATCAAATACAGATTTGGTTCCGGAAGTTCTATGATCCTCTTCTTCCTTATTCTCATCCTCTGCACGAGGCCTATTAGTTATTCGGTCATAAAGAGCTCCTGCATACTCACCAATCTTGTCACAGTACCATAGAGGTGACTTTGTAGTGAACAGGAAAAGACCAATCATAGTCAGAAGAATTGGAATAAAGGTTGCGATCTGAGAAGGTAGAAGTCTGTGCAGATAAATAGTAAAGAAATCACCTAGAATGCCACCAGCTCCGATCTGAGCATCGGATGATATAGAAGAGAAAAGAGCACAGCAGCCGATAACCAGAAGGTTAAATCCTAGAATCAGTGTTCCGATAACGAAAAAATCCACATCCTTTATGGAGACTTTTTTCATAAAAAGCTTATAACCAAGATAGATGATAACCAGAGGAAACAGGTAGGTCACATTTCCAAAATAATCAAAGATAACTCCGAAGAAAGTATCCTGAGAGTTAGAAATAAATGGAGATGAACTCTGATCTGTCAAAAGTTCTCCATTCATTGCATTCACGGACGTATTTCTGAATGAAATCAGGGAACAGATGCAGATAAAGCTTATCAGACAGGCAATTGCGAATAAAACCTTACGTACCATACCTACTGGTTTAGAAAAACTCGTCCCGTTAAATGGGCGAAACTGCATTTTAGCCTCCGCAACTGATTATTTGTCTATCTTAAAAATTATTGTTTTTTTGAGTATTATGCTTGAACTTCACAATGTTAGCACTTATCGTAAACTCGTTCAATTTGAGAAAAATTAGAATGCGAGAGCATTCACTCACAATCCGCATTTTTTTCGTTTTTTCTAAAAACATGGATTAAAAAATCTGGTTGAGTATAATTACCTCAAAAAAATTTAAACAAAGAAATACGAAATTTATGATCAATATTGTCCTATACCAGCCAGAAATGCCAGGCAATGCCGGCAACATCATACGTTTAGCCGTAAACTGCGGAGCAAAACTTCACTTTATAGGTCCGCTTGGATTCTACTTGGATAATGAGCGACTGATGAGAGCAGGACTGGATTATCATGAGCTATGCAATCTTACAGTCCATGTAAACTTCCAGACCTTCATGGAAACCCAGAAACCAAAACGACTTATAGCATCAACATCCAAGGCACACTTATCTCATGTAGATTTTAAATTTGAAGACGGGGACTATGTTATCTTCGGTCGTGAAAAGGAAGGCCTTGCTGATGAGGTATACAATGTTGTGCCACAGGAACACAGAATTAAAATTCCGATGGCCCCAAACAGCAGATGTCTAAACCTGTCAAACTCAGTAGCCGTAGTTGCCTATGAAGCATGGAGACAGCTGGGTTTTGAGAATGCACTGGTGTAAAAGTTACGACATTTGCACAATATTCTGCTAATATATACGGCTCAGATAACAAAAGAAACATTATAAACAGAGGAAAACTAAGTTGCTTGATACACTTGTCGCATTTTTTGGAGAATACGGATATATTGCAGTTTTTGCATGTTTAATTCTCTGCGGTCTGGGTGTACCAGTTCCAGAGGACATCACACTGGTTTCCGGTGGAGTTATTTCCGGTCTAGCTCTGGCAAATCCTCATATAATGTGTGCGATTGGACTTACAGGCGTGCTTGCAGGTGACAGCACCATGTTTCTTGCAGGTCGAATCTTCGGTTACCGTGTACAGAGACTTAAATTCTTCCGAAAAATAGTAAGTCCACAGAGGTTCTCTCAGATTCAGCGCAAGTTCAAAAAACACGGTCTTGGATTACTTTTCGTAGCAAGATTTCTACCTGGATTACGTTCCCCTATCTACCTAGTTGCAGGTATGAGTCATCGTATTTCATACATAACTTTCATAGTGATGGATGGTCTTGCAGCTCTGATCTCTGTCCCTGTATGGATTTATCTTGGTTATTTCTTTGCAGATAATCTGGATATTCTGATGGAATACGTTCATGATGTACAGAAAGCAATATTCCTGGCACTGGGACTGCTGGCGGTTATTATCGCTGTCATCTATTTCAAGAAAAAATTCCACTCAAAGATGCAGGACGAGAAAGCAGAAGAGGCAAAAGACAAGTCAATATAACGAGCACCATCTCTAACCACTTGATGCTTTCAGCAGGACTGAAAAAAAAGGTCTCGCTCGTTAGAAGAGAACTCTGTTTTCATTTCTCACCAGGCTTAGTCAAAATATCTTGATTTGTTTTGGGAGTAGACCCCCCATGTTAAGCTAAAGACTTAAAATTTATCCTCGGATATATAATCATTAAGAGCTCCAGAGCTGATAAGCTCAAGCATGATTTCAGCACATTTAGGATCAAACTGAGTTCCAATTCCCCTCTTTAGCTCATAGATTATGCGGTCTAAATCAAGACCGTTTCTGTATACTCTGTTCGCGGACATAGCATCAAAAGCATCTGCAACAGATATAATTCTGCCAATAATAGGTATTTCTTCTCCCTTTAGACCTAAAGCATAACCTTTACCATCATATCTTTCATGATGGTATTTGATTCCGTCTGCAAGATTATCAATGGATTTGAAGTTCTTAAGAATATCAGCACCGATAGTTACATGAGACTTCATTATGGAATACTCTTCATCAGTAAGGCGTGATGGCTTATTCAGGATACGATCTGGAATACCAATTTTTCCAATATCATGCAGCAGCGCAATTTTCCTCAAGTTACTGCACTGCTTTTCGTTAAAGCCAAGTTTTCTGGCAATCATCACTGAATAATCAGCAACTCTTACAGAGTGACTCTTGGTTCTTGGATCTCTGGCATCTAAGGCCTGCGCAATGGTCATAATGGTTTCATCACCCATTTTAATCTGCTGCTCTGCCAGTTCTAGAAGATGCTGTTTTTCATCAATGATCTTCTGCATCCACAGTTTCACAATAAAGAAAGTGAAATAAGCAATTATCAGACAGGAAACCAGAACAAAATAAATAATAAACAGTTTACTGTCATAGAAGGCATAAGCCTTTGAAAAAGGAAACCTTAGAATATCTGACGTTAATTCACGTTTGGAGTCAAACAGGGCCATGTTAAAAACATAGTTGCCTGGGGCAAGATTAGTGTAGTTAATCTCGGAAAGATCTTTTTGTCTCTTAAAGGTATAACTTTCATCTACCCCCTCAAGGCATACACCTACATATGGATTCTCAGGAGTAAAATTCAAGATATTAGGAGATATTGATAACTTCTTTGAGGCTCTTGGGATTTCGATTTTGTCAGTGCCCCTTAGGTCCTGTTCAACACCGTCTACCTTGATGCTTTCAATGTTAAGTTTGAAGTCTTTGGCTTTATGATGATAATTCTGTGTATCAAGAATGAAAACTCCAGAATTTGAGCACAGGAAAAGAGATTTTCCATCCCTAAAGTTTCTAGAATTTGAAGTCAAAGGCTCAGTAAAGCCATAGCTTCCATCCAGATGCTCTGTATCATAATTATTACTGTCATTGATAAGATCCTGTAAAGCAGCGATAAACAATCCGTTACTTCCGGTTACCGCAACCTTATCATTACCAAGATCTACAATGTCATAATTGTTAAAATAAGGGAAATTCTTGAGCTCTTTGACTTGGTACTCATCATCGATATAGCACAGACCATTTCCTGTTACGGCAATTACTCCCTTTTTATTCTTCAGTGGATAAAGCTTAAGAATGGTATCAGAATTAAGCCCATCCTTTTTGTTTATAATCCGGTGAAGCCTGTAATCCTTAAGAACATATATACCGTTGCCAGTGGTACCAAGATAAATATCATCATTAGGACCTTTTGCTGAACATAGAACTGTTAATTTCTTTTTTAGAATATCCCCTGTATCAAGGAACCCCTGTTTATTATCAAAAAAAGAAATACCAGAAGCGCCTGAGATCATGACTCTTGAATCAGACACTTCAAGTACAGATCTTGTCTTATTGCTTGCCAGACCATTCTCTTCAGTGAAATGCTCAATCTCATCCTTTATTCTGAACACACCTCTACCATGGGTACAAACCCACAGATAACCTGAACTGTCCACATAGACATCACGAACACGCACTCCATCCAAATAATCTGACAGTTCAAAATCCACAGGCTCTGAAAAATCAGAGACAAAGGCTTTTAGTCCTTCATCAGTGCCCACAATATAATTATCTTTCCATTTGGTAATACAGTTGACCACCTGATTTTTCAAGGCAGGAACCATTACAACAGGAGAAATATAAAATCTGATAAGACCAAGACGGCTTGACGCAAACCAAAGATTTCCCTGAAAATCTCTAATTCCCTGCTCTATAGATCCATTGAAGTTTTCTGTTTCAATTCTGTTGATTTCTGATTCTTCAATGAAAAAAATACCAGAATCAGAACTGATAAAAACAGTTTTAATATTCTCTCCTAATGAACTGAAGAACATAGACTTAATGCCCTTCATCTTCCCATTGGAAAAAGATGCTGTTTTTGAAAATTCCTTCCCGTCATAAGCATAGAGGCTTACAGTATTTGAGGTATCGGAAAGATACAGATAACCATCTTCAGCGTAAAGAGCATAGGTAAAATAAGTATGCTCAGAAGGTTTTATCTTTAATGCCTCTTCGCCATTTTTAAAACAGTGGACAATTCCGTTTAAATCTATGGCAAAGATATACCCTGAACCATAACTTAAAGATGTAAAATTACCATCCTTACATGCCTGACTAATCTTGTATGATCCACTTTCTGCATTAAGAATATTGATACCGCTTGGTGTTGTTATGTATATGAGGTTGTTATTGTCAACAGCAATACCTGTAACATAATCAGATAGGAGACCATCTTTTTCACTTAACTGATTTACTACTCTGCCACCTTCAACTAAAAAAACCCCCTGATCAGTGGTTCCAACCCATAATCTGTCACCATCAGCGTACAAACACTTGATATTGCGAATTATTTCAAAGCCATGATCTCTGTGAAAGTAATTGCCGTCGTATTTTAATAGCCCCGCATATGTGCCTATCCAGATATAACCATCAGATGTTGTAGCTATAGAAGTAACATTACCGGATAAAAGACCGTTTTTCTGATTAAAAACCGTCTGCTGTACAGAAAATGACAGAAAATCCGTCTGAGGATGGCGTTCTCTTGCGAAAACCTTAAATACAGATGCCTCCACATCAGAAGGATAATTAAGTAATCCAATAAATCCGGCAAACAATATTAAAGCTATCTTCAGAGAGCTTCCACTTCTCCCCATAACCTCGACTTTATTGAAATTCTTAAACCATGTAGTCCTGCTGAAGATAAAACGGACGGAAATAAAGAAAAGAAATACACTTACAAGCTTATCTAAAAATTCAAGATAAAAGGCTGCCAATGGTAAACCAATAAGACGAATACTGTTATCTCTGCAAAAGGCAATAATAGAATCTGCCCAAAGATTGTCTTTCAACTGCTGATTATCAATGAAGTTAATGCATAGAGAGATCAGGAATGAGAAAAAAATAACAAATGCAGAAAACAGCATTATGGAGTTAACATCAAAGCGGTGCTTATTCTTAAAAAATGAAGTTCCATAGATTAAAAATGCTGAGATTAGAGGCGATACAACATTAAAGGAATCAAGATAACATAGAGAAGCAATATTAACCAGGACACACAGAACACCTGCATATACCCCATAGTAATACACCCCAAGCATGGTTCCGACAGAATCAAGCCATAGAGGCAGATCCAGCTTATGAGAGAGAATAATTCCAACGCAGTTTAACAGTAAAAAAAACAGGATAAAGCCTATATTCTGATATTTATTCTTTGTAGAATTCATAACACATACACATCATCACTAAAGACTACTTTTTTATATCACTTTTATTTGAATAATTAAGCTGGTTGTTTAATTGTTTAAACTATTCTCACAAAATTTCTTTGAGATCTGAGATAACGTTTTTTTCTAAAACTTAATAACCAGGTGAAACTAGAGAAAAAAAGCATCTGCCACATAAAATTTTTCTCACCAAAAAGATACAGATATGGTGCAAGAATGTGATCTAATCGCCAAAATCGTTAATAATTGACTGTTTTTTGCTACAATACGGCCTTGGTGATGACACGGTTGTGTCTTTTAATTTCAACTAATGACTAATATCAACATGGATTATTTAACTCAAATAATTGTCGACATCAACTCTATCCTATGGGGTCCTTGGTGTCTTATTCCAGTGCTGGTTGGCGCAGGTATCTTCTTTACCTTTCAGCTTCGCTTAGTGCAAATCCGTCAATTTGGACGCGCCTTTAAACACGTATTCGGCGGCCTGTCATTTAACGGTGAAAAAGCAGGTAACCACGGAATGACCTCTTTCCAGTCACTGGCAACAGCAATCGCTGCTCAGGTGGGTACAGGTAATCTTGCTGGTGTTGCCACTGCAATGGCTATGGGTGGACCTGGTGCTGTGTTCTGGATGTGGCTTGCAGCATTCTTCGGAATGGCAACCATTTTCTCAGAGGCAATTCTAGGTCAGCTGTATAGAACCAAGGATTCAGAGGGAAGAATTACCGGTGGTCCTGCTTACTACATCAAGCACGGATTAGGTAACAAGCCAATGGCTGCCCTATTCTCGATTCTAACCATCATTGCATTAGGCTTTATTGGTGTAATGGTACAGGCAAACTCAATTTCTACTGCCTTTGATTCTGCTTTCGGTATTCCTACCGAGATTACAGGTCTGTTTATCATTATGCTTGCAGGTTTCATCTTCATCGGTGGAATCAGCCGTATCGCAGGATTTACTGAGAAATTAGTTCCTCTGATGGCTTCTGTATATGTTCTTGGTGCTATTTACATCATGCTGACAAACTATGCAGAGATTCTTCCAACCTTCAAAGCAATTTTTGTTGGAGCCTTCTCTCCTTCAGCAGCAACAGGTGGTGTAATCGGAGCAACCGTTAAGGAAGCAATCAGATATGGTGTTGCAAGAGGACTCTTCTCTAATGAGGCAGGTATGGGTTCAACTCCACATGCTCATGCTGTGGCCAGAGTTAAGCATCCTGTAGAACAGGGTCTTGCAGCTATTGTCGGTCTTTTCATTGATACATTCGTTGTTCTTACCGCAACTGCTCTGGTTATTATGGTAACCGGTTCTCTGGATGGTAAGACCACTGGTATTATGCTGACTCAGGCTGCATTCGTTAAAGGCATGGGCGAAGCAGGTTCAGGCTTCGTTGCAGTGTGTCTGTTCTTTGCTGCCTTTACCACTATCGTAGGCTGGTATTTCTTTGCCGCACAGAACGTAAAATACCTTTTCGGCTATAAAGTAATCAATATCTTCTCTGTTATCGTGCTATGTTTCCTGATGACAGGTTCAATGCTGAAAGTTGAGCTTGTATGGGAGCTTGCTGACATGTTCAATGGGCTGATGGTGATTCCAAACATCATTGCCGTTATTGGACTGTACAAGCTTATAATCAAAGCTGTGAATGACTATGAGAACAGATATCTTGTGGGGCAGGAGCCAATCTATGGACCATCAGAATCCTTAACAGGAAGACTCGCAAAGGTTGAGGCTAGAAGAAGACATTCTCATAAAGCTAGAAGAAATAAGAGTCAGGAACTGACTCACTAATTATTTAATTAGCGTTTTTATTTTCACATTAAAGGGAGGCAAATCGCCTCCCTTCTTATTTCCTAATTATTCTTCATTTATGTCTCGCTTTTCTTTTTCAAAATGCTGATAGTCTTTAACGGATTTCCAGTCACCTCCCCAGCTAAAACCATGTTTGGTGAAGAGTTTATAGGCAAGATCATTCTTATCGATTTTATGTCCGAATACAGCGGTACGATCACAGTACTGAGCAGCAGTTTTAGGTTGAACAAAGAGAGTGCCATCATTTCTAACTTTGCAGTATGGATTGTAGAGAGTATTCAAATCAACAGCCATTCCCTTAGCATGATTGGAAAGAACTGTTGTCCCAGAAACAGCTCTGTAGCAGAAGCTTGAAGTATTATTTGCCTGCATCTGTTTTTCATCATCAGCATCGTAGTAGTCAGGAAGAACAGCCCGCTCAATCTGGTAGTTGTTTAAGTAAAGCTCATAAAATATTTCACTAAGATCTTTTGCAATTGCCTTATTGCAGATCATCTCACCAACTCGGATGTTTCCATCAAAATCATGGTGCAAAAACTTAACATATCTTAAGTCTTCACGCTTTATATAAGGATTTTCCTTATATGTCTTGCCCTGCATTTCCGCCCAGACATCATCTGGGACCTGAGAATAGGAAAAAAGTTCGTTAAGCCTGTTTTTTTCTATACTCTCGGAAAGGACAATAGAACCGGCTCTTAGGTTCTTCATAGTTGAACTAGTGAATTCCCCAGAAGTACACGCGGTTATAACACATGACAGGATTAAAACGGTCAAGGCCGTTTTTATTCGATTATCCATATTCCTCGCTCCTCATTAGACTACCCAAAGTCATAGACTTTCGTCTCATTAATCAAACAGATATATCATACAAACAATCTTAAGTCCAACATTTGCAATAAATCACAAACCACAGAAAATATATTTACCATATGTCTGATAGAGGCATAGACTTAAAGGTAGGTATTTGTTTTTTTTCTGGAACCAAAATGTCTATAAAAAAAGTATCACTTGTATTTTCATGTTTACTAGGTTTGACTTTATGTTTGCATTCCGTTGCTGAAGAAAGTCATCTGCAAACCATAAAAGATTACGAAGAGTTTAAGGTTGCAGTAAAAAATGATATAAGATTTCTTTCTATGCAGGATGAAAGATCTGGAGAATATAAAGGACTTGAACCCACTATTGCCAATATGATTGCAAAAGAGATTGGCGAGGATGTTGAGGTTACTTTTATTACCATCACTTCATCCAATAGAGAAAGTATTCTTGATTCAGGTTACGCTGACTGCATGATCGGAACATATACAATTTCTGACGATAGAAAACTAAGATACGATATTTCCGCCCCTTATTATGAGTCTAATGTTACCCTTCTCGTAAATAGAAATTCAAAATTAGATTCTGTTGCAGATTTAATCGGAAAAAAAATTGGAATTATCAAGAACTCAAACTCAGCAAAAGAGCTTGTAAAATACATGATATCAAAAGGCTTAATAGATGACGCTCAGTTTGATGAATGGTCATTCAAGCCTGAACTGTGGACCGATAAGATTGGATTTGAAAGCTACGAGAGCAATCAAGCAGTTTTAGATGCAATGGAAAGAAATTATGTTCAGGCATTCTGCTGCGACAAAGTTATTCTTAGCTCCTTTACAGATGATAAATTAAAACTTCTGAACGAAGAGTTTTCTCCTCAGCGATATGGAATAGTAACAAGACAGGGCTCAGATTTATCCTCATTCATAGATGCTCTCATCAGAAAGTGGCATGATGACGGAACCCTGGAAAGACTGGTCTCAGAGTATCTTGGAAAATAGAGTACAAATTAGAATTCATAAAATTTCGGGGTTTTAAACCCCGAATTTTTTTTAGACAAAAAGAAAGTTAAAATATACTAGTAAAGCTTGGTACAAACAGAAAGAGTTTCTGATTTAACCTCACCTACATTTGCAAAGTGACACTCATATGAATGGCCCTGTTCATCTCTTACTTTGAATAATCCATTCTTGGTCTGAGTTGGAACATTGTTTACAGATTTCTCTGAACTTAAGGTTGGAACCGCAGTATTCTCTGTACCTCCAACATAAGTTGGATCAGAGGTTGAAGTGTTTTCTGATGTTCTTGTATTTAGCTTGGCCTTATTGGCAGGATTGTGCATTTCAGCATCACGGGTATGCTCTTTTTCTAAAGAGTATCTTGGATCACCAACAGTGATAAATGACTTCTCTGATTCACCAGATTTTTCTGCGCCGTCTGCTTTCTCTTTCTGCTTTGAAAGCTCTATTGACTTGCCTACGTATTCCCACTTACCTTCAGAGGTTCTAACCTGACATAAAGCCTCATCAGATGAGCCTCTTACACCGGTATTCACCTGACACTTATAGCGTTTACCGTCTTTGGATTTTAATTCGAAGGTTACGTAATCAAGACTTGGGTGTAATGTTTCCTGTTTTAAGGTTAAGGTATCAGCATTTACACCAATGTTGTTGGCCGCAATCTGAACATATTCGTCGTTTGTTGTAACCATTGAACCAACAACAGCACAACCTGAAAGATTAGACGCAACAAATGCTCCTATTGCAAGGAAAATCTTCTTCTTCATTTTTTTATATCCCTTTGATTATTTATTATGAATTTTTAGAATTTTATCTTATTGTTTCACATTCTTGGAAAAATAGTCAAAATCTTGTATCACAGATCACAAGTTTTACAGATTAGGCATTAATTCTGTGTATATTTAAAGTCAAATTACGCACCAACAAAAAGGCGCCATAAACTAATCATCTATGACGCCTTTGAGAATCTTTATTTAAATCTTATTCAGATTAAACACCAGCCTTCTTTAACGCTGCGCTTACAATCTGCTCAGCCTCACTACCGATTCTCTTTAGGTGATCCTCACCCTTGAAGCTTTCCATATAGATCTTATAAACGTTTTCAGTGCCTGATGGTCTTGCAGCGAACCAGCCGTTTTCTGTTACGACCTTCAGACCGCCGATTGCAGCACCGTTGCCAGGAGCACAGGTCAGTTTATCAATAATCTTCTCACCAGCAAGCTCTGAGGCTTCTACATCTGATGGAGATAGTTTCTTTAGAGCAGCCTTCTGAGCGGTATTTGCTGGAGCATCAACACGGTCATAGTAAGGTCTGCCATACTTGGCAACCAGCTCTTCATAATGCTGAGCAGGATCCTTTTCAGTTACAGCCAGCATCTCAGCAGATAACAGTGAAGCAATAATACCGTCCTTATCGGTAGTCCATACGCTGCCATCCTTACGCAGGAAGGAAGCACCTGCAGATTCCTCACAGCCAAAAGCCAGAGACTTATCAAACAGACCAGGTACAAACCACTTGAAGCCAACTGGAACTTCGTAAGCTTTTCTGCCAAGACCTGCAGCAACTCTGTTCATCAGATTTGAAGATACTACGGTCTTACCAATCATTGCATCTTTAGGCCACATGTTTCTGTGGGTGTAGATGTAGTTGATTGCAGCTGAAAGATAATGATTTGGATTCATCAGACCTGAATGGCAGACGATACCATGACGATCATAGTCAGGATCGTTACCCCATGAAATATCAAAGTCATCCTTCATCTTGATCAGACCTGCCATTGCATATGGGCTTGAGCAGTCCATACGAATCTTGCCGTCTCTGTCTATGCTCATGAATGAGAAGGTTGGATCAACTGCATAATTTACAACCTTAAGATTCAGATTATATCTGTCTGCAATGCGATCCCAGTAATAAAGACCAGAACCACCAAGTGGATCAACGCCCATTCTGATTCCAGAGTGGGAGATTGCATCCATATCAATAATCTCCCCCAAAGCTTCAACATACTGAGACAGCATGTCATATTCCTTTACGTTAGGAAGTTTGATTGCCTGAGTATAAGGAACTCTCTTAACGCCCTGAAGCTTGTTCTTTAGAATCTCGTTTGCTCTGTTTTGAATTACAGAGGTAATCTCTGTACCAGCAGGACCACCATCTGTTGGGTTATATTTGAAACCACCGTTTGATGGAGGATTGTGTGAAGGAGTAATAACGATACCGTCAGCTAAACCTGAGGTACGGCCCTTGTTGTAGTTTAGAATTGCGAAAGAAACTGATGGAGTTGGAGTATAACCGTGATTGGTCTCAACTCTAACTTCAACACCGTTAGCACCGAGAACCTCAACTGCGGTTGCAAGAGCTGCCTCAGATAGAGCATGGGTATCCATACCGATGAATAATGGACCGGTGATGCCCTCTTTCTGACGGTACTCAGCAATAGCCTGAGAAATAGCGATAATGTGAGACTCTGTGAATGAACCATTCAGAGATGTTCCTCTGTGACCTGAAGTTCCGAAGCTTACAAGCTGCTCTGGATCGTCTAGATCAGGGGCATTCAAGTAGTATGCTGCCATTAAACGAGGAATATTGTCCAAATCCTCAAAGGTTGCTTTTTTTCCTGCTTTCTGATGCAATGCCATGATACTTTCCTTTGTTTATCTATATAGTTATGTTTTAAGTTTTATTCTAAGTATTATATAGACAGGGCAAAATCAAATGCCACAAAAAAATGAAAATTAACGCAAAATTGCAAAGTTTGTTGGATTATTTTTGAGTGAACGCTCATTAGAGGGGATATTAAAAAGCCCTCTTATTTCTTTTTGAGGGCTTCTTGAAATAATTTTGATATCGAGATCAGATTATTTGTTTACTGACTTCTTTAACTCTGCGCCTGCGCTGAATGAAGGAGTCTTAGTTGCAGGAATGTTAATAACTGCACCAGTCTGTGGATTACGACCTTCACGCTCCTTACGCTCGGTAACCTTGAAAGTACCAAAGCCAACTAACTGAACACGGTCGCCTGAAGCTAAAGCTTCGCTAACAGTGCTTAGTAATGCATCTAAAGCATTACGTGAACTAACTAAAGTTAAACCAGAACGCTTTGCAATCTGCTCAATAAGCTCAGACTTGTTCATATTTATTATTTTCCTTAAATTATTTGCTCCATTATCTGGAGTAATTATTGTAGACAAATCTATTCTTAGATAAAAAATTATCCGTCAAATCTCTTTAATACGCGGAATTCTAGGCATTCCCTCTTAAAGCGGGACTAAGTATACGCTATTTTGAATAGAATTAAGATAGATTTTTTTTCACAAACCACTTGAAAAGGCTTATATTTCCGTATCATAGATTTCTTTCTAAAAATAACCATTTGATTTATAAAGATTTTGATTTCATATTATTTTTCAAAAAAAAATATAAAAAAAATTGTAGACAAAATGCACTCTTATGCCTTATATAGCGGTATTTTCAATGCACAAAATGGTAGCAAAAAAAATTAAAAAAAAAGAATTTATAAAAAATATTAGGCAAGAAAATAATTGTTACAACTGAGACAAAAGATTTCCAAAGTCCCAGTCAACTTAATTAAACCAAAAGAACAGGTTTCCTATTATATAGTTCCGTCTTTCTCTCAAAAAAACATTGAAAAAACATTGTATTAAATATTTTTGCACAAAGATATGGCAATGACATTAAATTAAGCGATTTTCATCACATATCTTGCTACAATATACGCGCTTTTTAGGGTAACCACCCTCCATTAAAGTCACTCACATAATCTATAGGAGCATATCTTAATTATGGAACCCCTCTTACGTCCAATCAAAAGAGCCTTAATAAGTGTTTCCGATAAGGAAGGCATTGTTGAGTTTGCAAAGGAACTTGAAAAACGCAATGTTGAAATTCTGTCCACAGGCGGAACCGCAAAGCTGCTGACAGAAAAAGGAATTAAGGTTATAGAGGTATCTGATTACACCAAATTCCCTGAAATGATGGATGGAAGAGTCAAAACGCTTCATCCAAAGATTCACGGAGGGATCCTGGGTCGCAGAGGAATTGATGAAGACGTAATGAACGAACATGATATCAAGCCTATCGATCTAGTTGTTGTAAATCTCTATCCTTTCGTAAAAACTGTTTCTGACCCTAACTGCCCTCTTGAAAAAGCTATTGAAAATATCGACATCGGCGGCCCAACCATGGTTCGAGCAGCTGCAAAGAACAACAGAGATGTTGCAATTGTAGTAAGAGCTTCTGATTACGCACGTGTTTTATCAGAGATGGATCAGAACAACGGCTCTCTAACCTGGGCAACCCGTTTTGATCTTGCAATTGCAGCTTACGAGCATACAGCTGCATACGACAGTGCAATTGCCAATTACTTCGGAACAAAGGTTCCTGATTACGGTATTACAGACGGTACCCAGTCAACTCTTCCTAGAACTCTAAATCTGAACTACACCAAGCTGCAGAGCATGCGCTATGGTGAAAACCCACATCAGAAAGCAGCGTTCTATGCTGACATTGATGCTCATGATGCAGGCATATCAACAGCAAAACAGATTCAGGGTAAAGAACTTTCATACAACAACATCGCCGATACCGATGCAGCAATCGAGTGTGTACGCCAGTTTGAAGAGCCATGCTGCGTAATTGTAAAACATGCAAATCCATGCGGCGTAGCTTTAGGTAAAAATTTAACCGAAGCCTACGAGGATGCCTTCAACTGTGACAGCGAATCAGCTTTCGGCGGAATTATCGCTTTCAACAAAGAGCTGGACGGTGCAACTGCCAAGGCAATTGTTGACAGACAGTTCTGTGAGGTTATCGTAGCTCCTTCAGTTACTGAAGAAGCCAAGGCAGAAGTTGCCCGCAAGAAGAATATCCGTCTTCTAGAAACCGGCGAGCTTGGACAGGCAAAACCACGCTACGACTTCAAGAGAGTGAACGGTGGTCTGCTGGTTCAGGAGGCTGATCTTGAGGTTGTCAATAAAGAGAATCTGAAGGTTGTAACCAAGAGAGCTCCTACTGATGAGGAAATGGATGAACTGCTGTTTGCCTGGAAGGTATGTAAGTTCACCAAGTCAAATGCTATTGTTTACACAAATCACAAAAAGACACTGGGTATCGGCTGCGGACAGACCAGTCGTGTATTCTCAGCCAGAATCGCATGTCTGCGTGCAGAGGATGCAAAGCTCTCACTAGAGGGTGCAGCACTTGCTTCAGATGCATTCTTCCCATTCCGCGATGGTGTAGACGCTGCAGCAGCATCAGGCATCAAGTGTATTATTCAGCCAGGCGGTTCGATTCGTGATCAGGAAGTAATCGATGCAGCTGACGAGCACGGAATTGCAATGGTATTCACTGGAATGCGTCACTTCAGACACTAATACGGAGCGCACATGAAAGTCACTTCAGACACTAATACGGAGCGCACATGAAAGTTTTAATTATCGGTAACGGTGGAAGAGAGCACGCTCTTGCATGGAGAGCAGCAAAGTCTCCTCTAGCCGAGAAGGTATATGTAGCACCAGGTAACCCTGGTACTGCAGCCGAGGACAAAATGGAGAACGTTAACATTGCTGTTAACGATATAAAAGGACTGGTTGAATTTGCCAAAAAGGAAAATATCGGTCTTACCATTGTTGGTCCGGAGGCACCTTTAGTTGAAGGTGTTGTTGATGAATTTGAAAAGAACGGTCTGAAGATTTTCGGACCTTCAAAGGCTGGGGCTCAGCTTGAAGGTTCAAAGTCATTCACCAAGCATTTCTTAAAGCGTCACAATATCCCAACCGCAGCCTATGAAGTATTTACAAAGGCTGATGAAGCTGAAGAATACATCAGAAAGATGGGCGCACCTATTGTTATCAAGGCAGACGGTCTTGCTGCAGGTAAAGGTGTGGTCGTTGCAATGACAGAGGAAGAGGCAGTTGAAGCTGTCCACTCAATGCTGGATGAGCATCAGTTTGGTGATGCTTCAGCAAGTGTTGTGATTGAAGAGTTCATGGAAGGTGAAGAAGCATCATTTATTGTGATGTCTGACACCATCAATGCTCTACCAATGGCAACCTCCCAGGACCACAAGCGTGTTGGCGACGGTGACACCGGTCCTAACACCGGCGGCATGGGTGCTTACTCCCCTGCTCCAGTTGTAACTGATGAAGTTTACAAGCGTGTAATGGATAAGATTATCTACCCTACCCTTAAGGGCATGGCAGAGGATGGAATTCCTTACCGCGGTTTCCTTTACGCAGGTCTTATGATTGATAAGGCCGGTAACCCTCGCGTGGTTGAATTCAACTGTCGTTTTGGTGATCCTGAAACTCAGCCAATCATGATGAGAATGCAGT
>ONFP01000009.1 GCA_900317105.1 uncultured Succinatimonas sp. | reverse complement strand
TGCTCGTGACGATGCTGCAGGTCTGCAGATTTCCGACCGACTCACCTCTCAGATTAATGGTCTGAAGCAAGGTAACCGTAACGCCAATGACGGTATTGCTCTATGTCAGACTATGGAAGGTGCGCTGGACGAAACTACAAACATGCTTCAGCGTATTCGTACACTGGCCATTCAGGCTGCAAACGGTACTAATACTGATATTGACAGAAAATCTATTCAGCAGGAAGTTACTGCTTTATCCGAGGAAATTACACGTATTGCATGTAAGACAACCTTCGGTGGTCAGCAGTGTCTTGCCGGACCTAAAGGTCTTTTAGGCACTGCCGGTAGAGTCGTTTTCCATGTCGGCGCTTATGAGAACGACACCATATCTCTGTCATTAACAGCCGGTTTCACGCTTTCAGGAATCTGTGGAGATACCACCGTTCTTGATAGTAAAATTGAAACAAATGGTTCTTTATCTACAACCACTACCGGCATTTCCTCATCTAATGGTTTTTATATGTTCTCTGTTTTAACTCAGGATACAGCTGAACTGACAATTGCTAATATTGATAAAATTATCAATGTTGTAGACACTCACCGTGCTGCTCTGGGTGCTCTGCAGAACCGTATGGAATCTACCATCCGTAACCAGGAAGTTACTCATGAGAACGTTTCTGATGCAAGATCACGTATCCGTGATGCTGACTATGCTGAAGAAGCTGCCAACCTGTCTGCTCAGACCATTACTCAGCAGGCTGCAACCTCTGTTCTAACTCAGGCTAACCAGAGACCTCAGATTGCTCTGAGCCTCTTAGGCAGTTAATACCTGAGCTATTGTTAGATATCTCTCCCTTTCAGTACCGCAGATCGCCATCTGCGGTATAAAAGGGAGCAAAAGACAAAAAAAATAGCACCACAGGGATGCTAGTTTTGCTGTTTGTTAAAAGATATTATCATTAAGCGTAGACAGACACCCCTAACTGCTGAGAGATGGCCTCACGTCTATCCTGATTCTGAATATTGCTGTAGGCACTTGCCTTACTGTAAGACACCTTTTGAGTATATCCCAACTCTTCTCTTGCACCAGCATAAGTATCCTCGTACTCCTTGCCCTGAACCTTTGGAGTTACAGATACAGTCTGTTCAACTTTGACAGAAGAAAGATTCTCTTCATCGTTACGGTTAATCTGCTCGTCAAGTCTCTGACGATTGGTGTGACTCTGTATTATCTGAAATTTTGATGAGTCAACAACATTAGATATAGCCATTTCTACCTCAAATTAAACACGAGCAAACTCGGATGAACAAAAATATTCAACTATATTAATTGTAGGTCAGGATCAGAATAATCGCTAATTAGTAATTATTCCTTTTTACAATGGGTTAGAAAAAATTTTCTACTGCTCAGAAACTTTCTTCCAGGTAACCTCATTTCTAACATATAAAGGAAGTGCTTCTTCAGGATCAACGCCCTTGCCCAAACTTAAAAGTTCTGCGCCTTTATTTAAAAGATACTGAGCCTGAGGGAAGTCTGCCTGTTTAGGATAGTCTTTCATTCCGGCTTTTTTCAGTAGATCAACACCAGATCCTGCACAAACGACATTCTCGCTATCTCCAACAAACTGGTTTAAATGAGCAACAGCATCATCAGGCTTTAAAACTTTTTCCTCTGACAATAATGTCAGAGCACTGCCCTCAACCTTATATACGGCAATATAAACCTCCCCCATTCGTGCATCGATTGAAGATACTACATATGAGGCAGAAGCTTTTGATACAGCCTCTATTGCTAATGCCTCAAGTGACGTAATTTTGGCAACCTTAAGATTTAATCCCAGAGCTAAGCCCTGAACTGTTGATGCGGCAATACGTACACCTGTAAAAGAACCTGGTCCGATACCTAATACAAGTCCGTCAAGATCGTCCTTGCTTATAGAACTTTCCTTGAGAATGGTATCCAGCATTTCAAGAACAATCTCAGCATGCTTCTGAGGTGCGACCTCTGATTTGAAAGTAATAGAGTCTTCATTTAACAAAGCAACAGACTGAGAGTTCCGTTAATTATTGGCCTTGAATTTTATCACTTTCGTTCAAAGATTTTAAAAAAGATTCAAATTCCTCTAGGTTATTGTAAATTGCCATATCCGGCAAAGACTTAACAAACTGAGAACCATAGCTCTTATTGACAATTCTTGGATCACAGATAATAAGACCTCCAACATCCTTTTCATGTCTGATAAGTCTTCCTACTCCCTGTCTAAAATCAATTACGGCTTTAGCATCGTAATAGTCACAGCGAGCCTTAAATATTGGATCAGATACATTCTCAAATGGAAGCTTATCAATTATTACTAATGATAAAGCCTGCCCTGGAACATCAACTCCCGCCCAGAAAGATGAGGTACCAACTAAAATTGCATGGCCATCATTTTTGAATTTCTGCAGCATGTCAGAATTTGACAGTTTCTCATTCTGAGAATAAATCTTTCTTTTTCTGGCAAACTTCCGTCTTAAGGCAGAAGAAGCTTTAACTAGAGCATCACGTGAAGTGGTAAGGAAGAAAATACCTCCCTTCACCTGATTTATAACAGGCTCTAACGTATCAACAATCTTATCTATTCTGTCCACATCGTTATGAGCAGGGAAATTACCATCAAGATACACTGCAGCCTGCTTTTTGTAGTCAAACGAACTTTCAACTTCAAGAGTATGAGTATCAGACGGAGCACCTATATCAATCAGAAACTTGTCGAACTTGTGGTTCACGGCAAGAGTTGCAGAAGTCATAAGTACACCTATACTGCTACTGTAGCAGTTCTCGAGATATCTGCCAAAGAAATCAGAGATCTCAAGAGGAGTAAGACTCATCTTAAAGGTTTTGCGCTGAACATCTACAGTTCCTACGTACTTTCCATAGTAGATATTCTTAGGATCATTTCTGTCATCAAGTTTCATCAGACTGATAATGATATCAATCTTGGCTTTGATAAACTCAAGAACCTTGTTAAAGAATTCCTCGTCAAAATCAGCATTATCCCGAATGAATTCCTTATACTCCCAAAGTTCCCTGTACATATTAAGCATCAGACCACGAAATTCCTGATTTACCTTCTGATACTCAATAAAAGGATCGCGGTTGTTTTCATCATAATCTTCATATTTATAGAAAAGAAAATTACGCTTATTGCTGCCACCAGCCTCCACTGTTGAAAGATATGAGAACACATCGGCATAAACCTTTCGCAGTTTCATAAAACGCTCTTCAAAAGGCTTAAGAGGAATATTCTGATTCTTGCTAAGGTACCTCAGATCCTCTCTAAGTTTATCCATATCAGTAGAACCTACGGTCTCAGACATATGTTCTCTACCGATGGCAGGAAGCTCATGAGCCTCATCAAAGATGATTGTGCGGTATTTAGGTAGCAGAATTGCAGGAGATAAAGGAGAAAAAGGATCATCAATAAACATATCTGCAAAAAACAGAGAATGATTGATTACAACAACCTTTGTTTTTATCGCCTTCTCTCTTGCAAGATAAGGAAAACACTCATCGGCATATGGACAGCGTTTTTTTGAACACCATTCAGGAGCACAGGTTACCCTTCTGGTAACAGATGCAGGAAATTTTGAGTTAACCTCAACAAAATCAATGTTTGGAAGATCTTTCTCTATCTGATAATTTGCATTCTGAATCAGAATCTCAAGTTTAGCTAACACCTCTTCAGATATAGCATTTTCGTTGAGTTTTTCCTCTGATAGACTTGAATCATCCAGCATTCCCTCATCTATTTCCGAGTTTTTCTCAAGATTTGACTCATCAAACTTTAAAGCAGTCTTATTCAGATATTTTGAACATTCCTCATGATATTTCTTAAGACAGAGGTAGTTTGAAAATCCCTTTAAAGCCATAAATGAAGGAGTAAGCTTTAAAAGTGAAAACACTGCAGGCAGATCTTTTTCTACCAGCTGATCCTGAAGAGCTTTTGAGGCTGTAGAGATAACCACTGTCTTGCCTGATAACAGAGCAGGAATAAGATATGCGAAGGTCTTTCCTGTACCGGTTCCAGCTTCACAGACCACAAGTTCACTTTTTCTTAGAGTCTGCTGCCAGTTTTTGGCCATTTTTATCTGACCTGTTCTGACACGAAAACCTTTAACCGCTGACTTAAATGAGCCCTCTGGACCAATAAAGCACTCAACATCCTTCATGGAAGGGTGAATATAATCCTCGGAATCTATACTGTTATCGATGTAGCTATCTTCTGAAAATGACATTTGAATATGTAGTTTTGTTTTATTCTTTTACAATATGCATGAAGCAGTTTTTACAGTCTACTTTTATCTTAAAAGTCTTTCCGCTGACGCCTAAGGTATAACCGCTGACCTTTCCGCCTAGTTTTGAGCAGGTTCCATATTCGTTGATAAGACAGAATTTGCAGACCATAACCGAATTCTTCTCAAGATTGTCTGCTGAGCTGTCCTCTAGACCAACCTTGGTACCGCACACCTCATAAAATCTTTTTGCAACCGAGTTTAAAACCAGTCTTGAATCAACCTTTCCGTTAGGATATTTAGGCAAAAAAGATTCTTTCTCAAATTTAAAGGGAATAAACTGACTCTCAGAGTTAACGCCTCCATGATCAAGACACATTGAAAGAACTTTTCGTCTTAATTCATTTATTGAAGACAATCTGACTGAAAGCCTATCCGTATCGCCAGTAATACTCAGAGAATTCAGAACAGAGTACTCATCAAGTCTCTTAGATAAGGTACTTATAAGTTTATCCCTGCCTATTACTCCTAGTTCAGAATTAAACTCAAAATCAAGAGAGTCCGAAGCAATATGTCCGCTTTCATCTTTTGCAGTAAGACTTAGTGTATAAAGACTTTCCTCTTTATGTTTGACACTGCAATCAAGATCATAAGAAACTGTTCGTACTGCAGAGTTTTTTGCATCAAGTGATTTTTCGAAATCTGCATCATAATTCTTATACAGTATCGTTCCAGATTTCAGCATAACTGAACCAAAAACATTAATAACAGCAGTTTTTGAGTTCTGTTCTGCAACAGAATTAATTCTAAAACCTTCAACTGAAGGAACTCGCTCTGAGATATTTAAAGAATCAGTTCTTACGGAGGCTGGCTCTTTTATATAGGTTAGACCATCTCCCTTATTAAGACTCTTTTTAGCTGAAGTACTCAGAGTAATCTCAGTCTCCTTTCCTTTCCTCTTTACAGAGACAACTGTGCCAATCTTAGGACCTAGAAATTTTGGAGTCAGAGCAAACGGCAGTGACTTTTTATTGTCAGTAAAAAGTCCGTCAGTAAAACCTCGATTAAAGGTCTTGTTAATATCAGCATTAAAACTTATAGAAGACTTACCGTAGGATGCTCTTTCAAAATCTACATGCTTTGAGATGAAAGAATCAAGCTTCGAGTTGACGTAGGCTGTGGTATTACCCACATAATTCTTATCTTTTAAACGACCTTCGATCTTAAAGGAGGTAACACCGGCAGCTACAAGCTCATCAATATGCCCGCTAAGATTGTTATCCTTTAAGGACATAAGATGTCCAACGGCAATTTCTTTGCCATTGTGGAACAGCTGCATTGGAAGTCGACAGATCTGCGCACAGCTTCCCCTATTGGCGGAACGACCTTTGAGATAATCAGAGATATGACAGATTCCAGATACGCCCACACACAGAGCTCCAAGAATAAAAGCCTCCAATCTAACCTTAGGACAGGCTTCATGAAATTCTTTAATCTTGTCAAACGTGAACTCACGGGGCAGAACCACCTGAGATACCCCAAGAGACTCATAGAATTTAAGTTTTTCAACCGTATCTATGCAGCACTGGGTTGAAGCATGAATCTCAATACCCTTGGGGATATCAAAGGAAAATATACTTAAATCCTGAACAATAAGAACATCAATTCCTGCATCAGCAAGTTCATATATGATCTCCTGTGCCCTCTTAAGTTCCTCATCGTATAAAAGGGTATTTAGGGTAACATGAACCTTTACCCCGAAACGGTGTGCAAGCATGCACACCTTTTTAATATCATCAATCTTATTGGTGGCATCAGCTCTGGCACCGAAAGCCGGACCGCCAATGAATACAGCATCGGCGCCGCATAAAATAGCATTTTTTGCAGATGTAAAATCTTTAGCAGGAGCTAAAAGCTCCAGTTTTGTTCTATTCAATTGAGAATGTTGCATATACATTTGATTCTACAGACTGTTTCTCTGGCATGTACTCAGTAGCTACCGGTGCAGCTTCTGCTTTAACAGCCATCAGTGAAACAGCTGCTCTGTTTTTAGGATAGAATCCGTTGGAATTGTTATCTTCAAACTTTAAGGAGCAGGCTTTTTTTATCTTTACACCAAAACCATCTGCAAGACGCTGAGCCTGGTCTCTTGCATCCGCGATTGCCTTGGTATCTGCATCCTTCTTTATAGCTGTTGTATCCTTAATTTCATAGCCGAATCCATTGATATCGCCTATTCCGGAATCAACAGCGGCAGTGGTTATTTTTTCTATCAGAGAGAAATCATCAATCTTAAAGACAATATCTCTTGAGCAGAAATAACCATCAAATACTCGCTTAGATTTATCTGTATAGTGATACTTAGGATAGAGGGTAATACTACCCGAAATTATCTGTTCCTTTTTAACCCCCAGACTCAGGGCCTTATCGTATAGTGAAGTAATTTTCTTTTCAACACTGTTTCTGGCCTTTACAGAATCCTTATTCTCGTCCCTGGCGCTGTAGCTTAAAACGGCAATATCAGGCATTACATCAACTTTGGCATGTCCTACAACCTCAATAACACCACTCTCGGTACAGGTATCTGCCAGTGCGGAAGATGAACCTAGGAGAAAAACAGGTACAGCCATGCAAAACAGTAACTTTTTCATATTAAAATCCTTACGTTTTTGGGGTCCATAAAAAACAAAAGGCCATAGAGTATAGATCTGTGGCCTGTCTGATTATATATTTTGATAATTATTTTTTATGTAGCTGACGTGATGCTTCAGCGGCAGAAATTACACTGTCTAAAGAACTGTTAGCATCAGATGCAACTTCAACAGCGGCACCGACGGCACCTTCTAGTACAGGAGCATCTGCAATTCTTACTCTGGACTTTAAAGGCTCCTGCAACATTGCAATTGCAGCCTGAGAACTGATAACACCAGAACCAAGATCACAGATAACAACTACACCGTCACCCTGATCTACCTTTTTAATTGACTCTAAAATACGATTTGGGTCAGTTCCGAGTTTACCCTCTGAATTGCCACCTGCGGCAATAATAGGCAGTTTGCCTGTTCCAGAAGCAGAAATCTGCTCAACCATATCGCAGATACCCTCAGATACTTTTACACTGTGTGATACCACTACGATACCAATCATTTGAAACTCCTCTTACATTTATAAATTCTTATCGTCTGCTAAGTATTGTAGATAAAAATAAACACTTAAAACATGAAAACATTCACATTAGTGAATTATTTCCTTTTTCTGCCCATATTTAAGTAAATAACTTTAAATCAGCACAAATTATATAACACAAAGCTTAGTTTTATATTTTTGCAGACAGTGAGCCAGTGCACTTTTATTACGACTTTAAACACTTGAAAGTATACCACTAATCAGACGAAAAAAATTACAGAAAATTAAGCAATTAGAAAAAAGAAAAAAAACGCCCCTGCCTGAGCTTATCAGGCAGAGCACACAAGATGAATCAAACCACAGCATCAATTCTATTTTTGGATTTTTCCTTCTCATCCTCAAAAACTTCACTGAAATCCTTCCTCTCAGAATTCTCCAGTTCAAATTTGTGTTCCTTAGATGAAGCTCCCTTGGTATTGTCTCCACTGTCGGACTTGCTGACACGACGACGATAAACCAGATCTGATGGTCTTAACGTTGGTCTTGGGAGTGCTGAATATACGAACTCCTGTCCCATAATCTGCCTCCTTTTTGATCAATTTGCACCTTCTATATACTTAACGGCTGAAATATCAATTAATTAAGAACAAATTACGGAATATCAGGCTTTTATCCACAAACATTTTTTGTGATATAATCGACATCACAAAAGTGTGGAATCAAAACAGACAATGAGGCTTTAGAAATGAGCGAAGAAACAATTTTTACAAAAATTATAAACGGAACAATTCCTTCAAAGACAGTTTATCATGACGATCTTGTTACTGCTTTTTTAGATATCGCTCCTAAAGCTGAACATCACATACTTATCGTAACCAATAAGCCAATTCCTTCTGTTGCACAGGTTGAACCAGAAGATGAAAAAATGCTCGGACATCTTTTCATTGTCGCCCGTAAGATAGCAGAAGATCTTGGAGTTAATGAATCAGGTTACCGTTTAATTGTTAATGTTGGAAAAGACGGATGCCAGGAAGTTCCTCATATTCATATGCATCTTCTTGCTGGTGGATATCTTGGTGGCTTTGGCTTTCCTCACGATAAAATCTAAATAAACCTATATGAAAATTAATTCTAAAACTAACAGAATAGCAGAATTATTTTTAATTCTTTCAGCAACATGGCTGTTATCAGCATGTAACAGTGCAATGTTTGACAGCTCGGTTGATGCTAATGGAAAAAAAGTGGTTGTTGAACAGCAGACAACCACAAAGATAAAGAAGAAAAACGTTAAAAAGCCTACTGCACAAAAGACAGAAGCAGCTCTAGAAACAGAGGATGCTGAAACTCTAGCAAAAGGCGAGGAAGTAGCAAAAGCATTTTCAGAGGAGCTTCAGGCTGGTCAGGTTAAGCCTTACATTCCTGACCCTTCTGACAAGGTAGGAAACGCAGATAATGTTGGAACTCTTCTTCCTACAGTCAAAGCTCTTGAAGGTAAGGAAAATACAAGTCCTCTGTCAAAAATTACAGTTCAGGATGTAATCAAGGGAAATGTAAGTCTCAACAATATCAATGGTTCTGAGAACAGTGATATAGATCCGACAAATGCAGATTCTAAACTGAATCTTCCTAAGCCTTACATACCTGAGGAGGCAGCATCTCCACAGGATCTCAAGCCTATATCCCAGGTAGGAGAATCTATTGAGGTATTAAATACCAATAACGAGAGTAATGTTGCAGCTCTGTCTTCAACTGCAAAATGCCAGTCTGCAGCTGCAGAGAGTGCCTCCCAGGTTGCATTTGATCTGGCTTCAAAACAGGCAGAGAGATTAAAGAACGAGGAAGGTCCGATCTATATTGCTCCTACCATCGTTTCAGATTCTTTAACAGACTGTGTAACTGATGTTTCAGGTGCAATCAACCAGTCCCTAAAATCAAACGGGCTAAAGACTGTTGTTGGTTCAGGAGTCAATGTAGCCCAGAACTCCGGTTCTGCTGCAGTAATTCCACCGCTGATCAGAGCATGTAAACAGACAGGTATTCCACTTCTGAATGTTTCTGTAATCAGACACATCGGACAGAAAACAGTTATTACCATCAGAAACATCCGAGTAAAAGACGGTATTACCCTGGTTCAGAATACAACACAGCTCTGATTTTAATCCCTTCATAAAAAGACAGTGGACTTTGCTCCACTGTTTTTGTTTTACAAATACAACTAACAGCAAAAGATGATTCAGCTTACAGATGTAACCATAATGAGAGGAAGCAAATACCTTTTAGAAGGAGCTTCCTGCAGTATTTTTCCAAACCAGAAGGTTGGTATTATCGGACGTAACGGCTGCGGTAAATCCACTTTATTCGCTGCAATAAAAGGTGAAGTTGCACCTGAACTAGGTAATATTTCTATTCCAAAAGGCTTCAAGATTTCCTCTGTTTCTCAGCAGACACCATCTCTTGAGATATCCGCACTCGAATATGTAAAACAGGGAGATAAAGATCTCTGTGAACTGCTAAAACAGAAAGAGCAGGCATACAAAGACAACAACGGTGAAAAGATAGCTCTTATAGAAGATAAGCTGGGAATAGCCGGAGCATGGACAATCGACAGCAGAGCCAGAATACTGCTGCATGGACTCGGGTTCAGTGAAGAAGAAATGGACAAGAGCGTAAAAGAATTCTCTGGTGGATGGAGAATGAGACTTAATCTGGCTCAGGCGTTAATTTACCAGTCTGATGTTCTGCTGCTTGATGAGCCTACCAACCACCTAGATCTTGATACCATCATCTTCCTTGAGAACTACCTTAAGAGCTATGAGGGTACAGTTCTGTGTATTTCCCATGATCGTGATTTTCTTGATACATTCTGTACTCATATTCTTCATTTTGAAGCCTGTAAGCTTGTGTCATACACTGGAAATTACTCTGATTATGAAAGATTAAGAGCAGAAAGAATCAGAAATGAAAAAGCTTCCAGAAAACGTGAGGAAGCAGCTTTAGCACACATGCAGGACTTTGTTGAGCGTTTCAGATATAAAGCAAGTAAGGCAAAACAGGCCCAGAGCATGTTAAAAGCAATTGACAGACTGAAACTTACAGCAGTTACTGCAGAGGAATCACCATATCATATTCAGTTTGCCGAACCTGAAAGGACAGTTGATATTCTTGCAGATCTGAAGAATCTTGATGCAGGATACTCAGAACATGACATAATTTTAAAGAACATCAATCTGATGCTTATAGCTGGAGACAGAATCGGTCTTTTAGGAAAAAACGGTCAGGGTAAATCTACCCTTATCAAGACAATGTGTTCTGTACTGAAACCTGTACATGGTACTGTAACTTTAGGAAAAGGAATAAAGATTGGCTATTTTGCTCAGCATGAGCTGGATCAGCTTTCAGGTCAGATGAGCGGCCTGGATCACCTAAGGGCAATAGATCCAAATGCCAAGGAGAAGGATTTAAGAACCTTTCTAGGAGCATTCTCCTTCAGTGGAGACAAGGCTACCGCAAAAGTTGAGACCATGTCTGGAGGTGAACAGGCTCGACTTGCTCTGGCAATTGTCGCTTATCAGAAGCCAAATCTGCTGCTTCTTGATGAGCCAACCAACCATCTTGATCTGGATATGCGAGAGGCATTATCAATAGCGTTATCCTCCTATCAGGGAGCTCTGATTCTGGTATCTCATGACAGACATCTTTTAGAGGCAATCGCAGATAAACTCTGGCTTATTGATAACGGAAGCGTTACAGAATTCAACGGTGATCTGAATGACTATCAGGAATTTTTAAATCAGAAGAACCGTGAATACAAAGAAAAACTTGCACAAAAAAAGGACAATTCTCTGACACTTTCCGCTTCAGCTTCTTCATTTAAGACAAAGGAGCAGAAAAAACTCGAAGCTCAGAAACGTCAGGCCCTAAGACCTCTGAAAAAAGAGATTGAACAGCTTGAAAAGACTATGGAAAAGCTCAGAGCAGAAATTGCTAAAATCGATGAAACTCTTTCTGACAGCAGTCTATACCAGACACAGAAGGAAAAGGTTGAAGAACTTTCAATTCAGCGTTCTGAATACAGTGACAAGCTTGATGAAACAGAGCTTTGCTGGCTTACAAAGCAGGAAGAATTAGAGAATGCAGAGGCAGAGAG
The DNA here is from genome assembly GCA_900317105.1 of uncultured Succinatimonas sp. Taxonomy (GTDB): domain Bacteria; phylum Pseudomonadota; class Gammaproteobacteria; order Enterobacterales; family Succinivibrionaceae; genus Succinivibrio. The sequence continues at coordinate 39,299 of ONFP01000009.1, read as the reverse complement.
TTAACCTGTAAATTTCTTTGTCAAAACAGAAATTTTTTAGATAAAAATCTCAATTTCATAGTAAAATACACCAAAATTTAATTCGTACCATAAATCCAAGTAATTTGAGGACATTTCAATGAGCGTTTTGGTTCTAGGTCATAAGAATCCTGATACAGACTCTATCGTTTCAGCAATTTCATATGCACACGTTTTAAATCAGCGTGGTATTCAGGCAACTGCAGTTGCTCAGGGAACTCCTGCACCAGAGACTGAGTTTGTTTTAAATAGATTCAACTTAAAGGCACCTGAGGTAGTAACTTCAGTTGCTTCAAAGGAACTTTATTTAGTAGATTACTCTGACTTAGCTCAGGCTCCAGCAGATCTTAAGGATGCAAAAATCCTAGGTATCGTTGACCACCACAAGCTGGGTGATATTACCACCGATACTCCTCTTGAGTGCTGGATTCAGCCATACGGCTGCTCAAACACCATCATCAAGATGGTTGCTGATTACTACAATGTAACTATCCCTGCTGATATCGCAGGTGCAATGCTTTGTGCAATTCTTTCAGACACAGTTCTGTTCAAGAGCCCAACCTGCACCGAGTTTGATAAGAAGGCAGCTCAGGAACTGGCTAAGATTGCTAACGTTTCTGATTTAGAAGCTTTAGGTATGGAAATGTTCAAGGCAAAGTCAAACCTGAATGCTTCTCCACGTGACCTGATCTTCCGTGACTTCAAGGACTTCGATATGGGTGGCAAGAAGATCGGTATCGGTCAGTTAGAGCTTATTTCCCTATCAATGGTAACTCCAGAGCTAAAGGAGTCATTAAAGAAAGAGCTTGCTGCTGTTAAGGCAGAAGGCAGACACTCAGCTGTATTAGTTCTAACCGATATCATGAAAGAAGGTTCAGAACTATTAGTTGTATCTGACGAAGAGGATGTCATCATCAAGGCTCTAGGCACACAGAAGTCAGACAATATGTGGATGCCAGGCGTAATGAGCCGTAAGAAGCAGGTTGTTCCTCCTCTACAGGGCGCATTCAAGGCTTAATATCCTTCATTATTATAATAAGGCCAGGATCTATATCCTGGCTTTTGGCTATTCAATAAATAAATCTTAACGAAAAATAAACGCATGCGTAACTCACCTAAAATTGGTCTTGTTTCTCTGGGATGTGCAAAAAACCTTGTTGATGCACAGCGATTAACCTCTGTCCTGATTGCAATGGGATATGAGATTGAAAACGAATACAGCAAATGTGATGCTGTAATCGTAAACACCTGCGGCTTCATCGGCCCTGCCGTTGAGGAATCAATGCAGGCAATCGGTGAAGCTTTAAACTATTCAAGAAAGGTCATAGTAACAGGCTGTCTTGGAGCAAGAGCAAAGGTAATTCTGGATAAATATCCTCAGGTCGCTGCTGTTTATGGCCCAGGAATGAGAGCCACAGTTATTCGTGGAATTATAAGTCTGGTAGGAACTCCTGATCCTTCAGCTGCACAGTCCGTAAATCCATCAGGTATTCTTCTGACCCCTCCTCACTATGCCTATCTGAAGATTGCTGAAGGCTGCAGACATCACTGCTCATTCTGTATTATTCCTTCCCTGAGAGGTCCCCTACGTTCTCGCTTTAGTGATGCTATCTACAATGAAGCCTCTGACCTTGTAAGACGAGGAGTAAAGGAGCTTTTAGTAATTGCGCAGGATTCATCTGACTACGGAATGGATCTGAAAAAGAACAAGACTTCCCTATCAGCCCTGTTGCGACAGTTAAGTGAACTTAAGCGCTGGATCAGAGTTCACTACGTTTATCCATCAGATGAAGCGGACAGAGTTGTGGATTTAATGGGAGAGGGTCTGGTGCTGCCATATCTTGATGTACCGTTCCAGCATGTAAACCCAACCATCCTGCGCTCAATGAAAAGACCAGGAAACATTGAAAAGACTCTTCGTTCAATTGAAAAATGGCGTAGTGTTTGTCCTGATATTGCAATCCGTTCAACTTTCATTGCAGGATTCCCCGGAGAAACCGAAGAGCAGTTCAATGAACTTTTAGACTTCATCAAAGAAGCAAAACTGGATAGAGTTGGATGTTTCCCTTATTCAGATGTTGACGGTGCTACAGCCAACACTTATTTAAATCCGGTAGATGAGCAGATTCGTGAAGAGCGAGCTGCAAGACTGATGGAGCTTCAATCTCAGATTTCCTATGAAAAGCTTGAGGCTAGAGTCGGCAAGGAATATCAGGTTTTAATTGATTACGTATCAGATGATGGCGTTGCTGTAGGTCGTTCAAAATATGAATCTCCGGATATTGATGGAGTAATATCCATTCCAAACACCAAGGATGTTCAGGTGGGCGACCTGGTTAAAGCAGTAATCACCGGACATGACGAACACGATATGGAAGCCTCTCTGGTTTCAAAGACCACAGGCTCAATATCATTCCTGAAAAAATAATTGTTTTTCTTTTATAAGGACTTTTTTTATGGCAGATCACTACAAACCATTCGAACCATTGGTTAAGCGTATCAAAGAGGATGGCAAATGCCTAGATGGTGGAATTCTGAAGGTAGACAGTTTTATCAATCATCAGATTGATCCTACCCTTCTTCAGGCCATGTCAATTGAATTTGTTCGCAGATTTGCAACAAAGGAAATCAACAAGATCATCACTATTGAGGCCTCTGGAATTGCACCAGCAATCATGGTAGGTTTTCTTCTGAATGTACCTGTAGTATTTGTCAAGAAAAAGAAGCCATCAACCATGGCAGGAATGTATTCAACAGAAGTTTTCTCTTTCACAAAGAACAGAGCTTATACTGTATGCTGCTCAAAGGAGTTCTTAAACGAAGGCGATAAGGTTCTGTTCATTGATGATTTTCTGGCAAACGGTAATGCAGCAAAAGGCATTATTGAGCTTACAAAACAGGCTAAGGCTGAACTTGTAGGTATGGGCTTTATTGTTGAGAAATCTTTCCAGCAGGGTGGCAGCTATCTTAGAAACGAAGGTTATCAGGTAGAATCACTGGCTATTATTGATAGTCTGGATAATTGTCAGATAAAGTTTAAAGAGAATTAAAAAATGACTCAGAGCACCAAAACAGAGCTGTTCACATCAGAACTTATTTATAAACTTGAGGACAGACCTCCTCTAAGAGATGCCATTTTTGCTGCTTTCCAGCACCTTCTGGCTATTTTCGTGGCAATCATCACTCCTCCACTTATTATTGCCAGTGCGCTAAAGCTTGATTTGGAAACCACAGGTTATCTGATCTCCATGTCGCTTTTGGCTTCAGGTATTTCAACATTCATTCAGTGCAAAAAGGTTGGTCCTATCGGATGCGGCCTTTTGTGTATTCAGGGCACCTCTTTTTCATTCATCTCTCCTATTATCGGAGCTGGTCTGAATGGAGGACTTGCAGCTATCTTCGGTGCTGTAATCTCTGGTTCCTTTATCGAAATGTTTATCAGTAGAGTTCTTCGCTACACCAGACAGATTATTACTCCTTTAGTATCCGGCATCGTAGTTTGTCTTATCGGATTAAGTCTGATTAAGGTTGGTGTAATTGCCTGCGGCGGCGGTTTTGGAGCAAAAGCAGACGGAACCTTTGCATCTGTCGAAAATATCAGCCTTGCAGCACTGGTTATCGTTACCATTCTGTTCTTCAACCGCAGTTCAAACCGTTACCTGAGAATGAGCTCTATCGTATTAGGTCTGATTATCGGTTTTGTTGTAGCTTACTTTATGGGAAGGGTCGATTTCTCTCAGATCGACAGTTTTGGCGGTATTAACGTACCACATCCATTCAAGTACGGAATTACATTTGATCCTGGTGCAATCATCGGTCTTGGCATCGTGTATATGATTACTGCAATTGAGGCTTACGGTGATATTACTGCTAACTCTCTAATCTCTGGACAGAAGATTGAAGGCTCCGACTTCCAGAAGAGATCTTCAGGCGGTATTCTTGCAGATGGATTTAACTCAATGATTGCAGGCTGTCTGAACTCATTCCCAAACTCAATCTTCGCACAGAACAACGGAATGATTCAGCTTACGGGTGTTGCCTCAAGATACGTTGGATTCTTTATCGCAGGATTCCTTGTAATTTTAGGACTATTCCCTGCTGTAGGTAAGGTGTTCTCTTTAATTCCAGATCCTGTATTAGGAGGAGCCACTCTACTTATGTTCGGAACTGTTGCAGCTGCTGGAGTAAGAATCATTGCCTCTCAGGAAATGAACCGCAAAGCAATCCTTGTTATGGCCGTAAGTTTCTCTTTCGGTCTAGCAGTTGAATTCGAACCAGACATTCTGAACTTCCTACCAGATAACATAAAATCATTGTTCACTTCTGGAATCACTACCGGTGGTTTAGTCGCTATCATTTCAAACTTCATGATCAGAATTAAGGACGAGGATAAAAATACAAAAGGAAGTAGGAAAGCTCAGGCTTAATTACAGCTTTTTCTTTCTCGGACTCAAGTCCAAGAATCCTTCCCCAGAGTAGTTATCTCATAATAACTAACAAAAAAAATCAGAGAACACATTAAGCACTCTCTGATTTTTTTCAAATAAAGTTTTCCTTATATAGTTACACAATAAACCTGTCAACCATTGCCTTTAAGGAATTCAGATTATCAACTGAGGAGTTTACTGTTCCCTGTGCCGTTCTCACATTCTCTGTCAGATTCTGAGACTCATTGGTAATACTCTGCATATTGGATGAGATCTCAGAAGTCGCGGTTGTCTGCTGTTCAGCAGCAGTTGCAATCTGAGCAATCTGAGTATTAACAGAATTAACATTTTCAATAATGCTGGACAATAAATTTTCAACTTCTTCTGTCTGGGAAGCTAATTCCCCCATATGTTCAACAGAGGCAGTCATACTGTCATTTGCGGTATTAGCGTCATTCTGAATCTCAGCAACCATCTTGGTAATTTCAGAGGTTGAACCAGAGGTTCTTGAAGCCAGAGAACGAACTTCGTCTGCAACCACAGCAAATCCCTTACCGGCTTCACCTGCACGGGCAGCTTCAATTGCCGCATTAAGAGCCAACAGATTAGTCTGAGAAGCAATATCTTCAATTGTCTGAACTATAGTACCGATCTTTTGAGACTGTTCTACCAGGCGAGATACAAGTATTGCGTCATTCTTTGATTTTTCAACCTGATCACGAATTGCATTGATAGTCAGATGAACCTTGTTAACACCATCCTGTGTACTCTTGTTACTCTCATCAGCGGTTACAGCGGCAGTCTGACAGTTCTTAGCGATATCTCCCGTTGTTGAAACCATCTCATCAGAAGCTGCAGCCACAGTCATTGCCTTTGATTCATTAGAACGGGCAGATTCATCAATAACCATAGTTATATCATTGATAGAACCGAAATCTGATACTGCCTGACCTACAGAGGACTTAATCTTACCAACAAGATCATTAAGCTGAAGTCTCATTTTCTCAACTGCATCTAGAAGCTTTCCAAATTCATCTTTAGAAGTTGTCTTTACAGGTTTTGAAAGATCTCCATTTGCAATTAAGCTTGATGCATTTAATGCTGTGCGAAGATTCTTAACAGTATAGCTTGATACCACCATGGCAATAAGAATAGCAAGAACAGTGGCACAGGCAGAAGCAATAAGAATTCCATATATTGGAGTATATGAGGTATTTTCCTCAATCTTGGAAACACCATTAGCAATCTGAGTCTCGACTATAGTATTGCAGGCCTTGTCTGCGGCAATCTTAAGTTTCTGCATCTTGAGAGAGAAAACATGATGCATCTTTTGAAGATCCTTAGCGGCTAAAGCTGGAAGATATTCGTTTCGATACAGGTTCTCATACTCTGCAATAGAATTCTTGATAATTGCTGTCTGCTCAGGAGTAGTTCTTCCTCTTAAAGCATTTACTTTAGCAGAAACGGCATTAACCTTCTCTTCAATCCCCTTCAATAGTTCGGGAGTATTGTTTTCAAGTTCCTCCTGCGACATGAAAAGATCATCGTGCATGGTATCGATCATTTCTCGAACTGTTACCAATGTAACACGTCTTACAGTCAGAACCTCGTGAGCATAAGAAGAGGCTGAATTAAAATTCAGCATTATCAGGACAGATACAATAGAGATAAGGATTGTAAATATAATTACAACAGCAAAACCACCCATTACCTTCCCACGAACAGATAGTCTTTCAAAGAAGCCCATAAGATTTCTCCAAAATTCAAAACCTATCTTTGAGTATAAATAATATTAAAAACAATGCATTGAAAATGGGTAAGTGAAGATTTAAAAATGTGAATGAAGAAAGGTAAAATATATTAAACAACACAAAAATATGATCAGACTAGCAGAATTCTGCCATGATTATTTTCTCATGGCAGAATAAAAAACTAACTCTCAAAATAGACAGAGAAATTTTTAGAACTGAGATTTCTATGAGCCTTAGGAGACTCAAGAACAATGATATTAATTACCGGCTTATTGAAGATTCTGAAAGCAGAAGCTGTATTGATACGGGTTCCTGAAGAAACAATCACCTTCTCTTTTCCAAGCTTATAAAGTCCGTGAGTCATTCCTTCATTCAAAAGACCGACCAGTATGTCGATACCGGGCATAAAACCACCATGAGTGTGTCCACATAAAGTAAGATCAGAGAATTCCTGAAGCTGAACTGCAAACTTAGGACGATGGGACATGAATATAGTAGGAACAGAATTATCAACGCCAACTAATGCATCTTTGATACTTGGTTCAGTCATGTTGTAGTGTTCTGCAGTAGGATCAGTAATACCACAGAGATTTAACACATTATTCTGAGCGTAATCCTTGACTGAGATGTTATTATTCTCTAGAAACTTAATTCCGCCTTTCTCAAAATGCTCTAGCCATTTCCTGTAATCTGAATAATATTCATGATTTCCTGGTACAGCATACACACCGTATTTTGAATCCAGAGCAAAAAGAATATCGGTAACATCCTTTAAATCAGAAACCTTGCCATCTACAAAATCGCCTGTAATTAAAACAAGATCGGGTTTCTGTTCATTTACCCTGTCAACAATATCTCTGATTTCACTCTTTGTTGCTATTCCGTCTATGTGGAGATCAGAAAGCTGAACTATCTTTAATCCGCTATTCTCTACTGAGAGTTTATCTACAGTAAAGGTATAGTTTCTTATTACGGGAGGAACGAAACCATTACTTACGGCAACAGCTGAAATATAAAAACTCAAGGCCGTCATGAACAAGCCTAGAATCACAGATTCAGGCTTAAACAGATTAACAGAGAAATTTCTTCTTAAAAGCTTGAATAGGAAGTTCAGAACTAAACGGATACCGATGAGAATACATAGAACAGCCATCGCCCAGAATATATTTAGAACAATCATCACCAGCCACTTTGGAATACCAAAGTAAGCTGTTGTCATCTTAAAGAAGATATACAGATACCCATTTAAAGCACTTATTCCCAACAGCACAAAGAAAAGTTTTCTGAATATAAAGGAGTATTTCTGAATAGGTTTTAGAAACAGGAAATATACGAAAACGAACTGTAATACAGGGATAATAGAAAGAAGAAGAATGTTCATAAGATATAGTTTGTTCTTGTTTTTATATAATGTTAACGATTCTGTATTTTATTACCACAAAATTATATAAAACTTATTTTTATCGATAAAGAAATTAAGTCCAAATTAACTGATATTAATCTGAAATATTAGCCTTAAACTAACAATAATCAAAACAAAAGCTTCTGCCTGTTTTATTTACAGATTCAGAAGCTTTATTCTTTTACAGAAATCTATGAATCTAAGTTTATTATAGGAAAGGCTTGCCGTTTACAGTTAAACGACCATTTTCAATTGCAAGCTCAGATTCAAATGCGCCGTTCTTCTCAACAAAAAACTGCTCTGCATTCTTGTTAGAATCAGACTTAACTGTTAGATTGCCCTTCAGAGAATCCATTCCTTCCTCAAGGTTCCATGTAAACTTACCGCCAGAGGTTAAATTGAACTGATCAACGTTCTGAATTCCAGTAAAGAAGGCAACGATTTTACCTACTCTGCCATTAAGCTTGTTTACAGTAAGAGAATTGAGAGACTTTAAGACCTCCTGATAAGAACCATCATCAACAGCAGCATTCTGAGAGGCCTTTTCAAGGACATCTGTATTGAACTTTGATAAAGTGAAATCAATATCATAGTTCTGAAGATAACCGAATAAATCATCTCCGCTTAAGGTGATATTCATGTCGAAATCACCTTCTTTTGTCTGATTTACAGCCTGTGAAGTTAACTTTAGGTTATCAAATTTATAGGGCATTGCTTCAAAGCCCTTTATGACAACAGAGGAATTACCAATACTCTTTAGATCGGTTATTCCCTGCATATTGCCAGACATATCAATTTCTTTAACCGAGAAGGATTTTCCATCCTGAAGATTCCTGATATTAAGATGAGAGATTACATTTTCATCTGAGGTTAAATCCACATCCAGAACAGAATCTAGCTTGCCCTTAGAGTTATCCTGATAATCAGCCTGCAGTCTGCCATGACCTTTGATCTTTGAAGAGAATACAGAAGAATCAAACTCAAGATCAGCCTTCACAGTATTTGGAGCAAACTTGATTGCATCATTCTTTTCTACTAAAGAAACAAATTCATCTGTACCAATGATGGTTTTAGCAGAGCCAAAGCCCTTGTTGATGGTAAATGGGATCTTTACACTTTCATCCTCGACAGAAAGAATAAAACTGCCCTTCTCTGTAAAGAAAGAATCCTTGTCTACCTTGCAGCTTAAATTTGAGCCTGGAAGATAATAACTAAGCTGTTTGCTGATTGTTTCATTGTTTTCAATACCGCTGAGGTATTCATTGACTTTAACACCTGTATAATAAACACCACCGGCATAAACTGCAGCAGCGATAACAACAGCTCCGGCTGAAAACAATACTAATTTATTTGCCATGAAAAATTTAGCCTCAAAATATTCCGCAGTTGCGGCATTCAAAGAAAAATCTCGGATTGAACTTCCGAGATTAAACTACGTTTAGCTTATATCTGAATTAGAAAAAATAATAGACAATAATGCAGACAGTAGGGATCATATCCTTTTTTACTTATCTGATCATCTTGAATATATTAGAATTTTTAATCTTGTCATCTAATTTATTCAATTCCTTTTCAATTTTTTCTCCTTTCAGATTAAGTTTATCTTCAAGCTTGATTTTCTCAATCAGGCCATTGATAGCAGAGTTCTTGAGAAAATCTGATGATAAGGAAAAATCTCCCAGCTGGTATTGTCCATTTTTAATAACAAGATCAGTACCGTAATAACCGTTCCCCTGATCCTTTAGTAGGAAACCTAAACCTTTAAGAGTATTGGTGCCGATATGCAGAACTCCATTCAGACTCTGAGGAACAGTTGCATACTTGAATTTAAAGCTGCCGTTTGACTGGAAAGGAATATCAGCAGAGTTCTCGGAAAAAAGACGCTTAGCAAAGTTTCTTGAGAGAGAGAAATTGAATTTATCAATCTGTGCATCGCTAAGATCAGATAGAATTATATCCAGAGATTCATCTGCAGCATTCTTTTTGTACTTATCAGAAGATAAGATCTTATCAAGGTTAAAGGATGAAAAGGAGCCTTCAAAATCAAAGCGGCTAAGATGCTCGGTTACGCCCTGGCCTATAGCCTTTACATAAAGCTTGAAGATTCCATTCTCGTATTCATAGGTTCTGTATTCTCCTTCAAGATTATCTAAAACATACTTTTCATATCCAAGATTCTTACCGCTGAATTTCCCCTTACCAAGAGAGGAAATTGAAATAAGTCCCTCAATATTACCCTTGTAGTTAAAGCTATCACATGAAAAAAGAGCAGGATTCTTAAAGTTGCTTACAGCTATAGTAGCCTCCGGATTAAACGAAGAATCAACATTTGAGATAAGCTTTAAGGAGAAATCCTTATAACGGTTCTTCTGATATTTTGAAGAGAGATCTGCGGTTGCTACAGCCTTTAATGAAAGGACATTAACATCAGCCTCAATCACACCGTTTGAAGTTTTAGTATCAAAAGAGGCTGGCAGCACAATATTCTTGCGGGCAAGATTTGCCACAAGCTCATCAACGTTCAGCTTTACATTGGCATGAAGAAATCCCGAGTAAATTGAGGTTGGACAGACAGATTTTCCAAACACAGGAGACTCAATTACATAATCACCTTCACGGTTATAAAGTCCAGATGATTTAGAAATATAACTGAGTTTTACACCTTTTAACAGTTCTGCATCAGAAGATTCAATGTATTTTTGTGAATTAGCAAGATTTGATTCAATAAGCGAGCCAGTAATGTAGCAGATACCGATATACAGGACACAGACAAACACCAAGAGAAATACTATAAATTTCTTCATAATCCACCTCCAACCTGACTTTTTGCAGATTTTGGAAAACCTTATGTTTGAAAATAATTGTTATCTTCTCCGATTATATGACTTACTCGTTGATAAAAAAAAAGAATTATCTCTAAATTTAACGAAATTAAAAAAAACAGAGGACTGCGACAGAATCATCACAACTCATACCATACAGTCCTCTGATGTGCTTTTTAAATGTTATTTATCTACAGGAAAGCTCAATAAGCTTTAAGGTAACCTCACATGATTTTTTAAAAGACGATAAAGGCAGAAATTCACAGTTACTGTGGAAATTAAATGCTCCAGTGAAGTAATTTGGAGTAACAATTCCTTTGGTGGATAGCTGAGAACCGTCAGTACCGCCTCTCATTGCATAGGTAACACTGTTTATTCCAAGTTCATCTAAAGCCTGATAAAGCATGGCTACAGGAGGGTCTTCACGCTTAACGTTATTAGCAATATTCTCATAGGTATCAGTAATATCAAATGAGATTTCAGCCTTTGGATAACGTTTTTTTAGAATTTCAACCGCATCTCTGACGTACTGCTTTCGCCATTCGTAGAGTTTTTTGTCGTGATCACGGATCAGCATGCTCAAATCACAGTAAAGAGGATCTGCGTTCATACCGCTAAACCACCAGTAGCCCTCCCTGCCTTCTGTATGCTCAGGAGTCTGACCTCGGTCAAACATTGAAATAAAGTCATGAGCAACCAGAAGTGGATTTACAAGCACATTTTTAGCTGACATAGGATGAGCACTTACACCTTTGATCCTTATTTTTACGGTACCGGCATTAAAAGTCTCATACACTATCTCACCAACACCTGAGCAGTCTATGGTATATGCAAAGTCAACCTTGAACTTTTCAAGATCCATGCACTTTGAACCTAAAAGACCAATTTCCTCATCAGGAACAAAGGCTATCTTAAGTTCAGGATGTTTTATGGAAGGATCATTTTTCAGAACTTCAAGCATAGTCATGATGTTGGCTATTGCAGATTTGTCATCAGCGCCCAAAACAGAAGTTCCATCAGAAAAAATAATATCCTCTCCGGCAAAACTCCCAAGTTCAGGGTACTCTGAGAGTTTTAAGACAATATTCTTCTCTTTGTTAAGAACAACATCTCCTCCATCATAATGAATGATCTGAGGATGAATTATTGGACTTAAAGATACATTCACAGTATCTAAATGGGCTAAAAAACCAACCACTGGACCTTTGCAGTTACCTTTTAAAGTTCCATAGACACAGCTGTGCTCATCTACAGATACAGAAGACACACCAAGGTCTTTAAGCTCATCTGCAAGCAAATTGGCAAGCTCAGTCTGCCCCTTTGAAGTTGGAACTGTTTTTACTGCAGCATCGGACTGTGAGGGAATCGACACGTAACGAAAGAATCTGTCTGTAAGACTTTTTATAAGATCCATGAATTCTCCTTAATGCACCTGAGGGAACATAGTAGATGGATAGTCATAACCGCTCTGGAATCCAAGAGGTATACCAATGAACCAGTAAATATACAGCACTACGGTAAGAACAAACATAAGAACAAAGGTATAAGGCAGCATCATTGAACTTAATGTTCCAACTCCTGCTTTCTTGCAGTAACGCTGACAATATGAAATCAGTAGAGGATAGAAGGCAAACATAGGAGTACATACGTTTACAGCAGAATCAGATACCCTAAAGGCAGCCTGAGTGAGCTCTGGAGAAATTCCAAGCATCATCAGCATTGGTACAAAGATTGTTGATAGAATAGCCCACTTTGAGGTTGCAGAAGTAATTAAAAGGTTCAGACATCCGGTCAGGATAATAATACCTAAAAGAGTAATTCCAGATGGCAAGCCCATGCTCTTGAGAAACTCCGCACCAGAAATTGCAAGCAGAGAGCCAATGTTTGAGTGTCCGAACACATACAGGAACTGTCCTGCAAAGAAGCAGAATACTATGAAGGAAATCAGCATATTCATGATATGTTCCATGGATTTAATCACATCATTAGCTTTCTTAAAGGTACCTGCAGAGTAACCGTACACAATGCCAGGCAGAGAGAAGAAGATAAACAGCAGAGGAACCAGCCCCATCATAACAGGTGCCTTAGGAGAGGTTAAAGTACCGTCTGGAGCACGCATCATAGAGTTATCTGGGTAGCATAGAACAAACAGGAAAGATAAAAGAGCTATCACTGTACCAATTGCAATCTTAAAAGCTCGGTTTTCTTCTGCACTTACAGGTGTTACTGCTAAAGTCTTATCCTCTTTAATATCAAGATCAAGAGGCATGGTCTGCATAAGTCTAGGTTCAATAATCCTGTCTGTGACAAACCAGACCGAAAGAATAACAAAGATGGTTCCGCCTAAAGCGTAGAAATAGTTACACAGAACATTAACGGAATACTCTGGATCAATGATATGAGAGGCAGACTCTGTAAAGCTCTGCATAACAGGATCGATTACTGAAGGAGTAAAACTTGCGGTGAAACCTCCGGCAAGCCCGGCAAAAGAACAAGCTATACCGGCTAAAGGATGACGGCCGCAGGAATAGAACATCAGCGCAGAAACTGGCATCAGAATAGTATATGCACTGTCTGATACAAGATGACAGACAATAGAGATAAAAATAACAGTTGGAGTCAGAAGCTTTCTTGGAGTAACCGACAGGAACTTTTTAATCAGCACATTAACAAAGCCTGAGCCCTCTGCAATACCAATACCCAATGTTGCAACAATGGTAATACCTAATGGAGGGAATCCCATGAAATTCTTGACTGAATTTACCACCAGATCCAGAAGATTAGCAGGAGCAAGCATATTTAAAATATGAATCTTCTCTTTGGAGGTTGGATGTATGTAGTCAAAATCGATAAAAGAAAGAAGGAAAGAGATAAAAATCGTCAGAATCAGAGCATAAATAAAAAGCATCGTAATGTGAGGAAGTTTATTTCCAAGTCTTTCGACACAGTTTAAAAACCGGTTGAAGAGATTAGGCTGAGGGTGAAAATCTGTCATTTAATTACAGCTAAGATAGTATGGACTTCAAAGCTGTCTCCTTATATTGTTATGTTAATTTAATCTGAAACTATTGAAACAAATAAAACAAATGATGTAATTAGCAACAAAAGTATTATTTTCAACACCTTGTATCAGCAACTATTTGAAATTAAAGCTAATACATGATAATTATACTCTCGAAATTTTTGTCAATATCACTCACGCATTAATAGTGCGTTTTTTTTAATTACTTAGACCTGTACCCAAAAAAGAGCAGAAATGATTTGTTAGAATTGATAGGTTTAAAGAAAAAAAGTCAGAGAAAAGGTCTCTGACAAAAAAAATGGAACCGAAGATATACACTTACCTGTTCAAAACACGGAAATTTTGAACATTAAGACTCAGGTATCAGAGCAAATCTGACCCCCAAATCTCACACCAGAACTAGTTCTGGCCCTTAATTGCCTTACGACCAAGGAAGACTGCGTTCTCACCTAATGCTTCCTCAATACGGATTAGCTGATTATATTTTGCGATACGATCTGAACGGCTCATTGAACCAGTCTTGATCTGACCGCAGGAAGTACCGACCGCAAGATCAGCAATAGTGGTATCCTCTGTCTCACCAGAACGGTGTGAAACAACTGCAGTATAACCTGCATCCTGAGCCATCTTAATTGCATTCAGAGTTTCGGTTAGAGAACCAATCTGATTGAACTTGATTAGAATTGAATTGGCAATTCCTTTTTTGATACCTTCTGATAGAATCTTAGTATTGGTTACGAAAAGATCATCACCAACTAGCTGTACATGAGAACCAAGTTTCTCAGTCTGATATTTGAAGCCATCCCAGTCTGACTCATTCTGACCGTCTTCGATGGAAACAATTGGATATTCCTTAACCAGACCAGCCAGATAATCGGTAAACTCATGTGAAGTAAAGGACTTACCCTCCCCCTTTAATTCATACATGCCAGTCTTATCGTTATAGAATTCTGATGAAGCGCAGTCCATAGCCAAAGTTACATCCTTACCAAACTCATAGCCAGCTTTTTCTACTGCTTCTTTAATACAAGCAAAAGCTTCTGCATTTGATGACAGATTTGGAGCAAAACCACCTTCATCACCTACCGCAGTGTTTAGACCTTTTGCCTTTAAAACCTTGGCAAGAGAATGGAAAACCTCTGAACCGATACGGAGTGCATCACGAAGATTCTTTCCTCCAACAGGCTGAATCATGAACTCCTGAATATCAACATTGTTATCAGCGTGCTCACCACCATTTAGGATGTTCATCATAGGAAGAGGCATTACATACTTGCCTTTATGACCAAAGAGTTCACCAATATACTGATATAAAGGGATCTTTCTTGAAGCAGCATTTGCTTTTGCTACTGCCAGAGATACAGCTAAAATTGCGTTGGCTCCCAAGGAATCCTTATTCTCGGTACCATCAAGCTTAATCATAGTGTTATCGACAACTGACTGCTCCGCAGAATCCAGACCGCAAACTGCCTTGGCAATTGGACCATTAACATTGGCAACGGCTTTTAACACTCCCTTACCACCAAAGCGAGTCTTATCACCGTCGCGTAACTCTAAGGCCTCTCTTGAACCGGTTGAAGCTCCTGAAGGAGCTGCTGCACGACCAAAAGAGCCATCCTCTAAATAAACTTCAGCTTCAACAGTTGGGTTACCACGTGAATCAATAATTTCACGACCGATTACTTTAACAATTTTTGACATGACATCCTCAACAATTAAGAAATAACATTTTTGAACAGTTTCATTGTATAGAATTAGTAAGCTTAAAGCAACTAAAATTAGACACAACTAACTTTATTGATATTTTTTATCTAAAAAAGTGCAAGTTAGCGTAAAAAAAATGGTATTAAGAGTGTTTAGATATTAAACAGAAACGAAATTCTATGGTGTATATGCAAGAAAGTGAACTACATCGGCTAGATCATCCTAAAAAAAGCAGACCATAAGATCTGCTTTTACAAAATCATAAAGTTTCGGGTATCAGATTCTAGCTTCCATAAGCCTCCATAACCTTAGAAGCTTCTTTCTTAAGATCAAGACTTCCATGCTCCTGAACATCCTCAATTATCTTGATAGCCTCCTCGGTATCACCTGTCTCAAAATACAGTCTTGCAAGGTTAAGCTCATCAACGTAGTACTGGTGTTCTTTTGGTGTCAGAATCTCTTTTTCTCCCTCTGATATGTTCTCAGCTAAAGTAGCCTGATCAGTTAAATCAGCATTAGCAGTTATAGGTCCGATAGTATTAGAAACCTTCTGTAAATCAGGAACATCTGCCTGTGAAGTATCACCATTAATCATTCTGGAGATTTCTTCTGGTGAAAATGCAGTCTCCTCATTCTGTACAAGATCATTTTCATTAGGAGAAATACCATCACCAAGCATATTCATAAGATCAGATTCTGCCTGAGGATCCATGTAGTAACCAGCTGAACCGATTCTTGCCTCAAGCTGAGCAAGATCAGCTGCAGCTTCTTTAACAGAATCATTCTGACCTGATTCACTTACGACATCGTATTCGTCTTGAGGAACCTCCCATGAAACAACTTCATCCTGTCCTGATACCGAATCTTGACTTTCTTCAGCTACGGTTTCTTCGACAGGAGCATCGGATGCAGATTCCTCTGAAAGCTCAGCTTCACCAGCCTCACCAATTGCCGCTGTAGCAGTTTCATCCAGCTCTGGAGCGGATTCCTCTAAGGTCTCAGTTGCTACCTCTTCACTTTGAGTCTCTGATGATTCTTCAACTGGTTCGTTCTGAACCAGATCATCACCACCTTCAGTCTCAACAGGCCTTAAGAGAACCTCAAGGTCAATCTCGTCATCAACAACTTCATCAACCTTACCAGAACCTTCTGCAGGAGCCTCAGTTTCAACAACATCGGCCTGAACATCTTCAGTAGGATTTTCCTGGTTCCCCATTGCGTCTAGTAAAGCACTTTCCTCTCCGCTAATTTCATCTGCAGGAGAAGCTAAGTCATCACCTTCATTCTGGACAAGATCTCCGACATCAATCTCCTGTTCTTCAGGATCCTGAACTGCATCTTCAGCAGGTGCTTCTACTGCAATATCTTCAACATTTGCGTCTTCAGATACAGCCTCTTCTGCTGGTGCTGATGCTGTGATATCCTCAACATTTATGTCTTCAGATACAGCCTCTTCTGCTGGTGCTGATGCTGTGATATCCTCAACATTTATGTCTTCAGATACAGCCTCTTCAGCAGGTGCTTCTGCTGCAATATCTTCAACATTTACGTCTTCAGATACAGCCTCTTCTACTGGGGCTTCTGCTGCAATATTCTCAACATTTACGTCTTCAGATACAGCCTCTTCTACTGGAGCTTCTGCCGCGATATCCTCAACATTTATGTCTTCAGATACAGCCTCTTCAGCAGGTGCTTCTGCTGCAATATCCTCAACATTTACGTCTTCAGATACAGCATCTTCTACTGGGGCTTCTGCCGCGATATCCTCAATATTTACGTCTTCAGATACAGCCTCTTCTACTGGGGGTTCTGCCGCGATATCTTCAATATTTACGTCTTCAGGAACAGCCTCTTCTGCTGGTGCTTCTGCCGCGATATCCTCAATATTTACGTCTTCAGGAACAGCCTCTTCTGCTGGTGCTTCTGCTGCAATATCCTCAATATTTACGTATTCAGAAACAGCTTCTTCTGCGGGAGCAGACTTTTCAGGTTCAGCCTTAGCAGCCTCAATAGATTTCTTCAGTTCTTCAGCCTGTGTACTTTCAGCGGGTTCTGATGACTCAGTATTTTCCTTAGCCTCAGGCTCTTCAGAAGTAGCCCCTTCACCACCTTTCTGTTCACCTAAAGCAGCAGCCCAGGCTGCGGCCATGTCTTCCTGTTCATCACCGCCAGACTTTTCTTCTGCAGGAGTAGCAGGATCATCCGCTGTTTTTTCCTCTTCAGCACCTCCCTCCTGTTCACCTAGAGCTGCAGCCCACGCTGCGGCCATATCTTCCTGTTCATCTTTCTTAGGCTCATCTGATGACTCTTCTTGGGCCTTTTCTGATTTTTCCTGTTCACCTAAAGCAGCAGCCCACTCGTCGGCAACACTTGCATCATCTGATTTGCCTTCAACCTCAGTTTCTTTTGCTCCGGACTGATCTTCATTAAGAGCATTTGACCATTCATCCAGAACATTCTGATCATTGCTTGAGGGCTCAGCAGATTCTTCAGCTGCCTTATCCCACTCAGCCTGGGCCTGAGAATCTTCTGTACTCTCATCAGCAGGGCTATCAGCCGTATCAGATGCAGCGGCTGGTGAAATTTCTACATCAGCAGCAGGAGCAGCGTTGTTATCAGCAGCTTGCTCCTCTGAATACGCATCACCTTCGTCAATGTCAGGAGAAGGAGTTTCAATTGCAATCGAGCCATTATCATCAGATAACAGCATATCATCTGAACCTAATGATCCTGCATCATCAAAGTCAAAGTCATCATGATACTTCCGAGCACGAGCACGGGCTCTGGCCTTGAAGATAATGAATAGAATCAGAATTACCAATGACAATAAACCTGCTCCAAACAGGATCATCATCACAGGCTTATCCATATCAATGCTTGCATCGACAGATGACACTGTAAACTGAGACATCTGCAACTGCATATCCTCAATTTTTTCGTCATTAGCCAGAAGCATTTCTCTCATACGGTCATTATCCTGAGAGAGCTTTGACACATTACCTTTGATTTCAATAAGATCCTGCTGAATACCTGCGATAATGTTATCGTACTGACTTGATAGAGAGGAGACACTGTCAGCTGCGGTCTGAGCAGTAACAGCAGACGACTTCTTCATTCTGGCAATAGCATCTGAAAGCTGCTGCTCAATAACCTTAGTCTTCTGATCGATCTGCTTTTTGTTTTCCTCAAGCATGATGCGAATAGACTTAACATCTACAGATTCCTGAGGATTCTTTTTGAGAAGAGCCTGAACCTGTCTTAGCTGTTCAGGGGTTAAGCCCAGACCCTGTCCCTGCCACTGAACAGGAGCATTGGCGACATTTTCCGTTACAGCGCCATTTTCAAGCTGAAGCTGAGCTCCGTTTTCAGCAAGAGTACGTCTGTCGTTAGGATTCTGAGAGTCCTTATTGGAAAGTCCAGATGGAATCAGTTCACCGTTTTCTTCAGCTTCACGCTGTTTCTGAACTTCCTTGATTCTAGTTTCAGTTGCAGTGTAAACAGGGATATCATTTGCCGGTTTACCGGTATTAGCAGGTGTAACTGTCTGCTGTGATGGTACTTGACTCTGAGCAGTTTGAGGCAACTGAGGAGCAGGAGCACTCTGAACAGTTGGACTTACTGCAGGCTGACTTACAGGGAGAGGAGGTAGGGTCATGACTCCCTGAGCTAAAAGAGCACTTCCGGTCTGAGTATTTTCCTGTGCTATCAGAGCATCAGAAGGGATTCTCAGAGTTGTTCTTAAAAGATTATTTACATTTCCTCCGCCAAAAGCCTGAGGATTATTTCTATATATGGAGGCAACTACCTGAAATTCGTTAATACTTCTATTAAGTTGAGCATAACGATGAGCTACAGACCAGATGGTATCTCCAGATACCACGTTATAGGTTCTGAACTGATCAGATGAAACAGCAGTCTGAGCAGGAACTGCAACCGCACGCTGAGGAGCCTGTGCTGACTGTCTAGGGGCAACAGTTGCAGCAGGAGCCTGCTGAGGAATTACAGCTTGTCTTCTAGGAGTAGTACGAACTGGGCGACTGGCAGGAACGGTTTCCTCTACTTCAGGGCCTTGAATTGTAATGGTGAAAGTACCATCATCATCTGCAGAAAATGCAGATAACGATATAAAAAGACCCATTGTCACTTCTAAGGTGACTTTTTTTAACCTATGCATACGACTCCCCTATTTCTATGCATTATTGTATCTAAAAATGGGATCGTCAAAAATCTAGCGAGATCCCAATTTTTCTAACTAAAATGCATAAAGTGTGCAAGGCTATATATTTTGTGCAATTAATTTTACAATTTCAACACAGGAAATTGCTTCACCTCGTCTTGTATTGTCCATCATGCATACAAAACTAACATTCTTGCTTCCTTTGATATTCTGACGAATTCTGCTTACAAGGACAGTTCTTTCGTTGATTACGTCCTCAACAGGAGTAAGATTCTCATCATTATCCTTTACAGTAACATATGATGATTTCTTAAAGACCTCAGTAACATCATCAACACTAACAGACTCTTCAAGATCGGCATTTACACTGATGGTGTGACCATAAAATACTGGCACCTGAACAGTAGTTATATCAAAGCCTCTCTCAAATTTACCAAGTATTCTTGAAACTTCGGTTTTTACAGTCTGTTCATGATCTGTATATCCGTTATCCTCAACTGTACCTGTAAGTGTATGCAGATTAAAGGCTACCTGAGCAGAAAAGCCCTGATGATCACCGTTCATTCCGTTTAACAGCAGGGTGGTTTCATGTGCAAGGGTTTCTGTCCCAAGTCTTCCCACCTCAGATACAGACTCCATTGAAGTAGCGACTGCCCTGGTAACCCCAAATTCATCATGAAGAGCACCAAGAGCTAGACAGATCTGTACTGATGGAGCAAGAGCAGGAATCACTAAACGAGACTCAATAGCTTTTTTGATATCAAAAGGATTTATCTCAGGAACAACAAGTGTGGTTTTCTCATCTCCGCTGAAAAGATGACTGTTATCAACAACAATACAGCCAGCATTCTGAGCCTTTGAAATCCAACGCTGGCTTTCATCCTGAGTACTTAAGAATAAAGCGACATTAGCCTTTTCAAAATCAAATTCTTCGATAGGCTGAACAAAATAATTCTGTGAACAGATATTTACGGCATCATATTCTCCTGAAAAAGGAGATAAAGGGAAAACATCATCAAGAGGGATTTTCTGCTCTTCAAGAGTTTCAATAACTAGTTTTCCAATATCTGAGTCATAACCGTAAATAGCTAACTTTAATGCCATGTCTGGCTCCTAATTTCATAAAACAACAAACTAGAAAAATTGTAGCACAGACGTCAAGTCCTGAATAAAATCCTCCATTAACTGTTAATGTAGGAACCTTGCCTGAAATTTTCAGTCCTGTTTTTTTATGAAAATATTTACCCCAAAAAATCCTTTAAATTTAATGTACTTCTACATCAAAGCTAGTTTGAAAAATGAAATATTTACAGTTAATTTATAAAAATTCTCAGAAAAATGTTAGCGAGATAAAATTTTTTACTAAATATTTGATAATTTATAAAAAAAATGGGAGGCATTACTAATTTTTTTTTGATTTTTGTATTATATTACAAACAGTAAGTATTAATTTTAGTACTTAACCCCTAATTATTAAGGATTTTTAAGTACGAGGAATGGTGAATATGGCGCTAACTAGAGCAGATATTGCAGACCGACTTATTATTAAGCAAGGTCTTCCTAAGACTACAGCACAGGAATTTGTTGATTCATTTTTTGAGCAGATAGCATCAACTCTAGAGTCAGGAGAAATCGTAAAACTAACCGGATTCGGTAACTTTGAATTAAAAGTTAAAAATGCCCGTCCAGGAAGAAATCCAAAGACAGGTAAAGAAGTAACTATTTCCTCAAGACGTGTTACCACCTTTAGGGCTGGACAGAAACTAAGAAACAGAATTGATATGCCAAGTGAATAGTATTTTTTTAGTGAAAAACGCTATTAAACGATAAATAATGGCATAATATATTGGTGTTGGATATTTCTTTTCTACTTGGATCTATTTAGATATGGAAAAAATTGTTTACAAAATCAAAGATCGTGATGGTGTACACGCTCGCCCAGCAGGTGCAATTATCAAAGCTATTAGCGGATATAAGTCAAAGATTACCTTAATTTATCAGGATCGACAGATTGATCTGAAAGGTGGAATCTTCGGACTTCTGGGTTTGGGTATTCGTTTTGATGACGAAATCTATATTCACGTTGAAGGTGAAGACGAAAAAGAAGCAGTTGTTGCAGTTAGAAGAGCCTTCGAAGAATATCTGTAATCAGATTATAAGATTCATAAGAAAAACTCATTCTCTCGAATGAGTTTTTTTTTACTAAAAATTGTTAAAACAACTAAGTTACAACAAATGTAATAATCTCTATAATCAGAGTTCCTGACAACAGGGCTATAGATCTGGACAGATCGTAATTAAAATCAATGAACTTGGTTATATTTTCAAAAGTTTTTGAGGCCAGCATCACTTCGTAGAACTTGAGCGTTTTAGTTCCAAAGTATGCAACAAGAAAAGAGGCTACTATACCAAATAGTATACAGGCAACAAGATTAACCGGACTGTGGATAAAGAAGTTTAGCATGAAAGTAATTACCCAGATAAAGGAGGTTACCATATCCCAGTAATGTCTGCCGGAATGCTCTCTGAACTTGAGATTACTGATATATTCAACTAAAGACAGACAGATATCCTTAGAAAAATTCTCCTTCATCAGGTTATTTGTTGACATTAAAAGCTTCTTACTTAACTCATCGGCAAGCTGCTCCTTTCTATAAGCCATAAGACTCTGAAGCTTTTCTCTCATGGTAAAGATTTTTGATGTGTAATTATCTGTTTTTACAACTTCGTTCTGAAGCTTGCGTGTTACAAGATCAAAATAAAATTCAAAGGAACACAGTAGCCCATAGAAGAACCTATTCTGACAAAGCGTCTTGAACAGTTCTATCTTAGTATCCATATCAGTAAGTGTGTTACCGATAGCTGCATCAGAGAGCTTCATTTTAAGATCACTGTAGATACTCTCTAGAACAGGAGGAATATTCAGCGGAGTGAAATTATCTCCACAGGTATAGAATGAAAAGCTTTTAGAAACCTTTGAGATATCAAAAGTTACGTAGTCCATTCTACATTCTGCTACATAGGTAATAAGAAAAACTCCGCTTTCCTTAAACTCTGCATCAATGAGCTTAAAAGGTAGCTTTTTTAGCAGTTCAAAATAGCAGGCATAATCCACGTGGCAATTTGGTATAGCAAAAACATTCTCCATGTTCTGAACTTCTACATCAATAACAGGAAAGTTTCTCGCCAGAAGACACACCATTCTATCAACCAGAACTCTACCCTTGCCCTTACAGTTCTGACAGACAATTTTCTGAAGATTGTTACAGGTTGGACAGGATATATAACCGGTTTTATTACATCTGGTACATCCTCCTTCCCTTCCCTGACAGGATGGGCACAGAATCATGCCGTATCCGGAACAGTTAGGGCAACTGATTTTTTTAGTTCCCTTACACGACGGACAAGTACAGCCACCTTTGGCATGTCTGGCGGAAATGCGGTTTATCTTATTGCAGATCTTGAAGAGATCAGCTGCAGATTTGTTCTCAAGTCCCGTACAGAATGTTCTTTTAAGATTAGCATCCTTTAAAAGAGCATCTGTATTAGTTTTCTGAAAATCTTTTAAGGCATCTTCGCTCAAGACTGTATCAGAGGACATCACAGAATTAAGAACAGTATCCCTGACATTAGCCTCAAAAAACCAGTTAACACTGAAGGTAAGTTTTACATCGGCAGTTCTGGACTCTCCATAACTGACCATATCAGGAGGGACATCCACGCTCTGAAGCATCTTTGTAATGACTTCTATTATATTCTCATGCATCTGCCACAGCTCCAGATCTACCAGCCTCGGTAGTTATAAAGGATAAAGAGAACAACATTAATAAGAATCGTGCCAAAAAGCAGACGCACAGAATGAATAGCCTCGGATGTAAGATTTGGAACCTTTCGTAGTTTGTGCCTGATTCTAAGAGAGCTTACCGCAGAATAGTATGTCCAGTTCTTAGTAAGAGTAATTGAGGTAAAAGCACATACCACAATGGATAAAACAATACACAGAAAAATACAGGCAATAGTTGGCACGAAATAAACAGCAAGAGAATTAACAAGCCACACCGCAAGAGAAACAGCAGTCCAAACCGTTTTGGTGTTTGGATTTAGCATCATCAGCAATGGCACAAAATCAATCAGATTCTTAGCAAAATATCTTGAGAATTCCTTTGAGATAAAGCCTTGGGCATTGGATATAAGTTCAAGGGAAACATTCTCTATAAGTTGTTCTTTTACCGTTGATTTTATGAGCTTGGCCTTATTATTTAAGTCATTCTTGTTTTCCCAGAGAATAGATTCAACAGTAACGCCCTGCTTTGCGGCTTCCTTCTTGATAATATCAAGCTCGTAATTCTCAATTGAACGAATGGTCTTTGCCAGGATTGCCTTTCCCGCAAGAGCCTTAACACAGACAATCTTTTCGTCGACATCATCTGTGCCTATATTCAGGGTTGATGAAAGAATATTTGACTCCTCTTTAAAGACCACGTCTAAAAGCGGAGGTTTACAGATTGGTTTTAGGGATTTTCCACAGAGGATAAAATCAAAAGGCGTAGTTTCTCCTTTCAAGTTAACTCTCACCGCAAAACATGGAGCATAACCTATGAAAGTGGCCTTATATCCATGAGGCAGTTCCGAACCTAAAGACTGATCATCAAAGTTCGCAGCCTCTAAAATAATCTTCTCATCCTCTTTTGAGAAAGAGGTAATAGTCTTATCAGAACCAGGAACATTTAGAGAGATTTCTATATCCTTACAGCTCTCAGAATCATAAATAATCTCACGCTCTACAATAAGTTCTCCCATTCCCTTACAGTGACGGCAGACAACCTTTCCTGAGCCATTACAGTGGTCACAGTTGATGAAGCCGGTACCGTTACACATGGAGCAGCTGTCTGATAGCCCCTGACATGTTGGACATGAAATTACACCTTTGCCATTACAGACCTCGCACATGGCTTTCTTACTACCATGACATTTTTTGCAACGAGCCCTACCAATAGCAGAAATACGGTTAAAAGCCATAATCTGGCCAGCCAAAGCAGTCAGTTCAGTAAATTTAGCTTCGGCGAGACGCTTGATGTAGGCTTTAGTTATATCGCTTTCCTTTTCAAGCTCCTTGGAATTTTTCTGAGTAAATTCATCTAGACCGCTTTGGGAAAGAACATGTGTTTCGTCACTGATCTTACCTGCAGGCTTGTCTGAAGCTCGGCATTTGAAATTCCAGGTAAGATTGTAATTAACCTTAGCGAAAAAAGAGAGAGGTTCTGAGACAGTGAAATCAGCAATAGGAACACCGCAGCGAGAAAAAATTGCTGAAACAATGGAATTCAGCTTTCTTGCAAAATCTACATTCTTTACCTCTAAAGCCGCGGCTTCTCTCGCCTTGCTTCCATCAACTACAGCTTCCGTAGGAGGTATAGCAGCAGATGATGGAGGAGATTTCTTTTCAGGTGTAACCTTGGCTTTATCCTTTTTATCAGGATTTTCTTTTTCTGGCTGCATCCGTTTTAAAGCTTGATAAATAGTTAACTACTATATCAACTATAGTGTTTTATTAAGATTTAACATCACAAATCTGAAAAAATTAATATCTGACACACAAAAATAATTAGAATTATCAAAAGAAATGTCGTCTCCGAATGAAAAAACAGCGTCGCTGATCGGAAATTCGGTCTTCTGATATGGAGTTTTTACAATAATCTTCTTTGAGGTCAGAATAACAGTTCCTTCATCCTTTGAAGTCCATTTACTGAATTTTGCAGCTATTGCGCGAAATACTGAACTTAAGTTCTGATTGATTTTATACATAGGGGAGGTGCTTACGTATATTACCTTCTCTGTATCCTCAAAAGTCTGCCCTTCGACTGAAATCGTAAATACAGAGGACTTCTTTTCAACAAGAGATACGGTCATATCGGCTGATGCGATAAATTTTGCGATATTGTATGGAATCTCATTAAACTTAAGCTCAAGCAATCTTGCAACTGACATGGAGTTCTCGCAGAACACCTTAAGATTCTCATAGAGTTTCTTGTTGTCATAGCGAGTTGTCATGTACTCAAGAAGGAAGATAAACTGAGCCTTTACATCAACAGCGCCATCAATAACCCATGGTAAAGATTTTAGTGTATCCACTGTCACTTCTGGAGTGTTATCCAGTAATCCGTCAGCTAAAACCTTGTTAGATTTTTCTCGGGCAAATATTTCTTTAAAGAAAAACTTTGGACCGATTGCCTTCATTCGCTGAGAATAATTACGAAGGAAACCGTAAACATCGTTGCATGGTTCTAAAAGCTGACCGTTGTCATCATAAGTAATCTTTGAGTCACGACGCAGCTCAACATTTCTGTCATCATTAAACTTCAACACAGTAAAAATTGAAATAGCTGCAGGAATCAGTCCAATGACAAGAGGATACATACCCTGTGAGAAATCACCATCCCACAGGAAAGGAAGAGCAACAAACAGGTTAACCCATCCATACCAGCCTAAAAGTCCCTGCCACCTGGTTACTTTGACTGTATCAGGGAACATGCACAGAGCCAGTCTGTAGTTAAACTGATTTAGTAAGACGGCAATTACCGCCAAAAGTCCAAGAATAATAATTAAATCTTCCATTTGTCTTCCGTTTTTTTATTATGATTCACTCAATCGAATCAGATAACATTTCTGAATTCTATCCTACTTGAACAAACAGCTCAATCACCTCAATCTGTTTTTAGCCATGTTCTGGGAACTCCTCCAGAATACGCTTAAGCTCATTGGAAATTCTCTTATCAGAAATACTTACCCTAACACCAAGCTGCTGGGCAAAATAAGACACTCTAAGTTCCTCAATAAGCCATTTTACATTGATAAGATCATCTGGTATCGCAGTGTATTTATACCTGGAAAGAGTGTTCTTATAAAGAGTATTGACCTCCTCAATCTTTCTGGTATGAACCAAATCACGGTTAACATCACGATGAACCTTTTCAATACGATATAGCATAGCGTCAAGATATCGAGGGATCTGCTCTAGATACTCAACCTTGGTAGAACTTAAAAATCCCTTGTATACCAGAGAATCCAGCTGAGCAGCCATATCCTTATAGCTGTATGCTACAGCAAGATTCAGCTGACCTTTGAGCTTTCGCTTGAGTTCATGCGCCTTTAACAGAATCTTCTCAACAGTAGAACAAAGTTTTAATGCAGTGTCATTAAGATCAGCGCGAACCTTCTCTAAAAGCTTTTTAAAACTCTCCTCATCAAAAACAGGAGCATTATTCTCCACCATTATCACATCAATGGAGGCCAGCATAAGATCATTTATAAGGTCTTTAACAGTGCCTAAAGGCTGATAGTACATTGAAAGCTTCGACTTATTAGGCAAGTGCTGTTCTAGATATGCTGTAGGCTGTTTTAATCCAAGAGATAAAAGTTTTCTCTGACCTATCCACATAGCCTTCTGCTGTTTGTATTTACTATCATATAATTCAAGAGTTACCCCCTGACCCTTATCTGTCAGCGCAGGATAGGCTGTAATCTCGATTCCGTTCTGACGGGTAACTTCAGTTGTTTTTATAGTTCCGAAATTCCACTCATTGAGAGGTTTCTGAACCTTAGCTGTTTTTGTGGAATATTTACTTAAGGCATCTTTGACCTGTCCCTGAAGACTTGCAGCAATGACATCAAAATTTCTTCCTTTTTTTATGACCTTCCCCTTTTCATCCTCAATCGAGAAGATCATAAAAAGATGCTTTTCAATCAGAGTCTTATCAAAATCATCACAGGTAACAATCTCGCCTCCCATACGGGTCAGTTCCTTTGCCGCCTTAACGTACAGGTCATCCTTGCATGGTTCTCCTATGGATTCAGACAGAGCCTTCGCATAATTAGGAGCAGGGATCAGATTCTTTCTTAATCTTTTTGGCAGAGACTTAATCAGAGAGGTTAAAAACTCCAGTCTCAAACCAGGGATCTGGTAAGCAAATTCTCTGCTGTTGATTCTGTTTACGATAGCCAGAGGAATATGAACTGTTACACCATCATCCTTTGATGTAGGATCAAAAACATAGCTTAGAGGCAGTTTGAAACTGTCATAATGCCAGAACTCAGGAAAATCATGTTCCTCTACCTGATTAAAGGCATCCTTTGAAACCAGGTCAATGGAGAAATTCAGATAATCAGGTTCACTCTTACGTTTCTCCTTCCACCATTTGTCAAAGTGTTTCTGAGTTAAGATATCCTCAGGAAGCTTTTTATCGTAAAACTCCTCGAGCACAGAGGAATCAACCAGAAGGTCACGGCGTCTGAGCTTATCCTCTACATGTTCAACCTCATCAATCACATCAAGGTTGTGTCTGAAGAAAGCATGATTACAGTCAATATCACCGCCGACAAGACCATCACGGATAAACAGCTCTCGACAAAGCTTAGGATCAATACTGGTATATAGAACCTTTCTGCCCTGAACCACAGGAAGACCATAGAGAGAAATGGTCAGATTGGCAACAACACTTCCCTTTGATTTTGACCAGTGAGGCTCTGCGTAATTCTTTTTAACAAGATGTCTGCCGATAGACTCAACCCACAGAGGATCAATTGATGCCACAGTTCTGGCAAAAAGTCTTGATGTTTCATTCAGCTCTCCTGCACAGATCCACTTTGGCTTTTTCTTATTGAATACTGAAGATGGATGAATTACAAATTTGATACCACGAGCGCCTAAGTAGAGACCTTTATCATTATCATCATAATGACCTACCTGGGAAAGAAGACCACTTAAAATAGAGCGATGAACCGCATCATAACCTGCCGGAACCTCATTTAAGGTATACTTAAGCATCTGGCAGGAAGCTCTTAACTGACGAAGAAGATCAAACCATTCACGAACTCTCAGATAGGAGATAAACTCTGATTTAAGATTTTTACGAAGCTGCGAGTTACTCATCTCTTTCTGGCACTTGCAGATATAATGATACAGATTCAGATATGCAAGAAAATCTGACTTTTCATCATCAAATCGAGCATGCTGCTGACGGCTCTGTTCCTGTTTATCAACAGGTCTTTCTCGAGGATCCATAACAGCCATAGCGGAAACAATAACCAGGACCTCTGATAAGGCTCCTTCCTTATTAGCCTCCACGAGCATTCTTGAAAGTCGAGGATCACAAGGTATTTTTGATAAATCAGTACCTATTTTAGTGAGTCTAAGCTCATCTGTAGATAAGCCTCGAGACTCATTTATAGCGCCAACTTCCTCTAAAAGTCTGATACCATCGGTAATCTGTTTACCTGATGGAGGATCAATAAAAGGAAAAACGGTGATGTTTCCAAGTCTTAAAGACACCATCTGAAGGATAACTGAAGCCAGATTGGTTCTTAAAATTTCCGGATCAGTAAAATCCTGTCTTAAGTCAAAATCTTCCTTTGAGTAAAGTCTTACACATACACCTTCACTCACACGACCGCAGCGGCCTTTTCTCTGATCGGCACTGGCCTTTGAAATCTTTTCAATTGGAAGACTCTGAACCTTGGTTCTTGGAGAATAGCGGCTGATTCTTGCGGTCCCGGGATCAATCACATATTTTATACCGGGTACAGTCAAA
Source organism: uncultured Succinatimonas sp. (assembly GCA_900317105.1). Taxonomy (GTDB): domain Bacteria; phylum Pseudomonadota; class Gammaproteobacteria; order Enterobacterales; family Succinivibrionaceae; genus Succinivibrio. The sequence continues at coordinate 10,389 of ONFP01000009.1, read as the reverse complement.
GAGGTCTCAGCAACATTGGTTGCAAGCACCACTCTTACAGTTGAGTGCGGAGCAAAAATCTTATTCTGATCAGATGTAGCCAAACGGGCATACAGCGGAAGGATTTCTGTATTCGGCAGATGAGCCTTGGAGAGGAACTTGGCAATATCCATGATCTCTCGTTCTCCAGGGAGAAATACCAGAATATCCTCTCGGCCATACTCTTTGAACAGGAATCTTATGGCATTTAAAATACCATTTCTAAGATCCTTCTCATCTGTCTCAACCTCATCATCCGTATCGGAATCCTCAGTCTCACCTAATGGTCTGTAGACAACCTCAACAGGATAGGTTCTACCTGAAACCTCAATGATTGGAGCATTATCAAAATGCTCTGAAAAACGTTTGGTATTGATGGTCGCAGAGGTGATAATCAGCTTAAGATCAGAGCGAACCTTTAATAATTTTTTTAGATAGCCCAGAAGAAAGTCAATATTTAAAGAGCGCTCATGAGCCTCATCAATAATGATGCAGTCATAACTCAAAAGCTTTCTGTCATGAGCTGTTTCTGCAAGCAGAATACCATCAGTCATAAGCTTAATATAGCTTGTATCCGATGTTACATCATTGAATCGGACCTTATATCCTACACTCTGCCCAAGTTCTTCACCAAGTTCTGATGCTATTCTGGTACTTACAGCTCTGGCAGCAATTCGACGGGGCTGAGTATGTCCTATAAAGCCAAAGCGTCCGAGTCCCGCCTCAAGACACATCTTTGGAATCTGAGTAGTTTTACCTGAACCAGTTTCACCTGCAATAATTACAACCTGATTGGCTTTAATTGCCTCAATGATTTCCTCACGTTTCTGTGATACAGGAAGATTATCATCGTAGGTTAATTCAGGAATATGATTTTCACGCTCCTTAAAAAACTCAAGGTACTCTTCAAGTTTTTCACTGATAGAAAGCTGAAGCTCAATTGCCTTATCATTCTGACAAGAAGAGAGCTTATTAAGCTCCCTTGAAATTAGATGTCTATGTCTGAAAGTTAATAATGGAAATCTGCTTTTTACGTCTGAGATAAATTTTTCTTGTTCTTTATTTGCCATAGCTAAGAGTATTCTTCGTCGTCATTTATACTGTCAAACAGCTGCTGCTGAGCAATCTTACGTCGACGTTCAAGTTCTTCCTGTTCTATTTTCTGCATAATGAGCTTATCTTTGCGTTTGCGTTCAAACTCCAGCATTAACTCTGAAGTCAGATACAGACCCGCTCTTCTGATCTTGTCACCTTCAAGGTCAACTACAACCAAAGATATTTTAATCAGATTTACCCTATCGCCTGGCTGAGGATATCCGCCAATATGATAGGACATGAAATCCCCCAGTGTCAGAGTCTTCTCATAGGTGGTCAGCTCAAAACCGTACTGTTCGCCTAATTCAACCATAAGCGTATCAGCGGCGTACATTTTATCACCTTTATACAAAGGCTGTCTCTTCTCTTTTAAAGGATGAGAGAACAGTGAATTCAAAAGCAATTCATCAGCATCACGTCCGATTAAAGAGAGAATATCACCGACCTTGATTGGAGTATCCCCCTGACACTTAATCATTTTTCCATCACGGAAAATTGCTGCAACAGAAGTTCCCTTAGGGAAAGGAATAGTCCTTAAAACAGCGCCATCAAAAGTTGGCTCCTTGATTCGATAATTCAAAATCTCATAGTCGTTTGAAAGCATAATACCAACGTCAGACTTGGTAATAGGGACCATAACTGAAGGAGTACATACTTTTAGAAACTTTGAAAGAGGAACAATCAGAGAGCCCTGGAATAAAAGAGATACGATAACCACCACAAAAGCAACATTAAAATACAGCTGAGGATTATCCAGATTCTCAAATACAGGATAGATTGCAAGTACAATAGGAACAGATCCGCGTAGTCCTACCCAGGACATGAAAATCAGATCACGGTTATTGTATGATCTAAAAAAAGGCTTCAGACAGAAAAATACCGCAATAGGTCTTGCAATAACGGTTATAACCACCGCAATAACCACACCTGGCAGCCAATAGTTGATCATCTCATGAGGTGTAACCAGTAAACCTAACATTAAGAACAGAGTGATCTGAGAGAGCCAGGTAAAGCCCTCTGATACAGGCAGAATATAGCTCACATGTCTGGTTTTCTGATTACCAACAAACATTCCTATTATAAAAATCGCAAGGAAACCAGATCCATTCAGATAGGCGGTTACTGCAAAACCGACCAGGCCCATACCAATAACGAGAATACAGTACAGTCCGACACCTAATGAAATGTTGGCAATGATAAATCTGGCAAGAGCACCGAAGCAGACACCAATAAAAATACCGAAGCCGAACTGAGTTGCAAAGAACAGAAGAGCATCTGTTAAGGATGTAGCCTTGGCAGAGGCAAAGGCAATCATGGTCGTAGTAAGCAGAATTGCCATAGGGTCGTTAGTTGCAGATTCAATCTGTAATGTACTGTTCACGTTAGTCTTAAGTGAAACACCATCATTTCTTGACAGCAGAGAGAACACTGCTGCAGCGTCAGTAGAACCTACGATACAACCTAAAAGTAGAGACTCAATTAAAGAGATATCCAAAAGCAGATAGGCAATGCCTCCGGTAATACCGGAGGTAACCACAACACCTATTGTCGCAAGTATCGTGGATTCGCTTGCCACTGATTTCATTGTAGAAAAATTGGTTCTAAGTCCGCCATCAAGCAAAATAATCGCCAGCATCAGGTTGGCAATAAAAAAAGCGGATCTGTAATCTGTGTACTGAATGTGAAGAATGACTCCATCTTCACCAGTTAACATACCGATTGCAAGGAACAACAGCAACAGTGGTGTTCCAAAGAAGGAGGACAGTTTTGAAGCAAATATAGCAAAAGACAGCAACAATCCAACAATAAAGAATGCGTAATTAATGTCACTTATCTGCATCGCATCCTCCTTGTCATGTTATTGTGGAAATATTCAGATTTGAACTCGTTACATTTCTTTTGGTGTCATATTTATATTCTAAATTAGAACCGTCTTTAAAAATAGTAAATTTCAAACATTTGTCAAAATTTTTTAAAATTTTTTCTTTCAATTACACAAGGTTAGAGAGACAAAAAAATTAATTGGGATAAATGCTCAATTATGTGCAGAAAAAAACAAAGCAGATGTCTAATGTATTACGCAAAAGACACATAAAAAAAAGTCAAACGATAGACTATGATAAAATGCAGACCTGTATTTATGATATTCATCAGATAAGTTTTTTTACCTAAAAAAATCAGATTGTATTATGGAAGAATTTGGCTTAACCCGTGTTCCCTACTACCCAGAACTTAATGTAGTCAGAAGAGATACCATTACGAATGACTGCAGTCCTATTGTTCTGTCGGTGCTGCTTTTCTGGCATTCAAAAGATAAATATGTAAGATTTAACGCCAGATGTCATACTCATCTTCTGGCAAGAAATCTAAGAGTTTCGCCTGAAGAGGTAAAAGACGCACTGGAATATCTTTCTGACATAAAACTTCTTGTTAAAAAAGAAGAAGTCATAACCACACAGAGCGAAGATCCCAACAAGAAAACAAAACTAAACGAATTTTATGATCTGGATTTTCACAGCCTTCATGAATTTTTAAAAGAAAAAGGAATTACCATTCCTGTAAAAGTACTGAGAATGGCGTCAGATGACTATTTTGATTTCTACTCCTATATTAGTCCAAGACGCTTGCCTGTTGTGCAGGGGCTTTTAGGCATGGTTAAAGGAGATAAATACGATACCGCAGCACTGAATGCCTGCGCAATCATATGCGGAATCTGTCGTGAAAATGAATATGAGGATTTCTCATACAAAGCCCTGGCTCCTGGATGGAGAATGCTCGCACAGCCACCTGCAACCGCATTTGATGTAGTACAAAGATATCAGAGAGAAGGAGAGCGTTCCGTAGATATCGATCTTATGGATGGATCTTTCTTTATGCCCGACGGAGATTATTTTGGAACCGAAAAACACAAAATCTGGCATTCAGGAAAGACAATGGAGCCAAGAATTCTGGCAGCAGCACTATATCTTTGTTTTACAGCTGTAGATAAGGATATTGAATTCTATTCCGATCTGAGCATGGACGAACTAAAAGACGCCTTTGAGCTTTTGTACAGATTCACATCATTAAAAGGAAGAATCGGAGAATACTACTATCACTACAGAGATGTTCAAGGAGAAAAACTAAAAGAGGAACAGGAAAAATACAAAGCTATCCTAGACTCTCTGGATAATCTTGAGACTTTCGATTTTTAGTAGATGGCGCCTATTTGTGGCGCCATTTTTAAATCAGATTGATATTAAAGAAAGGATGGAGCTCGGCACTATCCTTTTCTGGCTGAGGATCAAACTCAATCTTATAGGCCTTTGCATCTCTGTCAGATTCCACAGAGAACACTATCTTCAAATCATTTCCATGAGCCTTAAGATCGTCATTAACAGTATTTACTGCAATGCGAGCCGCAACTGAATTTGGGAAACCAAGAGAATCAGTTGAAATACTGCAGAAAGCCAGAGACTTAACTCCATTCTTTCTTGCAACCTTTAAAGCCTCTGTGTAGCATGAGGCCAAAGTAGCCTTCTCTCTTGGAGAAATATTGAATCCAACCTTTGGACCGACCACATGAATTACAAATTTGCATGGAAGATTGAAGCCGTGAGTGATTGTAGCAGTGCCCTCTCTTGCCTCTCCTCCTCCTAAAATCTTATAGCACTCATAACGAAGCTGCAGACCTGCTGCAGAATGAATGCAATTGTCTATGCAGTTATGCCCTGCCTGAAAACATCCTAAAAGCGATGGTGTTGCAGAATTTACAATGGCATCAACCTTTAAAGTGGTGATATCCCCCTGATGAAGACTCATATTTGAATTGATTTTTGCCTTTAGAAGGCCCTCTGTCTGAACAAGGCTCTTCTCGGAAAGCTCAGCCTGCAGTAGCTGATCCTGCATTGTAAAATATTCAGGAGGAAGTTTATTCTGCACACGATGCATATTCATAAGCCCTCTTAACAGAGCTCTCTGTGCAAAATAGTCATCAGAAAACGACTGAGCCTGATTCTTTAAACTAGGCACGAACTGTACTAATATGTCGATAAGCTTTTCTACTAAAGGTCCTTTCTCAATCATATTGGTTCACCTTTATGAATGTTATTTTTTTAGTTCTAGATTTTTTATACCGTTACCTGCATTTTTTGGCAACCTTCTTACTTTAAAAATTCGGTATGCTCTGCAACATAAATATTTTTTAACTTTTTTGTATGAAAATCAGATCTGTATATGATTTTTTGAAATTTAAAATTTCTTTTGAAAAAACAGATAGATCCCTAATCACAAAAGACAAAAAGCACAACAAGTTAGACAAAAGTAATTATTGTGGAAAAAATTACTTGAAAAAAAGCTGAGTTGGCACCATGTTTAAAGAGAACGAGTGAAACAGAAGTAAGGTTGAAAATATATGTCAGATAATACTCCTAAAGATAAAGACAGCCTTGATCCTGAGAAGATTAAAGAACTCAATGACAAAGTTGACTCCATCAAAGAGAATATTAGAAAAGGTGTTGAGGAATTAAAAAAGACAGAAGCCCTGATCAATGCCCAGAAAGCAGATTCATTAAAATCTCTCGCAGCAAAGCTTGCTAGTCTTGGCGAGAACGTGGATGGCATTGATCTTCCAAAGTCCGAGCCAGAGGAGATGTTCATAATTCCAACCTTTGGCCGACCAGTAATGCCATCTCAGATTACTCCTATGCAGATAAAATCTGACTATGAGGAGATCATCACTCAGATTGCACAGTCAGAGAAAAAGACCTTTGCTATTTTTGCAATCGACGAAAAACTTGAGAAAAAAGGAAAGATCAGACCTAGCGATTTTCCTAAGATGGGTACTCTGGTCAAACTGCTACACGCAAAAGCCGTTCCTGGTGAGGTTCATTTTGTCTGTGAAGGAATTGAACGTGTAACTATCCAGGAGTGGAAAAGCTTTAACGGCTCCCCAAAGGCAGTTTTGGAGTATCCTGAAAACGAGATGCCAGAACCAGGAACAGAGGATGAAGTAAAGGTTAAGGCTTATGCCATGAACCTTGTATCCCTGCTTCAGGAACTGCTGCCACTAAATCCGATGTACTCTGATGAAATGCGTCAGTATCTGCTTCGCTTTGATCAGAATGATCCTTCTCTTCTGGCAGACTGCGCAGCATCTGTTACAACCACCTCAGCAAAATCCCTGCAGAAGGTTTTAGACTGTACCAATATTCTAAAGCGTCTGGAGTTATCTCAGGATCTGCTACAGAAGGAACTGAAGGCCGCAAAGCTTCATGACGAGATAAAAACCACCGTAAATGAGAAACTCTCAAGAAAGCAGAAGGAATATGTTCTAAGAGAACAGCTAAAACAGATTCAGAAAGAACTTGGAACTCGTGCTGACAGTTCATCTGAGGCAGATGAATATGTAGACAGGATGAAGAAGTTATCTCCACCAGACTACATAACCAAGAGATTCGAAAAAGAGCTTAAAAAGCTGAATACACTTGACCCTAATTCACCAGAATATGCAGGACTTACAAATTATCTGGATATTCTGACCTCAATTCCATGGGGAGAAGTTGCCAAGGAAGAACTTGATATCGCAAAAGCCAGAAAAATTCTGGACGAGGATCATGAAGGTCTAAAGGATGTCAAAGACCGAATTCTGGAGTTTCTGGCAGTAGGAGCTCTTAAGGGAAATACAAACGGTTCAATTCTGCTGTTTGTAGGACCTCCTGGTGTTGGTAAAACCTCTATTGGAAAATCAATTGCTAAAGCTTTAAACAGACCATTCTACAGGCTATCTTTAGGCGGTGTTAACGATGAATCTGTGATTAAGGGTCATCGCAAAACTTATGTAGGAGCAATGCCGGGAAAATTTGTCCAGGCGCTTCGAGAAGCCAAGGTTATGAATCCTGTAATCATGCTTGATGAAATCGACAAGCTGACCAGATCATATCATGGTGATCCTGCCTCAACTCTGCTTGAGACCCTAGATCCAGAACAGAACAACGGCTTTATGGATCATTATCTGGATGAGAGACTGGATTTATCAAAGTGTCTGTTTATCTGTACAGCAAACACAACTGATACCATTCCGCCAGCTCTTTTGGATAGAATGGATCCGATAAGACTTTCTGGATACATCAGTCAGGAAAAACTGGCCATTACCAAAAAGCATCTGCTGCCAAAAGGACTTGAGAAGGCTAACATGAAAAAGAGCCAGCTTAAGATCTCTGACAGTGTTCTCAAAAAGATTATTGAGGAATATGCTCGTGAGAGTGGTATGCGTTCAACCCAGAGAGCTATCGATAAAATCATCCGTAAAGCAGCAGTTAAGCTTTTAGAGGGAGAAAAGTCGGTAACTATAACCGCCTCCTCTCTGTTTGACTACCTAGGAACAGCACCTTTCAAACGAGAAAAGAAACTTGAAGGTGTTGGTGTTATCACTGGACTTGCCTGGACCTCTGTTGGAGGTGCCACCCTTCCTATCGAGTCATCAAGGGTTAACAACGATGCAAAGGGATTTGAACTGACAGGCTCCCTGGGAGATGTCATGAAAGAATCAGCTCATATTGCCTACAGCTATGTTCAGTCACATATGGGAACCTTCTGTAAAGAGAAAAAGGATTTCTTTAAAAAAGCGTTCATCCATCTGCATGTACCAGAGGGAGCAACTCCAAAAGATGGACCTTCTGCAGGTGTAACCATGGCAACAAGCCTTTTATCTCTTGCCATGAATAAGGCTCCAAGAAAAGGATTTGCCATGACAGGAGAGCTTTCTCTTACCGGTCAGGTTCTGGCAATCGGAGGCATAAAGGAGAAGACTATTGCTGCAAGACGAATGGGTATTACCAACATCATCTGTCCTAAGGCTAATGAGTCGGATGTAAAAGAACTGCCTGCAGAAGTTACCGAAGGTGTCACCTACTACTATGCTGATACATTCAACGATGTAGCAAAAGTTATATTCGCTACAGGCAAGACCAAATAGCTACCCCAAAGGTCATTCCGATAATCTAAGTAACGCCCTGATTTGAATATAATTCATCAGGGCTTTCTTCTATCCAATAGATAGGAAAGGAGTTAACTTTATAATGTACATCTGATTCTTAAAAGAAAATTTTCGCAGCATTTTCAACTGCATTGACCGTATATCCTCTTTTCTTGCAGCAGAGCTGACAATATACTGCCGATTATTTGAAAAAAAGAGAAAAACAGAATGAAAACTGAAAAGAATTTATAGAAAAGATAAGATTAAAGCTGTCCCAGACAATTACGTCTGGGATAAGCTTTTTTTTGTAAAGATTACTTAGACTTCTTAGCAGCTTTCTGCTCAGCAATTAAGTCCTCTAAGTGCTCTTTCTGAGCCTGAAGCTCTTCCTCGGATAAGGCAGTCTCTTCAGTCTTTGAGAACTTTGAGGTTAGAGAATCAAAAGAACCTAAAATCTGCTCCTTGTGATCCTGGAAAAGCTTATAGCCAACAGCACCAGCAACAACACCTGCTGCTAAACCAATAAAGAAATCAGTCTTGTTAGATAACATAATTATCTCCTTTTATATAGTTAATCTTAAAAATTATAAATTATCCAAATCCTGATTGCGCTTAATTTTTTCAAAATTAAACTTCTTATCAAAAAGAATTCTGGCTGAATTAATAACAACACCTATGGTTGCAGCATTATGAATGGTTGCCGCAATAAGAGGATTGATCTTTCCTAGCGCACCTAGCATCATTGCTGCAGAATTGATGGCAATTGTCGCAGCAAAATTCTGACGAACCAGTCCCATGGTGGATTTAGATAATTCCATGACCTTTGCAAGTTTTAAAGGTTCATCAGAAGTAATTGTAATATCGGCTGACTCCATGGCAATATCAGTAGATTTTCCACCAAGGGCTACACCAATATCGGCATAAGCCAGAGCAGGAGCATCATTGATACCGTCACCAACCATCAGAACCTTTGAGTAACTCTGCTTACTTGCAACAAATTCAGCCTTCTCATGAGGAAGAACATCAGACTTGTAACCATCAAGATCAAGTTTTCCTGCAACATACTCTGCTGTAACCTTGTTGTCACCAGTAAGCATTACGATTTCGTCAACACCGTTTCGGCGGATTCTGTTAAGAGTCTTCTTGATATCCTTGCGGATTGGGTCTGTGATTACCAGTGCCCCCAGGAGCTCACTGTTTCTTGCCACGTAAATAATATTGCATTCCTTTGAAAAACCAGATCTGTCAATGTCATTCACGCCTGGAATTTTCTTCTCCTTCATGAAGGTTCTGCTTCCAACCAGGATCTCGCCCCCCTTATAGGAATCAAAATCAGAAACATTAGCGCATATACCACGACCGACAACAGTCTCTGTCTTAACTTCATGAGGAACATTCCAGTTCTTATCCTGAGCATAATTAATTACAGCTTCAGCTAAAGGATGAGATGAAGATTTCTCGGCAGCTGCAGCTAATAGAACCAGCTCCTTCTCCTCAATCTCATTGCATCTAATAGTATCAATCAGGATTGGATGACCATCAGTAATTGTTCCGGTCTTATCCAGAATAACAGTATCAATATCAGCTAAAGTCTCAATGAAGTTACCACCTTTGACCAGCACACCTATCTGAGCTGCTTTACTGATTGAAGCTGAAATTGCAGTTGAAGTAGAAAGCTTCAGACCGCAGCTGAAGTCAATGAAGAACATGTTTAATACACGCTGGAAATCACGGGTTACACCATAAACAACGGCAGCAGACAAAAATGAAATAGGCACCAGGGCATTAGCCATTCTGTCAGCAAAGTTCTGAATTGGAGCTCTGCGATTCTGCGCATTCTCCACCATGTTTATGATACGAGCAAGATTGGTTTCATCTCCAACCTTGGAAACCCTGATTGTTATTTCTCCAGAGCGAACCACTGTACCGGCATAAACTTCCTGCTTTATAGTCTTAAATGCAGGAATTGACTCACCGGTTAAGGAAGACTGATCAATTGAAGCCTCACCTTCAATAATCACACCATCCACGCAGATCTTCTCTCCAACGTAAACAACAACCTCGTCATTGACCATTACATCGTCAATGCTTACCTTGGAGACATGCCCCTTCTTATCCTTTAGCCATACATATTTCTCCTTCATATCAAGAAGATTTGAAATATGCTGACGAGCCTTCTCTGCCGCACCAATAGTCAGCATTTCTGCAAAATTGGACAGAACTAATAGGGAAAGACTGGATTCAGGTTTTCCTGACAGCACAGATGCCAGCACGGCTGTTGCAGTTAAGGTATCAGCATTTGGAGCCTTTTCTTTAATAAG
>ONFP01000022.1 GCA_900317105.1 uncultured Succinatimonas sp. | reverse complement strand
CATTAAAATTGATGACACTAACAGTCTAGATATCTATGGAAAGTATTTCTACCTCTATCAGGCTAGTGATTCCTTCAATGCTGGCGGTAAATATAAGCTCTCAGCTGTAAATTCAAATCGTTTACGTGTTGCTGGAAGATACACCCATGATTTTACTCCTGTAACTTCTCTTTATGGTGGAGCAGGACTAGAGCATGAATTTGACGGTAAATCAAAGCTGAAGGTAGATGATAAGGCATGGGCTAAGTCTTCTAAGACAAAAGGTACACGTGCTTTTGGTGAGATTGGTGTAGCAGTTAAGCCTGCATCCAATACAGGTCTTACTCTTGATTTCAGTCTAAAGGGCCTGTACGGTGATAACTTCAGAGGAGCATGGGCAAGTGCCGATATCAAGTATATGTTCTAAAAGCTGAATAAAAAGTCCATCATTTCAAGGATCTCAGATGAAAACTCCGACATTATTTTATTTGAGATCCTTTTTTTCCAGAACATTATTCACCAAAGCAAAACATAATCAATGCTCGTCGGACTTGATGGTTTAATAGAATAAATCTACTGATTAGCAGAATCTTTTACCTGATTTCCAAGGGAAATAATCTCACAGCTCTTTTTTAAAAGCTAATACCGATTCCATAGACTTTCTTTTATCTTCTGGAAATAAAATTTGAAGCATAATCTTTTTTGATTATCTGCTTAGTTGCAGCCTGAGCTGCATCATAGCAGTATTCAAGTTTTTCAGTTTTCTTTAACTCCAAAATACAGGAGAGTTAATCGTCAATTCATTTTTTTTAATTAAAAGCTGATACATCTATCTTATAAAACGAGGGAATATTGTCTGGTTTTTCCAAGAACATTACCATGTAAATCGGAAGGTATAGTTTGTTACCTTCAACCTGGATATTAGAGTTAGTGAATACAATTGCTCTATCAATTTTGTATTCACTATCTGCCAATATGTTTGAAAGAGCTCTATGTATTTTGTAATCTTTTCCAGACTTAACCTCAATTGGTAAAACTTTTCCTTCATAATCAATAACAAAATCCAATTCTCCTCTCTTTTTGTTATTGTAATAAAAGAGTTCATAATCTTTAGACAACAGTTCCTGAGCCACTGCGTTTTCAAATATAGAACCACAATTTATACTGTTGTCTCCGCTTATAATCCTAAGTTGAATTCCTTGAGAGTATTCAGCAGCAAGAAGACCTATATCATTCATGAACAATTTGAATAAGCTTCTGGATTTGGAAAGAATTAAAGGTATTTTTAAATCATCAATGTTATAGACAGGTATGGATACACCTGCATCCTTTAACCATAGGAAGCTGTTTTCATATCGGTCGAATTTTATATTTTTCCCAAGATCCTTAATGATAAATCTCTTGTTAGGGTTATTAAGTTCAGGAGCAATTAGATTAAAAATTTCAATTATTGATAATCTGTTTTTGTCATCGTATTTACTTATGTCCTTTCTGTAAAGATTTAGGATTTGTTTCTGAGTTGATAAAACTTCCTGAAGATTGTTGGTTTCAATATATTTTTTTACTACAGCTGGCATTCCTCCAACAACTAAGTAAAGTCTGAATAATTCCATCATTTTCTGATGAACGAATTCGTCTATAGGTGATAGATTTATATAGGATTTTTTTAGCGACTCAATAATATTCTGTCCAATCCCAAGATTTGAGAAGAATTCTTCAATAGAAAGAGGATACATTCTCTTAATCGTGAGATATCCTACAGGAGCTGATCTTAGATTGTTGAGCTCTATTCCCAACAGTGAACCACTTAAAACGTAACGGTAGGATCCTTCTTCAACAAGAAACTTAATGTATGTCAGTATTTCAGGACACACCTGAACCTCGTCGAAAAATATGAGTGTAGAATTTTTTTTGAGAGACTTTGTAGTAAAAAGAGATAATCTTGCTAACAGATCCTTAGAATTCTTTAAATTCCTGAATAACGATACTGCTTCAGGTTGCTCAATAAAATTTATTTCGATGAAACTCTCATATTTTTTTCCATACTCTCTAATTGAGTGTGTCTTTCCAATCTGTCTTGCTCCTTCGATTAAAAGGGCTGTTTTGTTGCTTTCAAAATGAGTCTTTAGATAATGGTCTATTTTTCTTTTAAGAGAATTCATGCTTATCGCCTGTTTTGCTGGATCTTTGTTATATTATAGTTTTATTTTGCCCACTTTTCCAACTATAAACAGGGGGTATTTTGCCCACTTTTCCAACTATAAACAGGGGTATTTTGCCCATTTATCCAACTATAACAGGAGTGTTTTGTCCACTTTTCCAACTATGTGTACTAGTCATGTGAAAAATATGAATTAAATTCAGTGTTAACTCAATTTGTTTTTTGGGTTGCCTGATTGAAAAAAAGAAGTCATACTTTTGAATAGTAATATTGAAAGATGTCTATCTAAATTAAGCGGAAATTTCTGAAAGTGTAATATGTTAAAAGATTTTATTGACAGGTATTTAGATAAACTTCGTTTTGAGAAACGGGCAAGTCAGCATACTATAGAATCTTATCAGCGTGTTCTTACTAAAGCTCTGGAGGTTCTGGAGCGCGAGTTTTCTGATCTTAAAGAATGGAAAGACGTAAAACTCGAACAGATGCGAGTAATTCAGAGAGAATTTAATTTTGATGCTGATCTGAACAAGCTCAACAATAATTCTGTTGCCCATGATCTTTACGCCTTAAGTTCCTTTTTCAAATTTCTCGTATCCATTGAAGAAATCCCAGATAATCCTTTTTCACTGATAAAAGCGCCCAAGATCAAAAGACATCTGCCAAAGATACTCTCTTTAACAGAGATAGATGCCATTCTGTCATTGAACCCGGAAACAATATACGAGAGACGTGATCTTGCTATTGTTGAACTGCTGTTCTCCTCTGGTCTGCGTGTTTCTGAACTGGTTGGTCTTGATCTTGAGGATTATGACGAATTTGTTCAGGAAGTAAGAGTGCTGGGAAAGGGCAGCAAGCAGAGAGTGGTTCCTGTTAATGACAGTGCTATTTCAAGAATAAATGACTATCTTCTGATTAGAGAAAGTTTTGAGCCTAAAGAGCCTGCTCTGTTTTTAAACCGTTTCGGTTCAAGACTGACTACCCGTGCTGTAGAGCAGAATCTGATGAAACTGTGTGACAAGGCCAGTGTTACCACTCATCTTAACCCGCACAAGCTCAGACATTCGTTTGCAACAGAACTTCTGCAGGGAGGTGCGGATCTGCGCTCGGTTCAGGAAATGCTGGGGCATGCCAGTCTTGCTGCAACACAGATTTATACTCATCTGGATTTTGAACATCTAAAAGCCGTATATAATAACTCTCATCCATTAGCATCCAGGAAAAAGAATTGAAATTTTTAAAACAGATTGATCTCAGTAAGATTAAAGTCCTTTCCTTTGATTTAGATAATACCCTTTATGACTGTGAGACGGTTTTACGTAAAGCTGATGCCTGGTTCACCCAGTACCTCTGCGACACCTACGGTTTAGGCGGGGCCTGTCTTAAGTATGACTACTGGTCACAGGTTAAGGCTGAGGTTCTTCATGATAATCCTGCTCTTGCCGACGATGTTACCCTTTTGCGTGAGGTAAGTCTGGTTGAGGCCTTCAAGCGTCTTAAGATCCCTTTAAAGAACGGCCTTGATGAGGCCAGAGAACTTGTTGATCTTTTTGTAGATCACCGTTCGGCCGGATTTGTTCATCAGGATATCTATGATATGCTTGCCTCTCTCAGCGAGAAATATCCGATGATTGCGCTTTCAAACGGAAATCTTAAGCCTGAAAAAATCGGTCTTGAAAGTTATTTTGAGCGCGATATCCGTCCTTCTGTAGGAGGTCTGCGCAGAAAACCCTATGCAGATATGTTCATAGAGTGCGCTAAATACAAAAATGTTAAAATAGATGAAATACTTCATATCGGTGATGATCCTTTCACCGATGTTTATGGAGCTGTTCAGTCCGGCTGTAAATGTGCCTGGGTATACAAAGGCTACACCGGTATTTCACCTGATGAAAAGCAGCTTAAGGTGCTGCCTGATATTCTCCTGGACAATGTTCTAGAACTTAAAGATTTACTGTAAATATGCAAGACAATTCACTATACGAGTTTAACAACGGCCTATCAGAAGATGCTCTTGATGAAGATCCTCAGTCTGACAGCATTCTTGAAGGACTGAATGAATCACAGCATGAGGCTGTTTCTGCTGAGCTGCGCAATATGCTGATTATCGCCGGGGCCGGAACCGGCAAGACCAGAGTTCTGGTTTCAAGAATAGCCTGGCTTATCAAGCATTATCATATTGCTCCTCGCAACATCATGGCGGTAACCTTTACCAACAAAGCAGCTACCGAAATGCGTGAAAGACTCAGTCTGATGGTAGGCAATTCAGTTCAGTCCTCCCTATGGGCCAATACCTTCCATTCCATATGCCTAAGACTGCTCAGAGCCTATGCCCAGTATGCAGGTCTGGTTCCTGGTTTTACCATTCTCGATACTGACAGTCAGGTATCTCTGGTTAAGCGTCTGATGAAGGACATGAATATTGATACCAAGGAGTTTAAGCCTTCTGATATTGCCTCTAATATCAGCAAGCAGAAGGAAAACGGAATTCGAGCTCTGGCCTACAGCAAGATGGTTTCCGCAAAGTCTCCTGATCATGTGAAAATTACAGACCGCGTCTACTCCGTTTATGAGAAGGTCTGCAACCAGGAAAACTCAGTAGATTTCAGTGAACTGCTCTTAAGAACCGTTGAACTTCTGGAAAACAACCGTGAAATCCGTGAGCTTCAACACCGCCGATTCAAAGAGATTCTGGTTGATGAGTTTCAGGACACCAACTCAATCCAGTACCGCTTCCTGCGTCTGATCGCAGGTCCTGATTCACATGTGCTGGTGGTGGGTGATGATGATCAGTCAATCTATGGCTGGAGAGGCGCTGATGTCGGCAACATGAGAAAGTTTCTGGAAGATTTCTCAGATGTTAAGCAGGTGCTCCTGGCTTTGAACTACCGTTCCACTCAGAAAATCCTGGATGTTGCAAATACCATTATCGGCTTTAACAGTGACCGCCTGATGGAGAAGGTTTTAAAGGGTAATTTCGGTGAGGGTGACAAGGTTAAAATCCTGAACTGCGCCAACAATAAGGTTGAATCTGCTACTGTTACCGACAGAATTGCCACACTGCATGATTCCGGAGTTGATTACCGAGATATCGCCATTCTGTACCGTAACAACTATCTTTCACTGGATTTTGAGCAGAACCTTTTAAGAAAGCATATTCCCTTTGTTATTTACGGTGGACAGAAGTTCTTTGAGCGTGCCGAGATTCTCGATGCCATCGCCTATATGAGAATTCTCGTGAATGAGGATGACGATACCGCATTACTTCGAATCATCAATACTCCTTCAAGAAAGATTGGACCTAAGGTAGTTGAAGGACTCAGAGTCATTGCCAACGAGAGAAACTGTTCTCTGATCAGGGCCATGCGTCTTCTGGAGGCTCATGTAAATTCAGGGAATGTTGATAAGACCCTAAGCTCTCTTTATAAAAAGATTTCTGTATTCTATGAGCTTTTCAAGGCTCTGAATGAGAAAAGACAGAATATGAGTCTTTCTGCATTTGCAGATGAGATGCTCAGAATGACAGGCCTTTATAAGTACTATCAGGAAAAGGACTTCAAGGATGGCAAGGATACCGAGGAACACTCCCGTTATGCCAACCTTGGTATGCTGATTTCCAATATAAAGGAATTTGAAGCGGCTCCTCCTGCTGAGGATGACTCTACTGAGGAAAATACCTCTGAGGCTGAGTCTGCAACAGAGAAGGAAAAGAAAACTGAAGATCCTCTTTTAACCTATTTGTCCAACATCACACTGGTTTCAACCGGTGAGCTTAATGAGGAGGGCGGTACCTCCAATGTTGCGGATGCGGTTAATCTGATGACAATGCACGCCTCTAAAGGTCTTGAGTTCAAATATGTATTTCTGGTAGGTTTTGAAAAGGATATTCTTCCATCAAGACTCTGTGCCTATTCAGATAAATCTCTTGCAGAGGAGAGACGTCTGGCATACGTAGGTGTGACCCGTGCCAAGAAAGCTCTGTTCATCAGCTATGCTCAGGTCAGAAGCATGTTCGGTAACTCGGAACCTACAGGTGCCAGCTCATTCCTTCGCGATCTGGTTCGTGAATATAAAGGAAAGCAGGATGTTCCTCTGATGATTGAGGCTGTCAAAGGATACTCCTACTACTAGTTTTGTACAGCCATTATCTGCTACTCGTGGATTTCGAGTGGCAGATTGTCAGGATCACGGAAGAAAGTCATTTTCTTATGTGTAAAGGTGTCCTCTCTGACAGGTTCGGTTTCAATTCCCAGTCGGTTAAGCTCCTTTACGGTCTCTTCCACACTTTCAACCTTAAAGGCAAGATGTCTGAGCCCGGCACTCTCCGGACCGCTGTTTCTCTCAGGCGCATCTTCCTTGATAAACAATTCTATTTCGATATCTCCGCAGGCAAGATCTATTTTCCAGTCGTTTCTGTCTTCGCGGTGATTTTCTCTGATAACCTTAAATCCCAGCAGATCAACATAGAAATGACGGGATTTATGGTAGTTCTTACCGATAAGGGCAATATGATGTACTGCATTGAAATTCATCGAAAAAATCCTGTAAGCTGAAGTTAGATGTAATCTGAAGTCCAAAAAATAACCGATATTTCAATCGGTTATTTCTAAATTAAATCATTATAACGGAAGCGGTGGAGTTCTTTGTGCTATTTTTTTTCAGTCTCCTGCGCTCCTATGGCTCTGGCTTTATCGTAAAGACTCTTAATCTCAGGTCTGGTCTTCAGCAGGTACTCATGTATAGGTGCAACTTTTTTTCTGAAGTCATCCACATTAACTTCTAAGAACTCCACTCCAAGCTGCTGAGCGCTTTTTTTTGCTTTTTTTATACTGTTTCCCCACATTGCAAATTCAACTTCCTGGGCCTCTAGTGCAGCCTGTCTGAATATTTCAAAATCCTTCTCCGGAATTGAGTACAGGAATATGGTAGAACCTACCAGCAGATCTGGAATCATCTGATGATGATCATAGGAGTAGTATTTACAGAATTCACCGTGTTTCTGTTCTACCAGTGCCAGCTCATTGTTTTCGGCTCCATCTATCAGTCCTTTTTTCAGGGCACTGTAAACCTCACCGAAGCTGATGGTCATTTCATTGGCGTTGAAAAATTCCATCATATCCTTATTGGTACGTCCGCTCTGTATACGGAAGGTCTTTCCCTTCAGATCATCAGGTGTTGAGATTGGACTTTTGGCATAGAAGCTTCTCGAACCTGCGGTAAAGGCTACAAGTGGAGTGAATCCATCCTCCTCATTCTTTGTTCCAAGCTCCTCCAGAACCTTAGGATCTGTTATAAACTTTTCATATTCATCTTCACTGGAGAACAGATAGGGAATGGAGAATACCGAATATTTTCTGTTGTATGGCTCCAGATTAGCTGAAGAGATAACCATAAACTGAACAGATCCGGCTCTCAAAAGATCGATGACCTGTTCATTGGAGCCTGCTTTCTTGTTTGGAAATATCTGAACCTCATAGATGTCACCGGCATGCCTTTCAACATAGTCTTTGAAGGCCAGCAAGGCAATGTGATCCGGATGAGTTTCCATCTGTGTATGAGCAACCTCAATAACCGTTTTGGCCTGAGCTCCTGAAAAAGGAAGACAAAGTGCAGCAGCAAGAACCGAAACAGTTAAATATCTAGAAAAGTTCATACATGTAAACCTATATTATAAAAATCAAACAGATACCTTTAGTATAGGTCAATAAAAGCATACAAATATTACATAGTTCGCATTTGTATAACAAAGAAGCAAACGGCATAAAAATCAAAAAAAATTGCAAACTTTGAAAAAAACTGTGTTATGATACGCCTAACGTTGAGTCCAACGTTATCACCTAGGCCTATGTGTAACGGCCTAACACGGAAAAATCCTTTTAACTTAACAATTAAGAGATCCTTCCTGCATCCCCCATGCAGAACATGATTGTAATTTAACTTATATGAATCTAACCGAATTAAAAAACACTCCTGTTGCTCAGCTCGTTCAGATGTGTGAGCAGAATGGAATCGAGAACGTTGCCCGCCTAAGTAAGAAAGAAATTATCTTCCAGCTCCTGAAAGCATCATCAAAAAACGGTGAAGACATTTTCGGCGAAGGTGTAATTGAAATTCTTCCTGACGGATTTGGTTTCTTAAGAAGTGCTGATTCTTCATATCTTGCTGGTCCTGATGATATTTATGTATCTCCAAGTCAGGTAAGAAGATTCAACCTTAGAACAGGCGACTCAATTGCCGGTAAGATTAGACCTCCAAAGGACGGCGAAAAGTATTTCGCTCTTCTGAAGGTAGATTCTGTAAACAATGACGATCCAGAAAATTCTCGTCACAAGATTTTATTTGAGAACCTCACTCCTCTGTTTGCTCAGGACAGAATGCAGCTTGAGCTGGGAAATGGTTCAAAGGAAGACCTTACTGCAAGAGTTATCGATCTTGTTGCTCCTGTAGGTAAAGGTCAGCGTGGTCTGATTGTTGCTCCTCCAAAAGCCGGTAAGACTATGCTTCTTCAGAATATTGCCCACTCTATTTCAACCAAATATCCAGAGTGCACTCTGATTGTTCTTCTGATTGACGAGCGTCCAGAAGAAGTTACCGAAATGGTTCGTAATGTAAAGGGTGAAGTTGTAGCATCAACCTTCGATGAGCCTGCAACCCGTCATGTTCAGGTTGCTGAAATGGTTATTGAAAAGGCTAAGAGACTGGTTGAGCATAAGAATGACGTGGTTATTCTTATGGACTCCATTACCCGTCTGGCCCGTGCCTACAACACAGTTGTTCCTTCATCAGGCAAGGTTTTAACCGGTGGTGTTGACGCCAACGCCTTACAGAAGCCAAAGCGTCTGTTCGGTGCCGCACGTAACGTTGAGGAAGGCGGTTCACTTACCATCATTGCTACTGCTCTGATTGATACCGGTTCTAAGATGGATGAAGTTATTTACGAGGAATTCAAGGGTACCGGTAACATGGAACTTCACCTGTCACGTAAGATTGCCGAGAAGCGTGTATATCCTGCAATTGATGTAACACGTTCAGGTACCAGACGTGAAGAGCTTATTACTTCTCCTGATGAGCTGCAGAAGATGTGGATCTTAAGAAAGTTCCTGCATCCAATGGGTGAAATTGAAGCAATGGAATTCCTCATCGACAAGCTGTCAATGACCAAGACCAATAATGAGTTCTTTGATGTTATGAAACGCGGCTAAAGCTTAGCGTCTTCAAATAAAAACCCCGATTTAAAAATCTAAACCGGGGTTTTGTTTATCTTAAAATTCTCTTTTCTGTCTTCTACTTCTTCTCGGAAATAGCTTTCTTTACAGCCTTTGCAAGAAAGTCAGACATAACGTCACCATTGTGCTCAAGCATCTTAGGGAACATTGAAATAGGTGTTGCGCCAGGGAAGGTGTTGATCTCATTGATAAGTATGCCATCTTCCTTTGACAGGAAGAAATCAATTCTTGAAAGATCACGAAGCTTCAGACCTACAAAGGCTCGGCGGGCCATATCCTGAATGGTGCGGATATCCTCTTCAGACAGATTTTCTGGGGTTACAGTGGTAATGGTGCCTGAATCCTTTGAATACTTCTCATCAAAAGTATAGAACTTGTTGTCTGGAATAATAATCTCTCCAGGACGTGACAGTTTCAGTTCGCCGTTGATTTCGTAGGCTGCAACCTCAAGCTCACGGTGAATGATGTTCTTCTCCAGAATAACTTCGGAGCTGAACTGGAATGCTTCGGCAATGCTGTCCCAGACATCATCACGCTTGGTTACATGATAGCAGCCTACGGATGAACCCTGACTTGCAGCTTTTACATAGATGTCCTGATACTTGTCAAAGAAAGCCAGAGCTTCAGCTTTGTACTTGTCATTCTGTAAAGGAATGATGGTATAAGGAGAATTTGGAATACCCAGCGCATCCAGATACAGCTTGGTGGTGATCTTGTTGAAGCAGTAACGGCTGGCCTCTGCCTTGCAGCCGATATAAGGAATGTTGTGAATCTCAAGGAAAGACTGGATATCGCCGGTCTCACCAGGAATACCGTGGATGCAAGGTACTACACAGTCGATCTTAATATCCTTTCCGTCAACTGAGAAGATATTGTCGCCAAGGAAAATACCGTTTTTGTTCTCGTCAACTATAAACTTGTGATTATGAATTACGGCTTTGGTAACTGAGAATTCAGGAGTTTTTTTTAACTGTTCTTCAATGAATTTTGCGCTTAGAAGTGAAATATCGTGTTCGGAACCGTCTCCGCCACATAGTAAAAGAATGTTGGTACTCATTTTTGTCCTAAATAATGTCAAATATAGCTGCAAACATCATAGACACTATAAGGTTTCCTTTCAAGATGTATTTGGGAAAATCACGATTTAAATGAGACAGATGAGCGTAATTCCATATTTTTGATCATTCTCTTCACTGTTTCTAATTAAGTTATAATCCTGTAGCGGTACTGTATGCTCTGAAAATGTTAAAGACAGAATAATGAGTTAAACATCAGAATAAATATAGTAAGGCCTACCGTTATGAATATCGATGTAAACAAACCGGTTGAAAATCCAGAATTATCAAAACTGCTCAACGAATATAACCGCACTGACAACGAAGAAAAAAGAAACAACCTTTTAGATTATATCGCTCAGGAATTTGCTCTTAACTCCCATCTGCTCTCAGTAATCAAGGTAGACGACAACACAATCGTGGAGAAGAACGGCCAGAAGTACTTCAAGGAAGACTCAAAAATCTCCTTTGTCCAGTTTACCTCTGATGATAATCAGGTGTTTTTCCCTGCCTTTACAGACTGGAAGGAACTGCGCAAGGGTGACAGATTCAAAAATGAGTACATCAAAACTCTGATCTTGTCCTTTGATGACTACTATGCAATGGTTAAGGACAGCGGGGCAGGAGTGGTCATCAATCCTTTCAGTCATAACCTTGTGTTCTCCAACGGCAATCTTCAGTACATGAAACAGCGAAAGGACATTGTTGAAAAAGGTCACTCTGAAATCTCCGTAAAGGAAGATACGCAAGTCATGCTGGGCGAACCAAAGATTTACCCTGATGCCATGGTAAAAGCCCTGACTGAGCATTCAAAAAAAGTTAAGGAAATCAAGTCAATATGGCTCAAGCTGATGATTCGTAACGAGGAGCAGAGTTACCTTCTGGTGGTTGATTTTGC
Source organism: uncultured Succinatimonas sp. (assembly GCA_900317105.1). Taxonomy (GTDB): domain Bacteria; phylum Pseudomonadota; class Gammaproteobacteria; order Enterobacterales; family Succinivibrionaceae; genus Succinivibrio. The sequence goes on along the minus strand of ONFP01000022.1, from coordinate 75,643 downwards.
CGGAGATAGAAAGAAAATCTTCTCTGGTCTTGCTGATGCTGCAAGAGATTATCTGCCAAGCAGGATGTATATTGATATTGTCCCTTACAATGATGATTTTGGAAGAAAGGCTGCTGAAAACAGCAAGCCTTTTTATCAGAGAAAGCACAAACTGTTCGGACTATTCGGTTAATTAGTCCATTTCAGTCTTTATTTGCTTCCTTTCAGCTCTGCGATTGCCTCATGACAGATTTTGTCAAAGCCTGAGCGCAGAGCAGCAACCAGTGCATCATAACCGGCAGTCTGCTGCTCAGTTTCAAGCTGACGGCTTGCTGTTCTGATTGTCTGTCCCTTAGCATTTACCACAGAAAATGAAGCGCTTACATATATTTTTCCTGCCTCGCTACCCTGAAAACGGGATACATAAACATCGAGAGTCTGATCTCTGAGGCTGAAATTCTCCTGTTTAATGGTGTTGATTACCAGAGCCTCAAGCTGCTCATTGAGCGGCTCTGCCCAGCGGTGAAAGCGAGCTTCCCTCAGGCTGTGTTCACTAACCTGCAGTACTATTCCTCCACCGTCCAGTACAGGATTTAACTGCAGATTGATCTTATCGGAACCGGACATCATTTCAGGCTTGAGATCCTGCACCATCGAGTATCTGATCTGCGATGGGGTATCACTTGAGCAGCCTGCAAGAATCGTAGCGCATAATACCAGTCCTGTCAGAATTCGTGATTTCATTTTTGCTCTCCCGTTTAACGACGTCCAGGTACAGGATCGCCAGTAGTATCACTGAAAATAATGGAATTAGGTTTCTGTCCCACATCCTTAACTGCAGGCTTGAGATCTTTTAGGGCCTGGTTTAGCTGTATCACTAACTGGCTCATATCCTTGTATATTTTTCCCTGTGCATCAAAGCCGGCCATGGTCTTTTCAAACTGTTTAACAGTTTTGGTAAGTTCTTTTACCAGCTGCTGCTGGTTTACACTGTCCAGCGTGTTGGACATATGATGCAGTGTTTTCTGAAGTTCTACCATGGTTTTGCGAAGTTCGGAGCTGGTTTTATCCAGTTTCATTCCCTTGAGTTCAGCAAGAATGTCTCCCATCAGTCTCTGAGGAGTACCGCTTATCTCGCTCTGCATTGGTATGACGCGAATTCCGTCAAATACTTTTTCTTTTGCCTTGCACTTTACGTGGTCGCCTATTTCGATATTCAGGGCGTTTTCTCCAGAAAATATCGAGGGACTGTAGGTATTGATACAGACTTTGTTCTTATCCAGGTTGTCTATAAAGAATTTCATTGATACTTCTTCATTTTCTTCACTATAGGTGTAAAGAGATACCAGCGCGTATATATCATCATCAGGGGCAATAACATCAACATCCTCAACGCGCCATGGAACCTCTATAACCTTGCCTGCAGGTATTCCGCGATAGTAGATGTCACTGCCTGCCTCAAGTGATCCGGCATCGTGTCCGAGATTTACCAGGAAGTTAGGATAGCTCTTTAGCATTTCGTTCTCTGCGGCATTACGGTTTTCGTAGAGCTGATAGGTCTTTGAAAGATCAAGCATTTTATCGGCATCACGGTAGCCAAAGCCCTCAAAGGTGATAGTTCCCTGCAGCAGACTTAGGAGTGATTTTGTACTCAGGTTGAGTCCAGAACCATCAATCTTCAGATCGATGCCCGCATCATTCCAGAAAAAGACATTTCCCTTTAGCAGAACATCATAAGGTTTACGGATAAAGAGCTGGTATTCAAAGGTATCGGTGTGAGGATCAAGTTTTGATGTGGCTACATTGCCGACTTCTACTCCCTTGTACTCAACTACTGTTCCCTCAGGAATACTCTCTTTACCGTTTGACTTGAGGGTAACTGTAACACCGTCCTCATTGTAAGGGTTAACCGGCTGGTGCTCTTCAGCGATAAAGCGGTCAGCCCTCTTGTCAGAGGTTCCCAGGGCGATCTGGACGTAGGATCCTCCTAAAAGGGTATCAAGTCCGGATATGGAGTTGGTATCAATTCTAGGTTTTACTATCCAGAACTTAGAATCCTCTAAGAGTAAATCATCTGTATTGGGATTCATTCTGATGCCAAGTCGTACCGATTTGAGGTCATCTTCAATTTCCACTGTTTCCACGCGACCGACATTTACAGAGCGGAATTTTACCAGAGTCTTTCCTGCCTCAATACCATCAGCTGAAGGAACTATCAGTTCAACCTCCGGTCCTCTATTGAGAGTGTTATCCCACAGCATAATTGCTGTAATAATCAGGGCAAGCAGAGGAATTATCCATGCAAATGATATTTTTCGTAGAGGATTTACCTTTGCCATCTCGTTAGTGTTGCTCACAATTCCCCCTTCTGTCCCAAATCATTCTTGAATCAAACTGTTCTGCAGAAATTAAGGTCAGTATAACCACTGCACAGAATGCCACTATGGCAAATCCTGGATTAATAGTTATAAGTCCGCCGATTCTAACAACGGAAGACATAATAATTACTACAAACACATCTATCATTGACCATTTTCCAATATATTCAACCAGTCTGTAGATAAATACAAGTCTGTTTCCCTGACGGTCTTCTTTTGTTTTTTTTAAGTTGTATACCAGGAATACCAGCATCAGAATTTTTAATATCGGAATAAAAATACTTGCAATCAGAATCACCAGCGCTACAAAGCGTGAGTTCATATTCCACAGCGCTACCACACCATCGATAATATTAGAGCCGCTGTTTGCTCCCAGCAGGTCTGTGTACATAACAGGATAAAGATTGGATGGCAGATACAGAATTGTTGCGGAAATCAGGAGCGCGCAGGTTTTCTGTATGGCAGCAGGATTTCTATAATGATTGACTCTTCCGCAGCGGGGACAGACAGCTCCGTTTTCTGAGCCTGGATATTGAGCTCCGCAGGTACGGCAAACTATAAGTCCCTGTTCGTAACCTGATTTACCAGCCAAAGCTCCATGATAGTGTCCATGAGCTCTCAGGTCCCATAGACGGGCAGGGCGGAAATGCATCCAGCACCAGGCCATCATTACAGAAAAAATAATTGCAGAAAAAAATCCAAAATGAAAGGATACATGTGCAAGCGAGGTCAGTTTAATCAGACTGATAAGCACTCCCACAATGAAAACATCTACCATGCAGTAACGATGACAGAAGGAAAATGTCTTAAGGGTGAAAAGTGTCGGCTTAATGCCCAAAAGACCTACTGCAACTGCAAGAAAGAGGACAACCAGAGGCATAAATAGGGTCACCGCCATAAAAACGTAAAGCAGACCTCCCCAGTCCAGGCGTAGCGTTGTCAGTACGTTATAAAGGGACATGCCGTTGGATACACCGAACTGTTCAAGGGTCATAAAGGGCTGGGTCAGGGCTGCAAAAAGCATAATAAGTGCAGACAGCGCCATGATTCCTACTGTTTGAAGAGAGTATTCTTTTGCACGTATCAGTACCGCACCGCATCGTGGGCAGCGATAAACCTTACCTGGCTCAGGTTTAGTCGGAAGCGTCACTCCCATATCGCAGCAGTGACAGATTTCAACATAACTCTCGGACGAAGGTCCCTGTTTTTCCTCAGACAAGAATAACCTCGGTGGCAGACAAAAAAGTTGGATACAATCCTATATTAATATTTAATTTGTCAATTTTCACTTAATCATGAAAAATTTCCTGATCTAATGCAAAACTTGTTTGTAGAAATCTCATGTCTGGTCATAATTGTAGATAAAAATGAAAGAAATAGCCCTATAGATAACGTACATATAACTTCACTATATCAGTGCTATTAGAGTTAACACCCTCTATAATTTAAAATAAAAAAAGAAATAACAGTAGGGCATTTTTTTTAAGTTAATGTTTGGCTAAGGTGAGAAATGATAAGAACACTTAGTAAAGTTATTTCACTGGTACTGTGTACTATATCTTTTATGTCTGCTGCCGATGACAAGAATGAACATGAACTCCCAGTCGAACAATGCAATCAGAACTCAGCAGAAGCCTGTGAGCATATAGGAATGTACTATACTAATGTGGTTGGAGACGATTCTAAAGCTCTACCTTTTTTTCAGAAAGGTTGTGAGCTTAATGCAAAAGAATCCTGCACCTTTTCAGGAAATATTTTTGCATATGGAGCTGTGGTAGATAAGGACATGGAAAAAGCCCTGAATTACTACGAGAAAGGCTGTGAACTTAAGGATGGAATTGCCTGTAATCTGCTAGGGTCGTTTTACGAAAATGGTGAGAATGTAGATAAAGACCAGAAAAAAGCTTTTTATTATTATACGAGAGCCTGTAATGAGGGGGACTGGGCCCAGGCCTGTGAAACCTTAAAAGAGATTTCAGACAAATAAACAAAACTGAATTTGAAAAATAGTCCACATAATAAAAAAGCTTCCAGAGGAAGCTTTTTTTTCAAAAACCGTTGTAAAACATCTTAAATGTTATTCTCGATGAATGCTTTTAGTTCATTCTTTGGAAGAGCACCGATCTGACGGTTAACAATATTGCCATCCTTGAACAGCAGCATGTTAGGAATACTCATAACACCGTATTTGGCAGCGTATTCCTGGTTCTGATCGATATCTACCTTAACAAACTTAACGTTTTCCATTTCTTCGGCCAGCTCTTCAACGATTGGTCCAACCATTTTGCAAGGTCCGCACCACTGAGCCCAGAAGTCAACAAAAACAGGCTTGTCTGATTTTAAGACTTCCTCTTCAAACTGGCTGTCATCAATATGTAGAACTTTTTCGCTCATAATAAATCTCCGATAATCAACTGATTTCTATCTTATCATGAGAATTTTCCAAGAAATACAAATTGATATTAAAAATCAGTTCTAGGCGGCAGTAATTTTGCGGATGATGTATTTAAGCACTACACCGTAGGCTGGTACGAAAATAATCATATTTGCTGCCAGTTTGACCATATAGTCAAAGGTTGCAATTTCGACCCAGTGTTCAGCCATAAATGCATCATTGGTACCGCAGAATGCAACGGCAAAGAATACATAGGTATCAATCAGATTTCCCAGAATTGATGAGGAAACCGGAGCTGGCCACCATAGCTTCAGTTCTCGTAATCTCTGGAATACCAGAATGTCGCACAGCTGTCCTAGAAGATAGGCTGACAGGGATGCGATGGTAATTCTGAATACGAAGTAGGAAAACTGAGAAAGATTAGCCAGTCCCTGGAAATCACCGTGTTCAAATAGAGTTCCTATCAGATAGGACACAATCAGACCTGGGATTGTAGCCAGAAAGACGATCTTTCTTGCTCTTAATTTTCCGAAGATTCTGACTGTCAGATCAGTGGACAGGAATACGAAAGGATAGGTGAAAGTTCCTACGGTTGTAACAATTCCAAACAGATTAAGTGGAATCTGAACAGCGTAGTTACTGATAACAAGGATAATAACATGTGTAAACCAAAGCTTTTTTAAAGGGAAAGAAAATTTATTCATAGGATTTTCATTTCAGGATTGTTAAAAAAAAGAACCTAGCAGAACGCTAAGGTCCGCCGATAAGTGAGCCTATTCTAATCCTTTTCTTGATATATTTCACACTTTTTTTAAGCATAAAAGTACTCGTTGACCAGTTATTTTTTAATTATTTATTTCTCAAAGGAAAATATCTAATTTAATTAAAATTGTTAATGTAATTAAATTGTGAAATGTGACAAAAAAGGAGTGTAAAAAAATAAATAATGTTCTTCTAATCCAGCCTTAAAAACAGATTCATTTGAAACTTTTTGTAAATCTAAAAGAATCCAAGAAAAGTATTTTTTCTTAATGAACTGTGAACTATGACAACAAAAAAAGTGTTTATTTTATAATGCACCATTTCTATAATACAGCCTACATTTTGTAGTTAAATTTTTCCATGAAGATTTAACTGCTGGCAAAACAGTTATAAGTGGAACTGTGGCTCCACAATGTATTGAACATGGGGCTTTCTTTTTAATAATGAATACTGGAATAGAGCTGCTGTGTTTTTTTGAAGAAGGCAGATGGGCTATGTTCCATATGGGGTCGAGCTGAGAGCTGATCTGGAGCAGATTGAGCCTGTTAATCAATTTTTGATAAATAAGATTTCTACATGAGGTAGGTATGTCAGATAGTATTGGATCCATTTCAAACCGTCCAAGTGATATCAGTTATGTCGATAACCATAACAAAATTGAAGACAATCTAATTGATAAGCAAACAAGTAAGATTCAGGATGAATTAGCTTCTCAGGATAATATTGAGAAATTAGGCACTGGTAAAAAGCCAAGTAAGGTTGGTCGAATAATGGCCAGAATAGCCGGTGGAATTCTGCTAGGCGTAGGTCTTGCTGCTGCAGCTGCAGCTACAGTGGTTTCACTTGGTGTAGCTCCAGCCGTAATTGCAGCTGCTGCATCAGCAATCGGTGGAATTGCCGGAACCTCCATTGCAGCTGGCGTAACCGGAGCTGCTGGTATCGGCTGTCTTGCAGGCAGTTTTGTCGGAGGCCGCAGTGCAGAGGCATTTGTTGAAGGACAGCATTCAAAGCATAGTAGCAATGACAACCTTGCCATGATTACAAATGGTAAAGTTAATGGCATTAAGCAGGGAAGTGCTGAAAAGTCTGATAAGTTTTTCGGTTTGACTCGAGTCTTTAAGCATGACTCTGCAACCAGTAAAGAACTAGAGAAGCTGCTTGCAAATAAATATCAACTGAAAAATCTTATGAATTGTGCTGGCGACAATTTTCAAGAGTTTGCGCAGGCAATTGATATTACAGATCCAAAGCATCCAAAGCTTTCTAATGATGAGGATAGTCCTTTTACTTCAAAGCTGATTAGTGAGTTTGTGCTAACCTCATTCTCCATGTTAAAGTCCGCTAATTTTGAATTAACAAGGGATAATATTGCCTTGGTAAGGTATACCATAAACGTTCTTTTAAGCAAACCTGATTTTATGGGCGATTCCTATGAGAATTTCAAGGCAATGACTAATTCATCCTTCATCGATCAACTGTATGAGTTTACTGAGAAGGAAATTGAAAAGAAAAAAGATAGTTTTGCCCTTGAAGATAAGCTTAATTTAAAATATTTACTTGTCTTTAAAGCTGCATTAAAACTATCTGATGAAGATATCAAAACACTTGAAAGCCAGGAAAATATCAAATAACAACTGTTTTCTAAGAGTTAAATAGAACCAGGTGAATTTTATCGTATTCTCGTAAAATGGTTAGCCTTAAAGCTAGCCATTTTGTCATTTTCTTCGCAAGCTAGTCCAATAAATTCTCTTGTTCCTTAAGTCCTGATCGAAAGTTACTTTTTTTACTATTTAATTTTTCATTGAAAAATATTTTTTCTTATCGATTTGTGACGCATGATCCATAAAAAATTGTTTATTAAAAAATACATCTCACTATAATACACCTCCACATTGTAGTTAAATTTTTCCGTGAAGGTTTTGAATTAGCCCTCGCGGTATTAAGGAGTTTTCATGAGTGACACTGTTATCTCTCAGTCTGATGTTCAAGATGTTATGTCTGAAATGGCTAAAGTTTCAACAGAGAACCTGAAGAGAATTTTTTCAAGAGCACCTGCCAATAAAAGCTGGGAGGAAATTGAGAAGCGTTTAGCCAAAGGTGAGCTGTTAAAAGACATCTGTGAGTTAACAGATGAATATATGGAAGCTTCCTATAAGGATGCTAAAGAGAAACTGGAAAGTTCCGATTTTGCTGGAGCCAGAGAGATTTTCTCAAATCTCTGTCTATTCGATCAGAGTAAGCCTAAATACTGGGGCGGTCTGGGAAAAAGCTGTGAGAAGCTAAAGCTGTATAAGGAAGCCATTGAAAGCTTCAAGATGCTGACACTGGTAACCAACGGAGCTGAACCTCTTCCATATTTATGTCTGGGCTTCTGCTATCTGAAGAATAGGGATATACAGAATGCGCTGGAGGTTTTAGAAGAGGGCAGGGATATCTGTGATCCTTATGATCATGAGCAGAGACCTGTGCTAGAGCAGTTTGAGAATTTAATTGCAATTTGCAAAAAATAAGACTTAAAAAATTAAAAATTAATAATTAAAAAGAGGTTGGTATGTCTGATATTGCTTTAAACACTTCATCAAATTTAATAAATAATGCAAATAATGCAGTAGATGATGTTGAGAAAAAAGATAAATATGATGAAATCGCAGGACAGGTTGTCGATGAGCTTTGGGATAAATGTACTTCTCAGGATAGTTTTGAGAAATTAGAGACAGCTAAAAAGCCAAGTAAGCTTGGTCGAATAATGGCAAGAATCGCCGGCGGAATTCTGCTTGGAGCAGGTCTTGCCGCAGCAGCCGCTGCTACTGTAGTATCTCTTGGTGTTGCTCCTGCCATAATTGCCGCAGCTGCAACTGCAATCGGCGGAATTGCCGGAACCTCCATCGCAGCAGGTGTAACCGGAGCTGCAGGCATAGCCTGTCTTGCAGGCAGTTTTGTTGGTGGCCGCAGTGCAGAGGCATTTGTTGAAGGCCAGCATTCAAAGCATAGCACCAATGACAATCTGGCTATGATTACAAATGGAAAGGTTTCTGCTAAAGCTCCAAATACTGTTCAGGTTGAAACTTTTTCTGGTTTACGTCGAGCCTTTAATGTTGATGATAAAGCTGCTACATACGGCGAATTTGAAATTGTCAATAAAAATTTTACCGTAGACTCACTACTTTCAAAAATCCAATGTGGACACTTTGAACAGACCAAATTAGACGACATTACATATGCAATTGATGTAAAAGATCCAAATCATCCAAAGCTGGTAGAGCCAGACCATGAATATGCGCTTAAACCAGAGCACATTACAGATTATGTAAAAAATGTAATTAACTTGTGTAAAGGCAAATCCACTGAATTTTCAAGAGAGAATGTTGCTCTTATAAGATTTGCATTAAGGTACTGTTTTGAGAATCCAGCTATAATGGGAAATCATGTAAACAGAATACCTGCATTCCACAATGAATCTTTTATTAACGAGCTTTCTGGTTTTGTTCAGAATGAGATGAATGCCATTAAAAATAGCGATAAAGAGGAAGATATTGAAAAATACAATCTACTGTCTATTTTTAAGGCTGCATTGAAACTTTCTGAAGAGGATATAGCCAAACTGGCAGAACTTGATAAACAAAAGCCTGCTAAGAATGATGTCGAATAGTTTCATTTAGAATCAGAGGCTTTTATCTGGAAATAGTAGCGTGGAGAGTCTGTTTCCTTTTGGTTAACAGAATAGTTTCAAAGGAAAATCTATCTTCACGCTAATTTTCCAAGTCTATACTCAAATCTGTATTTTGTTATCTTGTAAGGATGAGTATGAAGGCTTTAAAAATATTAGTTCTTGCAGCTGCTGTATGCAGTTTTTCTTCTTTAGCCGCAGATAATGCATCAAAAGATGAGTCATTGGGAGACAAAATGTCCGCAATTGGCTCAAATATACAGAAGAAAGGTGCAAAGGTAGGAGAGAAAATCTCTGATGGTGCTGTTTACACCAAGGATAAGGTAGCTGATGGCTATGACTACACCAAAGGTAAGGTTGTAGATGGCTATGACTGGACCGCTGATAAGGTAAAAAAAGGCGCAAGACCGCTGATAAGGTAAAAAAAGGCGCAAACTATACCAAGGATAAGGCTGTAGACGGCTATGAGTGGTCCAAGGATAAGGTTCAGAAAGGCGCTGACTACACCAAGGAAAAATTCAATAACGGTGTAGATTACGTTAAGGAAAAGACCGAATAACAGTTCTCGTTTCCATGTAAATCTTCAGCAAAATACTTCCTCTTCGGGAAGTATTTTTTTTTTTGAAAAATCCCAAAAAATCTCCATTTTCTTGTTTTTTTTAATGTTTTCTATCTTTTTTTAAGAAAAAAACTCAAATTTAATCAATATTGAGTTCTGGATGTTTTTCTGTTTTCAATGAAAAGATATAATGGAGAAAGTTAAAACAGAAAATAAAAAAAACGGAGACGAATTTACTCACTCTTTAGTGATACTCCAATTCGTACTAATTCTATGACAGATAATCTTCCCTTAGTCCTCGTTGATGGTTCATCATTTCTATACAGAGCCTTTTATGCTGCTCCTAAATCATTCACCAATTCAAAAGGAATTCCTACTGGTGTCTGCATGATTCTCTCCAGAATGCTGGGAGGTCTTACCGGCAAGTTTTCAGGAGCCAAGTTTATTGTTGTATTTGATGCCAAAGGCAAGTCCTTTAGAAATGAGATGTACCCTGAGTACAAGGCCAATCGTCCTCCTATGCCTGATGAGCTTAGAATTCAGATTGAATATGTTCACAGGATTGTCAAGGCAATGGGATTTCCGCTGGTTTCTATTGAAGGTGTAGAGGCTGATGATGTTCTTGGTACTTATGCAAGAGATGCCTCAAAGCTTGGAATTAAAACTGTAATCTGTACCGGTGATAAGGATCTTGCCCAACTGGTTGATGATAATGTAATTCTTTATGATTCAATGAAGGATACCTACACCGATGCCAAAGGCGTGGTGGAGAAGTTTGGTGTCAAACCTGAACACATTATTGATTTTCTGGCTTTAAAGGGAGATAGCTCAGATAACATTCCAGGTATGGCTGGAGTTGGAGATAAGACTGCGGTAACCCTGATTAATGAGCTTGGCGGTATCCAGGATATCTACAACAATCTTGAGAAAATTTCAGGACTATCCTTCAGGGGGGCAAAGACTTTTGCTCAGAAATATAAAGAATCCTTTGAAACAGTTGAACTTTCCTACAGACTTGCAACTATCAAAACTGATCTTGATCTGCCTTTGAAGATAGCGGATGTTACTACGCCTTTTGCCAATAAGGAAGAACTTATCTCTATATATACTGAGCTTGAGTTTACCAAGCTTTTGGCTGAACTGAAAAATGGAGAGCCTAAGTCAAAAAAAGATACCGAGGAGAAGTTTGAGTTTTCCAAGGCAGCAGTCTCGGCTACAGAAAGTAATGTCTTTACCTCGGCACCTACTGATTACAAGAGCAGTAACGCCAGCTATATTCTGGTTACAGAGGAGAGTCAGCTAGATGAACTCTGTACTGAGATTCAAAGCTGCAGTCTAGTTGCTCTGGATACAGAGACCACTTCTTTAATGCCACAGGAAGCCTCTTTGGTTGGTATGTCTTTTTCTGTTAAGGCAAATGAAGGATACTATATTCCTTTAAACCATACCTATCTTGGTGTTCCTCAGTGCCTGAGTCTTGATAAGGTTAGAGAGAAACTGCTGCCGGTTCTCAATTCTTCCGATGTTAAAATCATCGGTCATAACATCAAATTTGATCTGCTGGTTCTGCATTATCAGAATTTCGAGATTGATAAGGTTTACGCAGATACCATGGTTATGGCGCATCTTCTTGATTCAGCCTCTGCTATGAACATGGATGATCTTGCTTTGAGGTATTTAAACTATAGAACCATTACCTATAAAGAGATCACCGGCGACAAGAAAAAGATCCCAATCAGTGAAGTTCCTGTAGAAACAGTATGTAACTACGCTGCTGAGGATGCTGAGGTAACTTTCCGTCTGTATCAGAATTTTGCAGAAAAGCTCTTTTCATCCGAGAATGACAAAAAGCTGTTTTTTGAGCTTGAAATGCCTTTTCTCAAGGTGCTCTACCACATGGAACTTGAAGGAGTCTACGTTTCTCAGAAGGAACTTGAGGCTCAGAACAGAAATCTTAAGACTGAACTTGTGGAAATTCAGAAACAGATTTATGTTTCAGCTGGTCAGGAGTTCAATATTGCCTCTCCTAAACAGTTGGGCAAAGTTCTGTTTGAAGATCTGAAGATTCCTTATCCAAAGAAGGTAAAGGACGGCAAGTACTCAACTGCTGAGGATATTTTAGAGCAGATTGCCTTTAACTATGATATTGCCAATCTGGTTTTAAGATACAGAGCTCTGGCAAAGCTTATCTCTACATATACTGAAAAGCTGCAGACTCTGATTTCTCCTAAGACAAACAGAATCTATACCTCCTTCAATCAGACCGGAACAGTAACTGGACGACTGTCATCTTCAGATCCTAATCTGCAGAATATTCCTGCTAGAACAGAAGAGGGCAAGATGATTCGTAAAGCCTTTATTGCCCCTGATGGTTATAAAATTATTGCAGCTGATTATTCTCAGATTGAGTTAAGGCTTATCGCTCATATTAGTGAAGATCCTAATCTTAGAAAAGCCTTCCTTGCCGGACAGGATATTCATCGAGCTACTGCAGCTGAGGTCCTTGGTAAAAGTATTGAGGAGGTTACTCCTCAGGAAAGATCACATGCCAAGGCTACAAACTTTGGACTGATGTACGGCATGGGGGCTTTTGGTCTTACCAGACAGACTCACATGAGTATGTCAGAGGCAAAAGTTTACATCCAGAGATATTTTGAACGTTACCCAAGTGTTCAGAAATATATGGAAGAGACAAAGGCCTATGCCCACGAACACGGTTATGTAACTTCAATTATCGGTAGACATATCAGTGTTGCCAATATCAACAGTTCGAACACCATGCTCTCCAAGGCTGCAGAACGAGCTGCCATCAATGCTCCTATGCAGGGAAGTGCCGCAGATATCATTAAGACTGCAATGGTAAGACTAGATGAGTGGATTTCATCATTGCCACAGAATACCATCAGAATGACCGTACAGGTTCATGATGAACTTATCTTTGAGGTTAAGGATGATTTTGTGGAGGAGGCCAGTGCCAAAATCACTGAGATTATGGAAAATGCCTTTAAGCTCTCAGTTCCTCTAACTGTAGGCGTTGGAGTGTCATCAAGCTGGGCTGATGCTCATTAAATCAGGCTTTAACAAAAGACCATCAAAAATGAGGCTTTTTGTAATCTCATGTGAGAAAGTTCCTCATGTGAGAAAAGACTCCAAATATCCTCATGAAATGTGAGAAAAGACTTCAAAGACCCTCATGAAATGTGAGAAAAGACTTCAAAGACCCTCATGAAATGTGAGAAAAGACTTCAAAGACCCTCATGAAATGTGATAGGATACTTATAAAGCTCCTCTTCAAGTGTGAAAGTTCTCGCTGAATATAATTCTTTTGATGCAGGTGTATAACGGAGTTTTTTAAATGTACTACAGACGAAAAATTGATGATTTCCTTATTAGATGGAAGGAGGATCATGCACATAAACCTTTAATAGTGAAAGGCGCTAGACAGATTGGCAAAACAGAATCAATTATGCATTTTGCCAAGAGTAATTATGAGTATGTTGTATATATCAATTTTGCGTTGGAAACGAAGTATAAGCATATTCTTGCCGATGGATATGATGTTGAAAGTGTTATTAAGAATATTTCTTTAGTTGCTCCAACATTAAAATTTGTTCCAAACAAAACGATTATTATTTTTGATGAAATCCAGGAAAATCCAGATGTAGCGACAACTATTAAATCTTTTAGACTAGATAGAAGGTATGATGTCATCTGCAGTGGTTCAATGTTGGGGTCAAATTATAGGAAAATTCACAGCAACAGTGTTGGCTCTAAAACCGACTATGAAATGCATTCAATGGATTTTGAAGAGTTTCTTTGGGCTAAAGGCTATAATCAGGAGCAGATCGATTCAGTTTTGTCTCATATGCTTTCCAATATTCCATTTAACGACAATGAATTTTCTGTTTTCAAGAGAATTTTCTTGGATTACTGTGTTCTAGGTGGAATGCCGGATGTTGTAAAGCTATATATTGAAACAGGAACTTTTTCTGGAATACTTGATGTTCAGAATCAGATTAGACTAGATTATGAGGAAGATGTCAGAAAGTATGCTGATGGCCTAGATCAAACCAAAATTATTAGTGTATATAGAAGTATTCCTGCCCAGCTAGCGAAAGAAAACAAGAAGTTTCAGTTTAATAAGATCGAAAAGAATGCAAGATCCAGAGAATATACTGGCTGTATTGAATGGCTGATTGATGCAGGAGTTATAACAGAATGCAACTGTCTGCGCTATCCTGAATTACCTTTAAAAGGCAATGTTGAGGAAAGCAAGTTTAAGTTATATTATCCGGATACAGGATTACTAGTGTCTGCTCTAGACGAGGAAGCTCAGGAAGATCTTCGAGTCAATAGAAATCTTGGGGTCTATAAAGGTGCATTGTATGAAAATTTTGTTGCTGAAGCTTTTGTTAAACAGGGCTTAGGTTTGTTTTATTACAAAAAGGAAAATTCTACGCTTGAAGAAGATTTTTTTGTGAGAACCAAGAATAATCTTATTCCTGTTGAAGTTAAATCTAACAATGATCAATCGAAGTCTTTATCGGCTTTAATCAAAAATGAGAAATACAGTGATATTTCCTACGGTATAAAATTTGGTGACCTTAATATTGGACACGCAAACAATGTATATAGTTTTCCATTCTTTTGTGCTTTTAAACTCAAAGATTATCTGAAGGCAAAAGATGGGAGCTCAGATATAAATAAAACTGAATGATAAACTAAAGAATTTCTTAACCGCATCCAGTGGTTTAGAAGTTCTTTTCCATGGCTCTCTGCACAAGCTTGAAATCAGTTCTATCGATTTTAATGTAACTGTAGTGGGAGTCCCACATACCCAGTCCGAGTCTGCTTAATCCCTCTCCAAACGCATTCTGTTCACCTCCGAATACATGGAAGTGTCCATGAATCAGAAGAGTACAGCCTGTATTCTTAAGGAAAGCTTCTCCTGCTTTTTTTACAACAGGATCCTGCAGAACCTTTTCAGAATACTCTGCTCGTCGTGTTTCCTGCTGCTGACTTTTGTTGCGGATCTTCTGGGCAATAGCTGTACGCATACTCAAAGGCAACAGCATAAAGCAGAAGCGGACGAATCTGTTTTTTGCAAAAACACGGAAGGTCTGATAAGAGCGGTCATGAAGACAGAGCTGATCTCCATGGATAAGAAGAGCTTTGCCTTTTGAGGTGCTGAGTATAAAGAAATCCTTGATAAGCTTCATGCCGAAGTATTCGGCAGCCGATTCATCAAGCAGAAAATCTCTGTTTCCTGCCTGAAACAAGGTATTTACACCTCTTTGTTTGGCTTTGGTGATGATGGCCTTTATCTTCTGCTGAAATGCGGAATTAGGATCAACACCAACGAAGAAATCAAACATGTCTCCTGCAATAATGACCCTGTCATTGAGGATAGTGTTTCTTTCATAAAAGTTTGAAAGTGCATTAGTCAGAATCGGCTGAGATTCTGACAAATGGAGATCTGCAATAATGAAAGTTGCCATGTCTGATTCTTCTTATTCGAGATTATGCTTCAACAGTAGCGTCTAAAATCTCGATAGTTTCTACAGGAACGTCCTGATAGTAAGCAACGGTAGTGGTCTTTGAAGCTTCGATCTTGTCTACAACTTCCATTCCTGATACTACCTTGCCAAATACACAGTAGCCCCAGCCGTTCATATCCTTTGAACGGAAGTTCAGCATATCGTTGTTAACAGTGTTGATGAAGAACTGTGCAGTTGCAGAATGAGGATCCATTGTTCTTGCCATTGCAATAGTTCCGCGATCATTCTTAAGACCATTATCTGCCTCGTTCTTGATAGGAGCATTGGTCTGTTTCTGATTCATGTCCTTCTCAAGACCGCCACCCTGGATCATAAAGCCCTTAATAACTCTGTGGAAAATGGTTCCCTTGTAGAAACCTGACTTTACATAGTCCTCAAAGTTTTTAGCGGTATTAGGAGCCTTATCATAATCAAGCTCAATGACGATATCACCTAGGGTAGTTTTTAAAGTAATCATTTAAGTTCTCTCTAATAAGATGATGAAAAATAATCTGATGCATTTTACAACGAATGAGCTTTTTTTTACAGTTTTTAAGAACTTTAACTCGTATTGAAGGAGAAATACCGCAGAATTCTTCTAATTTATAAAAAAATTGAGCTCCCGTATTTACTTAAAACAGCTTCTGCTCCATATCGATAAAAAAAAGGAAGTATAGTGGATACAGACTCGGCTTTTCGGTGATATAGCAGCAAAAAAATGATATAATCCACGGCATTTGTAAATATAAATCAGTTTTCTGGGTAAAATCTTTTTCCCAAATATTACGTCGTATCTTCTTTTTATGAGGATAAATGACGGAACGCAGAGATAAAAAATGTTAAAAATATACAACACACTAACTAGAAGCAAGCAGGAATTCAAACCAATCAACGAAGGCAAGATCGGAATGTACGTATGTGGCGTTACAGTATACGATCTGTGTCATATCGGTCATGCTCGTACTTTTGTTAATTTCGATGTGATTGTACGTTATCTGCGTTATTCAGGATACGATGTAACATATATCAGAAATATTACTGATATTGATGACAAGATTATCAGAAGAGCAAATGAACGAGGCATTCCTGCAAAAGATCTTGCAGAACAGTTCATTGTTGAAATGCACAAGGACTTTGATGCTCTGAATATCAAGCGCCCTGATATTGAGCCTCGCGCTACTGACAATATCAAGGAAATTATTGCTCTTGTTCAGAAACTTATTGATAACGGCAATGCCTATGTTTCCGACAACGGTGATGTGGTATTCAATATTGACTCCTTCAAGGAATACGGTCGTCTTTCTGGTCAGAAGATTGAAGAACTGCAGGCTGGCAGCCGTATTGAGGTAGCTAAGACCAAGCACAATCCTCTGGACTTTGTTCTGTGGAAGATGTCAAAGCCAGGTGAGCCTGCCTGGGAGTCCCCATGGGGTGAGGGCCGCCCTGGTTGGCATATTGAGTGTTCTGCCATGAACGGTAAACACCTTGGTGCTGAATTTGATATTCATGGCGGCGGTTCAGATCTGATCTTCCCTCACCATGAGAATGAGATTGCTCAGAGCTGCTGTGCACATCATTCTTCATATGTTCACTACTGGATGCACTCCGGTATGGTGATGATTAATGAGGAGAAGATGTCAAAGTCTCTGAACAACTTCTTTACTATCCGTGATGTTCTTGAGACCTATGACGCTGAAACAGTACGTTACTTCCTGCTGTCTGGCCAGTACAGAAGTCCTCTGAACTATTCTCAGGAAAATCTGGATAAGGCAAGAGCAGCCCTTAACAGACTGTATACCACTCTGCGTGATACCACTCCTATTGAACCTCAGAGTGCTGAAGATGAGTACACTGCAAAATTCAAGGAGTATATGGATGATGATTTCAATACTCCAGGCGCTATTTCAGTTCTGTTTGACCTTGCAAAGCAGATCAACAAGGAATCAGGAGAAAAGGCTCAGTATCTGGCAGGACGTCTAAAGCAGCTTGCTTCAGTCCTCGGAATATTAGAGCAGGACCCAACTGTGTTCCTGACCTCTGGTGCCGGTGACGATGATTCTGCTGAAATTGAGGCTCTAATCAAAGAGCGTAATGAAGCACGTAAAGCTAAGGACTGGGCTCGTGCAGATGCAGCCCGTGACAAGCTAAAAGAGATGCATATTGAACTTGAGGACGGACCTCAGGGAACAACCTGGCATCGTGTTTAAACGCTAAATTTCTGAAAAAAAGCTGTGATTATTATCATGGCTTTTTTTTTATTTGATTGCTTTGATTTTCACTCTACTTTAACTTTAGTAGTAGGTATGTACTAGGGAATTGCATGTATCTCGAAAAAGCTAAAGTAGTTAATTTCCGTGGTATCCGTAAATTATCCATAAACTTTGAAGATACCAGCACAGTTCTTATCGGTGAGAATCACTGGGGTAAGACATCTCTCCTTCGCGCCCTGTGGATGGTTCTCGGTCAGGGCGAAAAACTCTGTCAGTTTGAAGAAAAAGACCTTTACGTTCCTGTAGAGCTCAAGTCCTATGATACTTTCCCAAAAGAAAATCTGGTTGAAAGAGTAACCAGACGTAAGGCCATATCCTTTGAGGCCGAGGCTGTGGAACAGTACAAGAAGGACAAGCTTGAAAAAGCTCAGTCCATCATGAATGAACAGCTTTCCGGAACCTCAAACGCAGCCGATTTTCTTACTGAAATCAACCGGTTTATCTCCAACTACAAGCATCAGGAAGAGGAGGATGTTTTCAAGAAAACCGATAATCACATTCACATCGATCTGTATTTCAGAGAAAGTGCGATTGCAGGTTATGCGGAATCACATCCTGCATTAAAGCCATTCTGGTATTTCGATGACAGCGGAGCCTATTATATTCACTGGCAGATTGTGGCTTTCTACAGTGAGGAGAAGGATGAATTCGTAACTATTCATAATCTGGTAAATAAAAACAATGACAGTTTTAAAAAGACTGAAAACTACGAAGAAGCCTTCTATACAATTATCAGACTGAATCCAGTGTTCAGACTTCGTGACAGTCGTATGGACAACAAGAGATTCTCCAAAAGCAAAAAGGGAGAGAAAATCTCCCATATGGCCTCTCTTATCTTTAATGACAACGATCTGTCCTCTGAGAATGTTTCCTCGCTGCTTAAGATGTTTACCGCCTATCTTGATAAATATCTTGGCAACTACAATCAGGATAATGATACAGATTCGGTCAGGAGAAACCCAAGAAACATTGATGAGATTGTAAAAAGTCCAATTTCCCTTGAATCTCTGTCTTCAATCAGGAACATGCTGACTGCTCCAGGCCTCACAAGATCTAAGGTGGTACTGACCTACATTGCTTCGGCACTGTTTCTCTCTCAGGGTGACCGTGTTTTAGACAAGAATGCCTCTCCAATTATGATTATTGAGGATATTGAGTCACGTTTCCATCCTTCACTGCTACTGTCTTTCTGGTCTCTGCTTTCAGTAACTGCAACCCAGAAGATTGTAACCACCAACAGCGGTGATTTGCTGTCCTCCGTACCATTACAGTCTCTAAGACGCTTACACAGAAAGTTCTATGATACTGTCTGTTTCCAGATTGATCCTGAGACCTCTTCTCTTAACAATGATGATTTAAGACGAATTGCATTCCATATCAGAATGAACAGACCAATGGCATTCTTTGCAAGAACCTGGATTCTGGTTGAAGGTGAAACTGAAGTCTGGATTCTAACTCAGATAGCTTCAATTCTCGGTATATCTCTGGCCTGTGAGGGAATCAGAATTATTGAATTTGCCCAATGCGGATTGAAACCTCTGATAAAGGTGGCAACACAGCTGGGTATTGCCTTCCATGTTCTGACTGACGGTGACGAGGCCGGAAAAAAATATGCCGAGGTGGCTTTAAACTTTATTCCTAACAAGAGACGTGACCGTCACCTTACGGTTATTCCTCAGAAGGATATTGAACATTATCTGTATTCTCAGGGATATGACAAGACTTTCAGAATAGCTGCAGGAGTCTCTTCTAACAGTCAGCAGCGCAAGGGCCTGACCTCTGATAAAATCATTGATATGGCAATTAAGCGCAAATCTAAACCGGGGTTGGCTCTGCTTCTGGTGGATGCAATACAGAAGAAGGGGGTTGAAGGAGTGCCTGTTGTCTTTGCAAGTCTGCTTCAGGCTGTTCGTGCTTTAGGTCAGGGTAATTATATCTAATCCGTTTTTATGTGCTTTAAGTTTAAATTTACCTGTGGTTTAATCCTATAGAAACGACAGTTAACATAAAAACATTCTGGATAAACATTTGTGGCTAACCTAAGGCTAGCCACTAAAATACATCATAAGACAGGAGCATAACTATTCTATGTTCTGAACCTGTTCTCTCATCTGCTCAACCAGTACCTTCAGCTCAACCGCAACCTGAGTTATCTCAAGATTTGATGCCTTTGAGGCCAAAGTGTTGGATTCACGGTTGAACTCCTGCATCATGAAATCAAGGCGCTTTCCGCAGATGCCTCCCTTTTCAAGAATGCTTTTTACTTCCTTAACATGAGCCAGAAGTCGGTCATACTCCTCACGAACGTCAGCTCGCTGAGCTGCCAGAGCAACCTCCTGCTCCAGTCTTTCAGGATTGACGTTTACATCCAGTGTACTGATTTTACTTACAATTCTCTGTCTTTCCAGCTCAACCAGCTTCTCCAGCTGTGCTCCAACGATCTTAGATAACTCGACTATCTTATCCAGTCTGGAGATTAGAGCCTCTTTTAGTTTGATTCCTTCCTTTCTGCGGTTTTCTTTCAGGGTATCAATAGCCTCTGAGAAGTTTCTTAAAATCTCCTCATCTATAAGTTCCTGAAGATTAGCTTCCTGACTGATTACTCCGGGGTAGTTCAGTATCTCCAGTGCATTAACGTTTGACTGAGGCAGTTCCTGGTTTATTTTTGATACTGCATTAGCCAGGGCATGCAGCACATCCTGATTGATATTAAGAGAATCTGTAGCATTTAAGGCATAACTAAGATAGCAGTCAATCTTTCCTCGGGTCAGTTTTTCCTGAATAATGCTTCTGAGTTTTGAATCAAGATGTCTTAGCTGATCCGGCATTTTGAGGTAAATTTCAAGAAAGCGGTTGTTGACAGAGGTGATATCAATACTGATGTTAACTCTGTCGGTGTTTATGATTCTGTTTGATGAACCGGTCATGCTGGAAATATCAGCCATAATTACCTCGTTTTCTCAGAAATGATTTCAAATTACCTGAACATTTTAAGCATTTGCACTGCTCTTTTGCAAACAACATTTTTGTTTTGGAATCCTGGTAATAATAATGTAAGATGTGCGAAAACTTTCGAGGTTAAAAATGCAGGAATATCAGAGAAAATTCATTGAACTTGCTTTAAGCAAGGGTGTTTTAAAATTCGGCAGCTTTGTTCTCAAATCAGGAAGAACCAGCCCATATTTCTTCAATGCAGGCGGTTTCAATACCGGTGAAGATCTGGCCACTCTTGGTTCATGCTATGCTCATGCCCTGGTGGATGCCGGCATATCATTTGACGTCCTGTTCGGACCTGCTTACAAAGGAATCCCTCTAGCCTGCGCTACCGCCATGGCTTTATCTTCTGAGCACAACCGAAATGTTCCATGGTGCTTCAACCGTAAAGAGAAGAAAGACCACGGTGAAGGAGGAAATCTGGTAGGCGCTCCTTTAAAGGGGGATATTCTGCTGGTTGACGATGTAATCACCGCAGGTACCGCAATTCGCGAGTCTGAAGCTCTGATTAAGGAGAATGGCGCACATTTTAAGGCAGCAATTATTGCTTTAAACCGTATGGAAAAGGGTAAAGGCGAAAAGAGTGCTATTGCCGAGGCAGAGGAGCAGATTGGTATTAAGATTATTTCCATCGTTACCTTTGATGATCTGCTCAAATATATTGAGAACGATGACAAGCTAAAAGAGCATATCCCAGCAATGCTCGAGTACAGAAAACAGTACGGAGCCTAACTTACATTTCTACACTGTTTCCTCTGTGAAGCAGTGTAGTTCTACTTTTTTTCTTCCTTTTCAACTATACCTTTCTTACAGTAGTTTGCACTTACCTGCGAGAACTCACAGCCGCAGTAAAGCTGATTATAGAAGTTGATTTCCTTTACCAGCTCATAGCGTCTGCCTACAAGACCTTCCTTTCTCCAGTCCTGATCCCAGTAGAAGGTTCCTTCTACTTTATCCTGAGCTCTGAATCCAGCTTCATCTACCTGTTTTTTACTTTTCCATCTTGAGGTACACAGAGTGGTTGTGAAGGTGTTGATACCACGGGATTTAGCAAAAAGAGCAGTTACTGTAAGTCTGTGAGTGAAGCATTTAAGACAGCGGCGACCTCTTTCAGGTTCATCCTCAAGTCCCTTTACCGCATCAAGCCACATGCTGTAGTCATAGTCGCCGATTACATACTCAATCTGCAGCAGTTCACACAGGTGAATCCATTCATCGCGTCTTTTTTCGTATTCTTCTGTTGGATAGATATTTGGATTGTAGAAAAACATCAGAGGCCTGATCTTGTTGAAGATTAGACATTCAACAAGACTTGTTGAGCATGGGGCACAGCAACAGTGAACAACCAGACCATTGGCATTGTCAGGAAGTTTAAGATCTTTTTTAGGCGAGTCTTTTGCAAAGTTGTCCGGCAGTCTGAAATTAAAATCCATGCTGGTTTTATATCCTTTATATATACGAAAACAGGCGGTGATTATATCACTTTTCTTTGACTATACTTAAGGTATTGCAAAACCGACATTTGTATCTAAGCTGTCGGTGCTAATCAGAAATTAGTGTGTTTTTCTGTCTTTGGAGTATGATATACGGCTAACAAATATGACGCCTGGTGAAACAAGGCGTTAATACTCTGATTTATAAAGATTTTGTATTCTTAAAGGCTACTTTATGATATTCAGTTCGGACAAGAGAAATCTTCTGAGTCTTGCGGTGCCGGTTATCCTGACTCTGATTTTATATGGGGTATATGATTTTTCTTTACGCAGTTATATAACCTTTTTTATATACCTGACTCTGGGCATAGTCTCTATTTTTATGGCTTTCCGACTCTCTGTATTTAAGAAGCCACTTATAAGATTTGCCATTGTTTTTCTGTTTACCTATCTGAGTGTCTATGTATTTTCTCTGCTGCTGGGACTAAATACATCGCTGTTTGATTTCTGTAAAGGTGTTGCTTTTTCCCTGGTGGCCTTTTCCGCCTGTACCATGGTAAAAGCTCTTGCTCTGGCCATAGAGACTGTTTTTTTAAGGAAAATCTGTCTGGTTATTTCCTATGTGGTGCTTTTTGCCTTTGTTCTTCTTCCCTCAGTTCTCATCTGTTATTTTGTGGCCACAGGTTCGCTGATTTCCTCTGATATCATCATCGCTCTGGCACAGACAAATGCTACAGAAGGTACAGAATTCATTCAGAGTAATTTCAATATCATGTGGTTCCTGGCCTTTGTTGCTCTGGTCGTTATATATGCAATCAATGCCTTTTTCTTCAGAAAGGTTGAGGGGGTTGATTCAAAGAATCTTTCTGTGTTTCTGTCTTTCTTCCTCTGTCTTGCCTCATCTGTTTGGCTGGCTCTGCCAAGAATGGACTATCTGCCATTCTCTATAATAAAGGTTACGTCAAAACAGCTGGATAACTTTGAAATCTACAAACAGCAGAAATCACAGCGTCTTGCAAAGCTCAATAAGCTTAACACGCTGAAGCTATCTGACTCAACTGATCCTTCAGGCAATCTTTTTGTGCTCGTGGTTGGGGAGTCTGAAACTCGAGACAGAATGCAGGCTTATGGTTTTGATAGGGAAAACACTCCATATCTGTGTGAACAGCTAAAGAATCCAAATCATATTCTGTTTACCAATGCCTACTCTTCCTGGCCTCAGACAGTTCAGGCGTTATCCTATTCTCTGACCGAGGCAAATCAGTACCAGAAAAAGCAGACTGTTGATGCTTATTCAATCATTGAGCTTGCCAGAGCCTCTGGATTTGATACCTACTGGATCAGTAATCAGCGTAAATACGGAGTCTATGAAACCCCAGTAACTGTTATCTCTTCTACTGCAAATCATGAAATCTGGGTAAACGGCTCCTCAAAGATGGAAGGCGTTTTCTTTGACGAGGAGATAGTAAAGAGATTCCCAAACATTGATGACAACAAGAACGTATTTGTGGTTATTCATCTGATGGGAAGTCATCAGAAGTACGATAAGCGACTGCCTTCAGAGTTTATTAAATTTGAAGGACAGGATGAGACTCTGGACTATTATGATGATACCGTACTCTATACAGACTATATTCTTGAGAAGATATACTCAAAGGCCAGTGAGAAATCCAATTTCAAGGCCATGATTTACTTCTCTGATCATGGAGAGGATCCTCATGTGGTAGGCGGTCATGATCCTGTAAATCTCAATGGTCAGATGCTGAGAATTCCTTTGGCGGTCTATCTATCTGATAGATACGTTCAGGATAATCCTAAAATCCATGACGCACTTGTCCAGAACAAGGATAAGTATTTTTCAAATGATCTTATTTTTGATCTTACAGTACGTATTATGGGGATAAGCGGTCTGCCTGGAATGGATGACAGTCTGAATCTTGCAGATAAAGCCTATGCTCTTGATAAAAATAGCGTCCTGACCATGTATGGCAAGATGCATCTTGATGAAATTCCTGAGACAAAACATTAGTGAATTTTTTTCCTACTGAGCTTCTGAATTAGACAGAGTAATAACTTTTTGTTTGGAAAGTAATTTTTAAATAATTAAAAAAAAGCTTGCGCAGAAGCTAAAATTCAGTATAATAATGGCACTTTGTATCCATACCCTTAGTGTATGGAATTACAAACCAGCCCTACTTCTATATGATGCGGCTGTGGATACTCTCCCTAATTTTGGGAGTAATTGGTAATTACGACACTTCCTCTCTATCGATCCGAAATGAGAAGGCGGGTGTTGTATGTTCTTTTATTTTTAAAATGGAGTCTGCAATGCAGAATCAAAGAATTAGGATCCGTCTAAAGGCATACGACCACAGATTGATCGATCATTCAACCGCTGAAATTGTTGAGACCGCAAAGCGCACTGGTGCTCAGGTTCGCGGTCCAATTCCGCTTCCTACTCGTAAGGAGCGCTACACAATCCTTATCTCTCCACATGTTAACAAAGATGCTCGTGATCAGTACGAAATCCGTACTCACAAGCGCTTAGTTGATATCGTTGAGCCAACTGAGAAGACTGTAGACGCATTAATGCGTTTAGATCTTGCAGCTGGTGTGGATGTTCAGATCAGCCTTCGCTAATAGGGGAATAATACAATGTCAATCGGTTTAATCGGCCGCAAGCTTGGTATGACCCGTGTTTTCAATGAGAACGGCAAATCTGTTCCAGTAACAGTCATCCAGGTTGAGGCAAACCGCGTAACCCAGATCAAGAACCTAGAGAATGACGGCTATACCGCTATTCAGGTTACAACTGGTGATCGCAAAGCAAGTCGTATGACCAAAGCTGAAATTGGTCACTTCGCAAAGTCAGGCGTACAGGCAGGCCGTGGCTTATGGGAGTTCCGTTTAACTGATACCGAGCTAGCTTCATACAAAGTTGGCGACGAGATCAAAGTAGACGCTTTCCAAGATGTTAAGAAAGTAGACGTTACCGGCCAGTCAAAAGGTAAAGGTACTGCAGGTACTATCAAGCGTTACAACTTCTTACACCAGGATTATACACACGGTAACTCACGTTCACATCGTGTACCTGGTTCTACCGGTCAGAACCAAACTCCAGGTAGAGTTTTCAAGGGCAAGAAGATGGTTGGTCACATGGGTTCTGAGAAGGTTACTGTACAGTGCCTTGACTTAGTTCGCATCGACGCAGAACGCAATCTACTTCTCGTAAAAGGCGCTGTTCCAGGTGCTAATAACGGTGACGTGATTGTAAGACCAAGTCTTAAAGCTTAACCCGAGGTAATAGGATCATGGAATTAAAGTTAGTTGGCGCAGACAAGCAGCTAGAAGTGCTAGACAGCACCTTTGGTCGCGAGTTCAACGAGCCATTAGTGCACCAGGTAGTTGTTTCATACCTAAGCACTGCACGCGCCGGTACTAAAGCTCAGAAGACCCGTTCTGAGGTTTCAGGCGGCGGTAAGAAGCCTTTCCGTCAGAAGGGCACAGGTCGCGCACGCGCAGGTTCTACCCGTTCTCCATTATGGCGTGCAGGTGGTACTGTATTTGCTGCTAAGCCACAGGATTGGACTCAGAAGGTAAATCGTAAGATGTACCGTGTTGCAATGTGCAGCATCCTATCTGAGTTAGTTCGTCAGGACCGTTTAGTTGTTGTTGACGATTTCAAGGTAGAAGACCACAAGACCAAGTCTTTAGTTAATAAGCTAAAGGATCTAGGTCTAAAGCAGGTTCTAATTGTTACTGATGCTTTCGAACAGAATTTATTCTTAGCATCTCGTAACCTATACAGAGTAGAAGTTTGCCAGCCAGGTACTGCTGAGTTCAACCCAGTAAATCTAGTTGGTTTCGACAAGGTTCTAATGACTTCTGCAGCTGTTAAGAAGGTAGAGGAGTTGCTTAAATAATGTCTGAAGCTCGTTTATTAAATGTTCTTCGTGCACCAGTTATCTCTGAGAAGAGCACCGCTGCACAGGAAAAGAATACTCTAGTATTCAAGGTATTAAAGGACGCAACCAAGGAAGAAATCAAAGCTGCTGTTGAGATGATCTTCAATGTGAAGGTTGAAGGTGTTCGCACCCTAAACTTCCAGGGTAAAGTACGTCGCACTGCACGTGGTATTGGCAAGCGTTCAGACTGGAAAAAGGCTTATGTTACTCTTCCAGAGGGCACTCAGTTAGATCTTGAGGCTACCTCACAGCAGATTAACAAGGAGAGCAAATAATGGCAATCGTTAAGGCAAAGCCAACCACTCCAGCTCGTCGTCACGTTGTTCAGGTTAAGACCCCTGGCTTATGGAAAGGTGGTCCATTACGTTCTCTAACCGTTGAGAAGCGTAAGACTGGTGGTCGTGATAATTACGGTCACATTTCAACTCGTCACATTGGTGGTGGTCACAAGCAGCGCTATCGTTTAATCGATTTCAAGCGTCAGAAGGATGGTATTGAGGCACGCGTAGAGCGTATTGAGTATGATCCAAACCGTTCAGCTCACATCGCATTAGTTTGCTATACCGATGGTACCCGCAGCTATATCCTAGCTCCTAAGGGCTTAAAGCAGGGTGATGTTGTTGTTTCAGGTGTTGATGCTCCTATCAAGGTAGGTAATGCATTACCAATGCGCAACATTCCTCTAGGTACTACCATTCACGCAGTTGAGTTAAACCCAGGTGCAGGTGCTGTATTCGCACGTTCAGCTGGCTGCTACTGTGAACTAGTTGCTAAAGAAGGTGCTTATGTAACCTTACGTATGCGTTCAGGCGAAATGCGTAAAGTTTTAGCAGAAGGCCGTGCAACTGTTGGTGAAATCGGTAATGGCGAGCACATGCTTGCTCAGTTAGGTAAAGCTGGTGCTAACCGTTGGCGCGGTGTACGTCCAACCGTTCGTGGTATGTCAATGAACCCTATCGATCACCCACATGGTGGTGGTGAGGGCCGTAACAAGGGCATTCAGCCACGTTCTCCTTGGGGTACTCCATGTAAGGGTTACAAGACCCGTAAGAACAAGCGTACTGACAAGTACATTGTTCATCACCGTTAATCGATAGCGAGGATTTAAAATGCCACGTTCTTTGAAAAAAGGTCCATTTATTGATGCGTCCTTATTAAAGAAGGTACTAAAGGTTCTTGAGACTGGTGACAAGAAGCCAGTTAAGACCTGGTCACGCCGTTCAGTTATCATTCCTCAGATGATTGGAATGACCATCGCTGTTCACAACGGTCGTCAACATGTACCTGTATTCGTTTCAGACGAAATGGTTGGTCACAAGCTAGGTGAGTTTGCACCTACTCGTACCTTTAAGGGTCACACCGTAGCTGATGCTAAGGCCTAATTGGAGTTTAATGTAATGGAAGTTAAAGCAATCCACAAATATGCTCGCTCTTCTGCTCAGAAAACCCGCCTGGTCGCAGATCAAGTTCGCGGTTTACCTGTTCAGAAAGCTCTGGATTTGTTAGAGTTCAGCCCAAAGAAGGCTGCTGCACTAATCCGTAAAGTTCTGCTTTCAGCAATTGCTAACGCAGAGCACAATCAGTCTTTAGACATCGACGATTTAGTTGTTGCTAAGATTATGGTTGATGAGGGTCCATCTTTAAAGCGTATCATGCCACGTGCTAAAGGCCGTGCTGACCGCATCGTAAAGCGTACCTCTCACATTACCGTTGTTGTTGCAGAGCGTTAGGAGTAAATATGGGTCAGAAAATTAATCCAAACGGAATTCGTCTAGGTATCACCAGACCATATTCATCAGTTTGGTATGCATCTACTGCACAGTTCCCAGCTAACATCAAGAGCGATGCCGAAGTTCGTAAGTATTTAACTGCTGAACTGAAGAATGCATCTGTTTCTAAGATTGTTATCGATCGTCCTGCAAAGAGCATTCGTGTAACTATCTGCACTGCTCGTCCTGGTATCGTAATTGGTAAGAAGGGCGAAGACGTTGAGAAGTTACGTCAGAAGATCTCTGCAATTGCTGGTGTTCCAGCTCAGGTTAATATCAGCGAGATTCGCAAGCCTGATCTAGACGCTAAGTTAGTTGCTGATTCTATTGCTTCTCAGTTAGAGCGTCGTGTAATGTTCCGTCGCGCTATGAAGAAGGCAATCCAGAATGCAATGCGTGCTGGTGCTAAGGGTATCAAGGTTGAAGTATCAGGCCGTCTAGGTGGTGCTGAAATCGCTCGTTCAGAGTGGCTACGTGAAGGTCGCGTACCTCTACACACTCTACGTGCTGATATCGACTACGCTTTATCAGAGGCTGTTACAACCTATGGTGTAATCGGTGTTAAGGTTTGGATCTTCAAGGGTGAAGTTTTAGGTGGTCTACCTCTAACTCAGGAAGAGACTGAGAACCGTAACAATGCAGCTGCTCCAGCAGGTCGTCGTGGTCGTCGCGATGAGAACCAGGCTCGTCCAGGCCGTGGTCGTCGTGGTGCTAAGAAGGCTGAAGAAGCAAAGGCTTCTGAGTAACGGAGAAGGATAAATGTTACAACCAAAACGTACTAAATATCGTAAGACTCAGAAAGGCCGTAACGAGGGTCTAGCATACGCTGGCTCAACCGTTTCATTCGGCGAGTTTGGTCTTAAGGCAACTTCTCGCGGTCAGATTACTGCTCGTGAGATCGAAGCTGCACGTCGTGCATTCACCCGTGAGATGAAGCGTGAAGGTAAAGTTTGGATTCGTGTATTCCCAGACAAGCCAATCACTCAGAAAGCTCTAGGTGTTCGTATGGGTAAAGGTAAAGGTACTGTTGAGTACTGGGTTGCTCCAATTCAGCCTGGTCGTGTACTTTTCGAGATTGGTGGTATTACTGAAGAAGTTGCTCGCGAGGCATTCCGTCTTGCAGCTGCTAAACTTTCTGTAACAACTACCTTCGTTCGTAAGCAGGTGATCTAATGCAAGCAAACGATTTACGTAATAAGTCCGTTGAAGACTTAAAGACTGAACTTTCAAATCTTCAGCGCGAGCAGTTTAATCTACGTTTTCAGTTAAAGACTGGTTCATTACAGCAGACTGACAACGTTCGTAAGGTACGTCGCGACATCGCACGTATTAACACTATCCTTTCTGAGAAGTTAAACTCAGAGAGCGCAAAGTAGAGGAAGACATAAATGTCAGAGAAAATCGCTCGTTCCCTACGTGGTCGTGTTGTTAGCGACAAGATGCAGAAGGCTTGTGTAGTTGCTGTTGAGCGCCGTGTTGCTCACCCAGTATACGGTAAGATTATTACCCGTACTACCAAGTTCCACGTATCTGATGCTGAGAACGCTGCTCACGTTGGTGATATTGTTGAGATTTGCGAATGCAGACCAGTTTCTAAGACTATCGCTTGGAAGCTAGTTAGCGTAATCGAGAAGGCTGTTAACGCCTAATAAAATATAAAAAAGAGACCGCTGCATTTTTGTGCTTGCGGTCTCTTTTTTTTTGTGGTATATTTTAGCGCCTTTCTAATTTTGTTTTAGAAAGTTGTTTTAATTGGTATTAACCGGAGCATTTACAAATGATCCAGATGCAAAGCATGCTTGACGTTGCCGACAATTCTGGCGCACGTGCTGTTATGTGTATTAAGGTTCTAGGTGGTTCACACCGCCGTTACGCAGGCATTGGCGACATTATTAAGGTGTCTGTAAAAGACGCTATTCCTCGCGGCAAAGTTAAGAAGGGCGACGTACTAGACGCTGTTGTTGTTCGCACCAAGAAAGGTGTTCGCAGACCAGACGGTTCAGTAATTCGCTTTGACAGTAACGCAGCAGTTCTTTTAACTGCACAGCATGAGCCTATTGGTACTCGTATTTTCGGACCTGTTACTCGTGAACTACGTTCAGAGCAGTTTATGAAGATCGTATCATTAGCTCCAGAAGTACTCTAATTTAAAATCGGGAGTATTAAAACTATGGCAGCGAAAATTCGCACCAATGACGAAGTAATCGTTATCACTGGTAAAGATAAGGGCAAGACTGGTAAAGTTACCCGTGTATTACCAAGTGAGCACAAGGTGTTTGTAGAAGGCATTAATGTCAAGAAAAAACACCAGAAACCTAACCCAAATCTTGGCATTCAGGGCGGTATTGTTGACTTAGTAGCACCTATCGATGTTTCTAACGTTGCAATCTATAACCCAGATACTAAGAAAGCAGATCGTGTTGGTTTTAGAGTAGAAGACGGCAAGAAAGTTCGTTTCTTCAAGTCTAACGATAAGACTATCCCTTCAGCTAAGTAGTGTTTATTAAAGGAGAATAACGATGGCGAAACTGCATGATCTATACAAGCAGGAAGTAATCAAAGCCTTAACAGAAAAATTTGGTTACAAGACAATCATGCAAGTCCCTCGGATTGAGAAGATCACCCTGAATATGGGTGTTGGTGAAGCAGTTGCAGACAAGAAAGTTCTAGAGAACGCTGCAAAGGACATGACCGCTATTGCTGGTCAGAAGCCTCTAATCACCAAAGTTCGCAAATCCGTAGCGGGCTTCCATATTCGTGAGGGCTATCCAATCGGTTGTAAAGTTACCCTACGCGGTGAGCGTATGTGGGAGTTCCTCGAGCGTTTAATCGTGATTGCAATTCCACGTATCCGTGATTTCCGTGGCTTATCAGCTAAGTCATTTGATGGTAGAGGAAATTACTCTATGGGCGTACGTGAGCAAATCATTTTCCCTGAGATCGATTTTGATAAAGTTGATACAGTTCGTGGCTTAGATATTACTATCACCACCACTGCTAAGTCAGATGAAGAAGGCAGAGCACTTCTTGAGGCTTTCAACTTCCCATTCCGTACTCAGGCCAACAAGTAATTCGAGGACGAACTAATGGCTAAGACTTCAATGATTTACAGAGATCTTAAGAGAAAGCGTCTTGCAGAGCAGTATCGTGCAAAGCGTGAAGATCTCAAAAAGATTATTTCAAGTGTTTCTTCTTCTGATGAAGAGCGCTTCGCTGCAGTGCAAGCATTAGCTTCACTACCTCGCGATTCAAGCCCTTCACGTCAGCGTAACCGCTGCAGTGAGACTGGTCGTCCACATGGTTACTTACGTAAGTTCGGTTTATGCCGTATCAAGCTACGTGAGCACATGATGCGTGGCGAGATCCCTGGTCTACACAAGGCTAGCTGGTAAGAGGAGAGATACAAATGATGCAAGATCCTATTGCGGATTTACTAACCCGCATTCGCAACGGCCAGGCATCTGGCAAAGTTTCCGTTTCAATGCCTTCATCAAAGTTAAAGGTTGCTATTGCTAACCTACTACTGAAGGAAGGTTACATTTCTTCAGTTTCTGAGAACGGAGACGTTAAGAAGGTTTTAGAAATTGGCCTTAAGTACTACGAAGGAGCTCCAGTTATCGAGTTAATCCAGCGTGTTTCACGTCCTGGTCTTCGTATTTACAAGAGAAGCAACGAGCTACCACGTATCATGAACGGTTTAGGTATCGCTGTTATCTCTACTTCTAAAGGCTTAATGACCGATCGTGCTGCCCGTAAGGACGGCCTGGGCGGCGAAGTTATCTGCTACGTCGCATAATTTAGGGAGGCAACATGTCACGTATTGCTAAGGAACCTATCGTTGTTCCTCAGGGCGTCGAAGTTTCTCTCGACGGTCAGAAAGTTACCATCAAGTCTAAGAAAGGCGAGATGAGCTTAAATGTACATCCTTTAGTTACTGTTACCGTTGATAACGGCCAGATTAAGGTTGCACAGAAAGATGAGTCTCAGGACTCAAACATGCAGTCTGGTACCACTCGTGCTCTTCTACACAACATGGTTGTTGGTTTAGATAAGGGCTTCGAGAAGGCATTAAAGCTAGTTGGTGTTGGTTACCGTGCTGCTGTTAAGGGTAAGGTTCTAAACTTAGTTTTAGGCTACTCACATCCAATCGATTTCGAGCTACCAGAGGGTATCACCGCTGAGTGCCCAGCTCAGACTGACATTATTCTAAAGAGCTATGATAAGGCTCTGCTAGGTCAGGTTGCAGCTAAGGTTCGCGCATTCCGTGCTCCTGAGCCATACAAGGGCAAGGGTGTTCGTTATGCTGACGAAATCATTCACATTAAAGAAGCTAAGAAGAAATAATAGGGTGGCATAACATGTTCGATAAGAAAGAAGCACGCATTCGCCGCGCTACTAAGTCTCGTGCAAAGATGCATGAGTTAGGTGTAACCCGTTTAGTTGTTACCCGTACTCCACGTCACATTTATGCACAGATTATCAGCAATGATAACCGTGTTTTAGCTTCAGCTAGCACTTTAGATAAGGACCTTGCAAAGGACCTTAAGTACACTGGCAACATCGAGGCTGCTAAGGCAGTTGGTAAGGCTGTTGCTGAGCGTGCAATTGCAGCTAAGGTTGAAACCGTAGCTTTTGACAGATCAGGCTATCAGTATCACGGTCGTGTAGCAGCATTAGCTGACGCAGCTCGTGAAGCCGGCCTTAAGTTCTAGGAGTGTGAAATGCAACACAAAGACGAAACTCAAGCTGGCGAGCTGCAGGAAAAATTAGTTGCAGTTAATCGTGTAGCTAAAGTTGTAAAAGGTGGTCGTATTTTCTCTTTCACCGCTCTCAGAAGGCAATTGAGCAGGCTCGCCGTAACGTAAACAGCAATATTCAGTTAAACAATGGAACCTTATTCCACGCTGTTAAGGGTGAGCATTCAGGTTCTATGGTTTACATGCAGCCTGCATCAGAAGGTACCGGTATTATTGCTGGTGGTGCTATGCGTGCTGTTCTTGAAGTAGCTGGTGTTCGTAATGTTCTAGCTAAGGCTTACGGTTCAACAAACCCAATCAACGTAGTTCGTGCTACTGTTGCTGCTTTAGCTTCAATGCGTACTCCTGAGGCAATTGCTGCAAAGCGTGGCCTTTCAGTTAAGGAAATTCTGGAGTAAAAAATGGCAGATAAGAAAACCGTTAAAGTTACTCTAATTAAGAGCGTTATTGGTCGCAAGCCAAAGCACGTTGAGACTGTTAAAGGTCTAGGCTTACGCCGTATTCGTCACACTGTTGAGCTAGAGGATACTCCATCAGTTCGCGGTATGATTAATAAGGTTAGCTACTTACTAAAGGTAGAGGAGTAAACCATGCAACTAAACACTTTAAAGCCTGCAGAGGGATCACGCAAGGTTTCTAACCGCGTTGGTCGTGGTATTGGTTCAGGCTTAGGTAAGACCTGTGGTCGTGGTGTTAAGGGTGCTGGCGCACGTAAGAGCGCTCACAAGCGTCCAGGCTTCGAAGGCGGTCAGATGCCATTAAAGATCCGTTTACCAAAATTTGGTTTCTGGTCTCCAAAGGCTGACGTTACTGCTGAAGTAACACTAAACGATTTAAATCGTATCGAAGGTGATGTTGTTGATATGAATGCTTTATTAGCAGCTCGTTTAATCAACAAGAAAGTTAAGTACGTAAAGGTTGTATTATCACGCGTTCCTAACTTCACCAAGAAGATCACTCTAAAGGGCTTAGGCTGCACCAAGGGTGCTAAGGCTGCTATTGAGGCAGTTGGCGGTACCGTTGAGATTGCTCAGTACACTACTGATGCAGCTGCTCGTCGCGAGTTATCAAACAAGAAGTCAGCTGCTAAGCAGAAGACTCGTTTAGATAACCTAGCAGCAGTTGGCAAGGTAAAGCCTGCCAAGAAGACTGCAGAGCAGAAGGCAGCAAAAAAGGCTGCTAGAGGCTAGTTATTAACGGGGGCTTTATAGCCCCCTAATGAGGTTTTGCATGGCTAGAAAGTCGCTTTTTGAAAGAAGTCGCGAAATGGCAAATCAGCAGACTAAGGGCTCTGGCGAATTACGTCAGCGTCTTTTATTTGTTGTTATTGCTTTAATTATGTTCAGACTTGGTTCATATATTCCTGTTCCAGGTGTGAATGCTGACGTACTTCAACGCGTTTTCGATTCGCAAAGCGGAACCATTATTGGCATGTTCAACATGTTCTCTGGAGGCGCTTTAGAGCGTGCTTCAGTTTTAGCATTAGGTATCATGCCATATATCTCTGCATCAATTATCATCCAATTGCTTGCTGTTATTAACAAGGATTTAGCTGCTCTTCGTAAAGAAGGTGAGTCTGGTCGTCGTAAGATTACTCAGTACACACGTATTTCAACAGTGCTCCTTGCAGCAATTCAGGCTTTTGGTATGGCAACCGGTATTCCAAACATGATGCCTGGATTAGTTGATAATCCTGGTTTCGGTTTCTACTTTGTTACAACTGTTAGCTTAGTAACCGGTACTATGTTGCTAATGTGGCTTGGTGAACAGATTACCGAGCGTGGCGTTGGAAATGGTATTTCACTTATCATTTTCGCTGGTATCGTAGCAGGTCTGCCTTCAGCACTTGCAAGAACCTTTGAGCAGTCACGTCAGGGTGATTTATCAACCATCGCATTGCTACTGATTGGTGTAGTTGTGGTCCTAGTGACCTTCTTCGTGGTTTTCGTTGAGCGCGGTCAGCGTAAGATCGTAATCGAATACGCTAAACGCCAGATGGGTAATAGAATTTACTCTCAGCCACGCTCTAATTTACCATTAAAGATCAACTTATCAGGTGTTATTCCAGCAATTTTTGCTTCATCAATTATTCTGTTCCCTGGTACTGTTGTATCTTGGTTCGGCCAAGGCGATAATGCTGTAGCTAATGTTTTAAGCAGCATTTCAGTGTTCTTACAACCTGGTCAGCCTCTATATGAATTACTATATGCAGCTGCTATCGTATTCTTTACCTTCTTCTATACTGCACTTGTGTTTAATCCTCGTGAAGTAGCAGAGAACTTAAAGAAGGGTGGTGCCTTTATTCCTGGTATCCGTCCTGGTGAGCAGACAGCAAGATTCATTGATAAGGTAATGACTCGTCTAACCTTAAGTGGTTCTTTATACATGGTAGCAGTATGCCTTGTTCCACAGTTACTTATGAATTGGTTTAATGTCCAGTTCTATTTCGGTGGTACATCATTATTGATTATTGTTGTTGTATGCATGGACTTCGTATCTCAGTTACAGAGTCACATGATGAATCAGCAGTATGGCGACATCATGCGTAAAGCAAATTTAAGAAATTACGGTCGTTAATATTTGTTAATTGGAGAATAAAAATGAAAGTTGGTGCTTCAGTTAAAAAGATTTGCCGCAACTGCAAAATTGTTCGTCGCAATGGTGTAGTACGTGTTATCTGCGATAATCCAAAGCATAAGCAGCGTCAGGGCTAATGCTTTAAATATGCAATTTATGTTGCATATTTAGATTAAAATCTGTATAATCATACAGCTTAAAAAGCACTAAGAGAAATCTTGGTGCTTTTCTGACATGCCAAAGTGCACTATAGCGGTTGTCGCGTATCCTAACGGGCTTTGCGACAGCCTTTGTTTTAAACCGACCTATGTTATAGGAGATCAATAGTGGCCCGTATAGCTGGCATTAATGTGCCTGATCAGAAGATCGCCGTGATTGCTTTACAGTCAATCTATGGTATCGGCCCAACCCGCGCTAGCGAAATCTTAGCTAACGCTGGTGTTGATGAGTATGCTAAGTTAAAAGACTTAGATGAGACTGTCATCGACAAGATTCGTGCCGAAGTTGGCAAGTTCACCGTTGAAGGTGACTTACGCCGTGAAATTTCTATGAACATCAAGCGCCTAATGGACTTAGGTACTTATCGTGGTTTACGTCACCGCAGAGGTTTACCAGTACGTGGTCAGCGTACTAAGACTAATGCACGTACTCGTAAGGGTCCACGTAAGAGCATTAAGAAGTAGGAGAGCTTTAGATGGCAGAAATTAATAACAAGGCTCGCACAAGCAAGCGCTCAAAGAAGCAGGTTGCTGATGGCGTAGCTCATATCCATGCATCTTTCAATAACACTATCGTAACCATTTCAGATCGACAGGGTAACGTTCTTTCATGGGCAACCGCAGGTGGTTCAGGTTTCCGTGGTTCACGTAAATCAACTCCATATGCTGCACAGGTTGCTGCTGAGCGTGCAGGCGAGTCTGCAAAAGAGTTCGGTGTTAAGAACCTTGAAGTTATGGTAAAGGGACCAGGTCCTGGTCGTGAGTCTTCAATCCGTGCTTTAAATGCACAGGGTTACAAGATCACTAACATTACTGATGTTACCCCTATCCCTCATAACGGTTGTCGCCCACCTAAAAAGCGTCGCGTATAACCTGTCGAGTTCAATTTCTGGAGAAAGATAAATGGCAAAATATACAGGTCCAGCCCTGAAATTAAGCCGCCGTGAGGGTGTAGACTTATTCTTAAAGTCAGGCGTTCGCGCAATTGACACCAAGTGCAAGTTAGATACTGCACCTGGTCAGCATGGCGCAAACAAAGCACGTCTATCAGATTACGGCATGCAGTTACGTGAGAAGCAGAAGGTTCGTCGTATTTACGGCGTTCTAGAGCGTCAGTTCCGTAACTACTACAAGAAAGCTTCAAGAATGAATGGTAACACCGGTGAGAACCTGTTACAGCTTCTAGAGGCTCGTTTAGATAACGTTGTTTATCGTATGGGTTTTGGTTCAACTCGTATGGAAGCACGTCAGTTAGTAAGCCACAAGGCTATTACTGTAAACGATCAGATCGTAAACATTCCTTCTTACCAGGTTCAGCCTTCTGATGTTGTAGCTGTTCGCGAAAAGGCTAAGAAGCAGTTACGTATCAAGGCAGCTATCGATTTAAGCGGTCAGCGTGCTACAAAACCTACTTGGATCGATGTTGATCACGATCATATGAAGGGTACTTATAAGAGCAATCCTGAGCGTGCAGAGCTACCTTCTGATATCAAGGAAGCACTGATCGTCGAATTGTATTCTAAGTAATTTAGGCAACATTGCCAGCACCGCTTTAACAATGTGGGGTATCTCTAGTGTCTGTTGTTGAACTACTAAAGCCAAAGCCAGTTGATTATAATGAAATCAGTCCAAATCATGCACGTTTAGTGCTTGAGCCTTTGGAGCGTGGTTTCGGTTATACTCTTGGTGTAGCTTTAAGTGGAATTTTACTAAAGACCCTGTCTGGAACAGCAATTGATGCATTCCAGATGGCGGGCGTAAAGAATGTAAACAGCAAAAAGGATGATCTTGTTGAAAGTATTTTCGAAGTGGTTATGAATTTAAAATCACTTGCAATTACTTCAAAAGAGCCTCTTACTGAGCCTGTTTGGTTAACAATTGAGAGACGTGGCGAGGGAGAAGTTCATGCTTCTGACATCGTATGTCCTGAAAATTTATCATTTGTTGACCCTGAAGCCCGTATTTGCACTTTAAAAGGTGCCAAGGCTTCGTTGTCGATGAAACTTCGCATTACCTCAGGTTGTGGCTATGTTAAAACCACCTCTGAGGACCATGTACCTGCCGAGTCAGAGGACGTTATTCTGATTGATGCTAACTACTGCCCAGTACGTCGTTACGTATATGAGGTTGAGTCAGCTCGTGTTGAACAGCGTACAGACTTAGACAGATTAGTCATTGATATGGAAACCGATGGAACTATTGCTCCAGAGGTTGCCTTAATGAAAGCTTCTAGCCTGATCTGTGACAGCATGGTAAATCTGGTTGATAAGGAAGAAATCAGTGAGAGAGTTGTTACTCCAGCTGCTCCTCCTATGCCAGATCCTGTTTTAATGCAGCTTGTTGATGATTTAGAGCTTACTGTTCGTTCAGCAAACTGCTTAAAGGCGGAGCAAATCATTTACATCGGCGATTTGGTACAAAGAACTGAAGTTGAACTTCTAAAGACTCCAAATCTAGGTAAGAAGTCATTAAATGAAATTAAGGATGTTCTTGCTCAGAGAAATCTGTCTTTAGGTATGCGTGTGGCTAACTGGCCTCCTGCAGGACTTCGTGTGCCAAACAAATAACTGTTTTAGAAGGAATTAAAAATGCGTCATCGTTTAAGTGGCCGTCATTTAGGTCGTACTTCAGCACATCGTGCTGCTCTGTACCGTAACCTAGCTAAGGCATTAATCACTTACGAAGTAATCAAGACCACTGTTCCTAAGGCTAAGGAACTACGTCGCTTCGTTGAGCCATTAATCACTCTAGCTAAGGTTGATACTGTTGCTAACCGTCGTTTAGCTTTTGCTCGTCTTCGTGACGATGCAGTTGTAGCTAAGCTTTTCACTGTTATCGGTAAGCTATCTGCTAACCGTAACGGCGGCTACACCCGTATCTTAAAGGCTGGTTTACGTGCATGTGATAGAGCACCAGTTGCTTACATCATGCTAACTGACCGCCCAGAAGTTGCTGAAGAGTCAAAAGATTCATCTGCAGCTGAATAAAAATCCTGATGGGCGCTGTCTAACTGCGCCCATTTAGATTTTCTAGCTTACTAACTGTACTTAAAAACGAGGGTGAGACCTTGGATCAGATCATTGATTCTATTAAGCCAAACATAAAAGATGTGTAGGCACAGCACTCCGTCGTATTATGCTGTCCTCTATTCCTGGATATGCCATCACCGCAGTTGAAATTGATGGTGTAGTGCATGAATACAGTGCAGTAGAAGGCATACAAGAAGATATTCTTCTTATTCTTTTAAATCTAAAAGAAGTTGCTGTAGCTGCTGAAGGAATGCTAAGAGATGAACCAGTTCTTCATATTAGAAAGAAAGGCATTGGCCCTGTAACTGCAGGTGATATTCAGTGTCCTGCTGGCATCGAAATTAGAAATCCTGAGCAGATCATCTGTCATCTGACAGAAGAAAACAAAGAACTTAATATGCACCTTCACGTAACCCGTGGTCGTGGATATGTTCCTTCAGTAAATCATCCACACGTAGATGGCACTGAAGAAAGATTTATTGGTCGTCTACTGATTGACGCTTCTTACTGCCCAGTATTAAATGTTGCAGTTCACACTGCACCACTAGCTGACAAGAAAGAGCAGTTAATACTAGACATCGAAACCAACGGAACAATTGATCCAAAGAATGCAGTTGGCATTGCTGCAACTATTTTTGCTGATCAGTTAAATTCATTCGTTGACATCAGAAATTCTGTAGCACCTGCTGAAGATGCTTCATTCCGTCCTCTAATCGATCCTAAGCTGATCTGTCCTGTTGAGGATTTAGAGTTAACTGTTCGTTCAGCTAACTGCTTAAAGACTGAAGGCATTAAATACATTGGTGATCTTGTACAGAAGACTGAAGTTGAGCTTCTTAAGACTCCAAATCTTGGTAAAAAATCTCTTACCGAGATCAAGGATGTTCTTGCTGAGAGAGGTTTATCTCTTGGTATGCGCCTAGAGAACTGGCCTCCAGCAGAGCTTGATTCAATAATGTAATTTACAAATGGCCGCATCTTTTATGCGGCTGTTTTATATCTGTCCTCTCATTTTTCTTAATATTTCTTCTTTGTTTCGTAATCTTTGTAATTGTCACTAGTCTCTTAATTTCAATTCGTGCTATTCTTTTCTCAGTTGTTATATATACATAAATAACTAACTAAGGATTATTACATGTATAAGAAGATTGAATCCAACCTGGCTTACAGAGCTTTTACCGGTGGTCCTATGATTTGTATTTTTACCAAGTCAAAGGATGGAACTCCAAATGGTATGAGTGCTGCCTGGAATTGTCCTTTTGATACTGACGAGTTAATTCTTGTTTTGGACAAAGGGCATACTACTTCAGAGAACATTCGTAACGGAAGTAAGATTGTTGTAGCTGTTCCTGCTTCTAATCAGATTTCAGAAATTCTTAAACTAGGTTCTATTCATGGTAGAGACTGTTCTGTTAATAAATTTGTTGAGCAGAACGTTGATACAGAGGAATCAGAGCTGTTTAAGTTCCCGGTTATCAAGGGGGCTTTAGCATACTTTGAGTGTGAGCTTAATGATAAGGCTCTGTTCGAGGATAAAGGAATCTGTCTTGTAAAGGTTAGGAACTGCTATGTTCAGGAGAATATGTGGGATGAGGCTTCTAAGAGCTTCAAAAAAGGCTGTCTGAACAGCCTCCACCATGTATCAGAGGCAGTATTCTGTACCGGCGGAGAACTAGTTTCAAATGATTGATATTAATGCTTTAACAGAAGACGAGTTCAACGATTACGTTGATTATGCACTTGATCTTTTTCATATCCTAGCTTCAGATGCTCTTCCTATCAATGACGAAGATGCCTATGACAGGCTGTACAGACTGGATACAGATGAAGACTACTCCATGGAAATTTCGCTGAGAAATGCTGATGAAAGGGATGAGTTTGCTCCTGATATCGGAGAGCCTGATCAGGTCTTATGTGCTACGGTTCAGTTTGTAGCTGCTGAGGGTTCCTTAAAGAATGATATTAAAGCTGTTGAAATCTTCTTTAACGAGCACCGAGATGATGATGCTAATCTTTCTGCAATCTGGTTTCCAGATGACTAAAGGTGCTCATCTATTGATATAGCAAGTTGTAAAAAGTGTCGCGTATATGACTGAAACAGTTGCTACTAAACCAAGAACACGAGATCTGTTTCTCTTAAAGGCTTTAAATGCAACCTTCAAACTTCCATTTGTTAAGGTCGATCGCGAACGCTTTTTACGAAAAGCTTTATTATCTGCAGGATGCACTTCAGATCAGATAGAGCAGGCCATTAAAACATCACCTTTGGAAGTCCTGTCATCCGAAGAGCTGAAGACTCTTGCCATGAAGATTAGACGCCACCACAGGACTGGATTATCGGCATTATCTGCTGCCTGTGGTGTCCCAGGCGGTATCTTTATTTTTGTTGCTGTTCCTGTGGATACTGTTCAATTCTTTTATCATACTTTTGTTCTTTCTCAGAAAATAGCCTATATTTACGGCTTTCCTCCTTGTATGACTGAAGAGGAATTTCGGGATATGATGATTATTGCTCTGGGAGTTGGAGCTGGAGTCAGCAAGGCGAACAAGGCCTTTAAGTTTGTTGCCAAACAGGCAAAGAAGCAGCTTATATCTCAGCTGCAGAAACATCAGGAACTGCTCCTGCCTCAGCTAATAAGAGAAGTATGCAAAGCACTTGGTGTAAAACTTACCAACAATACTTTAACTCAGATAATAAGAAAGGGAATACCTCTTATTTCTGCAATAATATCAGCCATATTTGCCTATACTATTTTTACTATAGAAAGTAACAGAATTATCTCTGCCTTTGAGAATGCGGTTACAGGAAAGAATGACGAGGATTTTATGGTGATTAAGTCTTCAGATGAAAATTCTCACATGGAATCATAAAAAAAGTGGAATGGGTCTCTTCCATAAAACAAAACCTGCATAGAAGCAGGCTTTGTCAGAGAGATAGCTTCCTTCTTAAGGATTGATGGTAATTGGAGTTCCCTCATCTACCATTGACAGGAAGATATCCATGTCAGGATTCAGAAGAGCGATACAGCCGTTGGTCCAGTTGGTTCTCTGGATTGAGTCATGATACTCTCTCTTTGAATTTGGCTGACCGTGAACCATGATCATGCCGCCAGGTCTTCTGCCGTATTTACGAGCATTCTCAATATCCTGTGCATTTGGATAAGAGATATGAATTGCTTTGTAGAAACTTGAACGTCTTTTTACATAATCCAGAATATAGGTTCCCTCAGGTGTTCTGCGGTCACCTTCAAACATCTTTTTACCTTCCGGTCTGTCTGACAGGGCAATCCAGAATTTTCTGACTTCCTGTCCATCTTTCATCAGGATCATCTGATGGGCTCTCTTGTTAACTATCACTCTATCAACTATTTTATTGGTGAAAGTGGATGAATGCGTAACTGCCTCAGTATTGGTAGAGTTTGATCCAAGATTAGTTGTTCCTGTAGGCTTACCGGTTAATGAAGCTGATGACTGATAATCAGGATAGATTGAATTTATAAAATCTGCTGATTTTCCCTGTTTGCCGTAATCGAACTGAGCATCATAAGGAATAGAAGAGCTTACGGCTCTAGCTAAAAGAGAATCTGGAATATCGTGAACATTCTTTGCAGATGCAGAAAAAATACAGCCAACAAGTGCTAAAGCTGATAAAAAACGTACATATCTCATAACGTATACCATGAATCGAAGTACACAAAAAAATTTAAATTATTTGCTGTATTGTTTTAAAATATAATTGTTATATATATAAATTATAAACGCAACGCCCGTTGTTGTGTGAGAAAAATTTAGATGTCAGAAGAAAAAAATCGAAATTTAAGCCTTGAGGGCATCGAACTGATGCCTTTACAGCAGTTTGCTGAAAATGCCTATCTGAATTACTCCATGAGTGTGATCAGAGATCGTGCACTGCCATCTGTTGCTGACGGTATGAAACCTGTACAGCGACGAATTGTGTATGCCATGGCAAAGCTCGGCATCAACTTTAAAGCAAAGCATGTAAAGTCA
This sequence comes from uncultured Succinatimonas sp., assembly GCA_900317105.1. Classification (GTDB taxonomy): domain Bacteria; phylum Pseudomonadota; class Gammaproteobacteria; order Enterobacterales; family Succinivibrionaceae; genus Succinivibrio. The sequence goes on along the minus strand of ONFP01000022.1, from coordinate 33,346 downwards.
GCAAGAACTGTTGGTGAAGTTCTGGGTAAGTATCATCCTCACGGCGACAGTGCCTGTTATGAGGCCATGGTGCTGATGGCTCAGCCATTCTCCTACAGATATCCTCTGGTCGACGGCCAGGGAAACTGGGGTGATGTGGAAGATCCTAAGTCATTTGCTGCTATGCGTTATACCGAATCCAGACTTGCTCCTTATTCAGAGGTGCTGCTGCAGGATCTTAATACCGGCTGTGTCGAGTGGATTCCAAATTTTGACGGTACTGTGGATGAGCCTAAATATCTTCCGGCTCGTCTGCCAAATATTCTTCTAAACGGTACAACCGGTATTGCGGTAGGCATGGCTACCGACATCCCACCTCATAATCTGAATGAGATAGCCAACGCCGTGGTTCATCTGATTGATAAGCCGGATGCTTCAGTAGATGATCTGATGCAGTTTGTTCCTGCTCCAGATTATCCTTGTGCTGCTGAGATTACCAATTCCCCTGAGGAATTAAGAAAGATTTATGAGACCGGCAGAGGTACAATCAGACAGCGTGCTGTCTATACTGTCGAGAAGAATGAGATTATCATTACCTCTCTTCCTTATCAGATTTCTGTAGGAACTATCGAAAAGCAGATTGCTGATCTGATGAGCAAGAAGAAACTGCCTCTGGTTTCTGATATTACCAATGCCTCAGACAGAAACAATCCAATACGTATTGTAATCACACCTCGCTCTAACCGTGTGAACATAGATGAGCTGATGGAGCATCTGTATGCTGTAACCTCTCTTGAGAACACCTACAGAGTTAATATCAATATTCTGGGACTTGATGGTAAACCTGCAGTTAAGGATTTGAAGACTATCCTTAAAGAGTGGCTGGTATTCAGAATCGAGACTGTTAAGAAGAGATTGTCTCACCGCCTTGAAGCTGTAAACAAGAGACTGCATCTCTTAGAAGGTTTCATGATGGTTATTCTCAATATCGATGAGGTAATTGAGATTATCCGCCATGAAGATGATCCTAAGAGTAAGCTGATTGAGAGATTCGGCCTGTCAGAAGCTCAGGTTGAATATATTCTTGAGACCAAACTGCGTCAGCTGGCCCGACTTGAAGAACTCAAGATTAAAGCTGAGATGGATAAGCTTAACGACGAAAAGAAACATCTTGAGACACTGTTAGGCTCAGAGGCTCGTTTTAAGACTTTCCTTAAAAAAGAAATTCTTGCAGATGCAAAACTATACGGTGATGAGAGACGCTGTCCTGTAGTTCAGAGAGAGGCTGCTGTAGCTATTAAGGAAGAGGAGCTTATTCCAAGTACTCCTGTTACAGTTGTTCTCTCAAAGATGGGCTGGGTTCGTGCCGCATCCGGTCATGACGTTGATGCCTCATCTCTCAATTACCGTTCTGGAGACAAGTTCCTGTCAAAGGCATCCGGTAAGACTAATGATCAGGCCTGCTTCATCTCCACACTTGGTCGTGCCTACAGCGTTGATATTAAAGACCTCCCATCTGCCAGAGGTCAGGGAGAGCCTCTGTCTGCCAAGGTAAACTTCCAGCCAGGTGAAAAAGCCTGTCACGTGGTGATCCCTCACAAGGACAAGTATCTGGTGGTAGCCTCGGACAAGGGTAGAGGATTCATAACTCTGTCTACTGATATGCAGACAAGAGCAAAGGCTGGTAAGGCTTTAATCAATCTTGATGAGGATGCAGTAATTCTGCCTCCGGTTGAGGTTATCAACAGGAAGACAGACCTGCTTGCTGTTGCAAGTAAGGCAGGTCGTCTGCTTATTTACAAGCTGGATGAACTTCCTGAGCTTTCATCTGGAAAGGGTAACAAGCTTATGGGACTTAATACCGCTAAGGTAACCATTGGCGCTGATGGCCTTGCTACTATGGCGATTATCCCTGAAGGTGCCTCCTTAACTGTTCATTCAGGCAAGAAGATTATCAAGCTGAATAATAAGGAAATTCTTGAAAGACTTGGAAGCAGAACCAAGGTAGGTGATATGCTTCCTCGCGGATATCAGAAGATTACTTCATTAGAAGTTGAACTTCCTAAGATTGATGCTGATGAGAATATTGAGGAAGAGATTCCTGAGTTTACGCTTGAGTAACGGTTAAAGAAGTTTGAAGAAGGTCTCCAGCCACTAAATATGACTGGAGATTTTTTTTATAGGATTGCCCAGTTCATGCCAAATATTGAATAGGCCAGTCTGTTTAGAGCAAAGATAGCGATCATCACAATCATCAGAGAGATATCAATCATTCCGATAGGTGGAATAATCTTCTGCACAGGTGCTACGATAGGGTAGGTCAGCTGTCCGAACATGAAGCTGTATTCTCTGGTGGCAGGAAGCCATGAGCATAGAGCCTGAGCTAAAAGCAGAAACAGCAGCAGATATCCGAAACTCTTAATAGTCATTAGCGCACCATACATAATAATTGCGGTAATATTTACTGAACCGCCGAATATTGTAATCAGTCCGAACCAGAACATAAGGGCCAGTACAAAGGCAACAATAAATCCTGCATAGTAAAAGCCTTTAATGTTTCTGTTTCTGAAAGGTAACAATTTCATTACCGGTTCGGTCAGCTTTACAACCAGCTGAGTTGCCGGATGGTAGTAGTCAATACCTGAACTCTGCATTAAAGAACGCAGCTCGAACAGTATGATTACTGCTTCAGCAAGCATAATGTAGAAATTTAATTGCATGTTATTTTCCGTTTAAAACATCTTTTCAAATTCATATGTTCTATCAAGACTGGCCTGAACAGTATTCTTTATAATCTGTTCAAAATTGCCCTCAGTCATCTTGCACAGACCTGCGTAGGTAGTACCGCCCTTTGAGGTTACAGCTTCACGCAGTGAGGCTAAGGTACAGTCCTGATTCTTAAGTGACATATTAGCTGATCCGAGAACAGTTTGCTCGACAATTTTTCTTGCATTGTCCTCAGAAAGACCGTGAGCTACAGCTTCAGCGATTAAAGCTTCCATGAATCTGTACACAAAAGCAGGACCACAGCCGGCAACTGCTCCGATAACATTAAGATTATCCTCATCACCTACAATGCAGGTACCCATTTTTTCAAGCATCTTTTCACTCAGCTGCTTTTCATTGTCGCTGACTTCTGAGTCATAAACTACAGCAATCACACCTAAGCCGAGTTTTGCCGGAGTATTAGGCATGATGCGGATGATCTTTCTGGTATTAAGCTTTTTCTCAATTGATCTCAGTTTGTAGCCTGCCGCCATAGACACAAACAGCTTGTGGTTTAAGGCAATACCTGAAGCTGCCAGTTCATCCAGAACAGAGGTCAGAATCTGAGGCTTTACTCCGAGGAACACTGTGTCAGCATTCTTCAGAGCTTCAATATTGTCGGTGGTGATAACAGAGCCTTTTGCCTTGAATTTTTCTAGTTTCTCAAGATGCGGTCCTGATATGGTGATATTCTGTGGATTAAAGCCTGAGGCTATAATGCTTTCATAAATGCAGGTGGACATATTGCCTCCACCGATGAAAGCGATTTTCTGATTGTCTGTGTTCATTGTCTTGTATTCTCTTGCGCCAAAAATAGCTGTACCGATTCTAACCTCGGTGGTTTGATTCTTTACTGCAATATCCAGATCATGAGTCATTCCGATGGAGAGGATATTAAAGTCCTCAAGTTTCTTTGAGTACTCATCAAATAAGGACTTTAATTTAGAAAATTCTTTATCGATTACCTCAAAATCAGGAGTATCCATGCCCACGCCCATAAAGCCTCTAAGCTTCAGTTTCGGACATTTCTGTATGGTTTCAATCAGGGTGTCGATTTCACTGATTGCACAGCCTGATTTCTGATCCTCATCAGAGATGTTCACCTGAATGAGAACCTCAAGAGGAGGAAGTCCTTCCGGTCTCTGATCATTTAAGCGGGTAGCCACAATTGCTCGGTCCAGACTCTCCACCATATCAAAATGCTCTGCGATAAGACGGGTTTTGTTTTTCTGGATTGGTCCGATGAAATGCCAGATTATATCCCTGTAGCCCTGTTCCTTAAGATGGGCGATTTTTTCGCTGGCTTCTACTGCATAGGATTCACCGAAATGACGTTCACCGCAGTTATATGCGGCAATGATTTTTTCTTCAGATCTGCCGTATTTACTGCATGAAGTTATTATTTCCTGGTGGACTTTTGATAAATTCTCTCTAATCTCGTCCATATATAAGCCTTTTTTAAATCAAAAATATAGAGTATTATATGCCTCCACAAGAATTATTCATACCAATATGGTGGAACCGATGTTTGTAATTAACAAAGAAGTTTGTTCAGAATGTGGCGAATGCCAGGATATATGCCCTTGCGGAGCTATTGAACAGCAGGATGACGGCTCTTTTCAGATTGAAGCTTCAGTGTGCGCTGATTGTGCAGCCTGCCAGTCAGTTTGTCCTTTTGAGGCTATTGAAGAAGTCGAAAACGACGAATAAACACAAAAAAGCCAGATTGCTATATAAATAGTAGTCTGGCTTTTGCATAGACGTTGAACCATTAGAACAGATATTTCATTTCTGCATTGGCCCATGCACCTCTGAATCCATCACCTAACAGACCTTTAATACCCAAATCAAAAATAAGTCCCTTATTTGATGATGGCTGAATAGTAACGCCCAGTTCTCCGAATCCTCTGATACCGTCCATCTTGGAAGGTTTTGCCCAAATTCCGTCAATCTTTAGTTCAGATTTGCCGTCAAACTCGTATTCAGCACCCAGACCTGTGTATAGAACTGTTGTTGGAGTGTAGTTATGACTGTATCTGCCAGCAAGTCTTAAACGGTGACTGTTCACTGATGATAGCTCGTATTTACCGCTAGCGTTAAAGGTGTTTCCATCCTGATGCAGGAAGAAATACTTTCCGTACAAATCCAGAGCGTTAAGATCATCAAGTTTAATAACCTTACCGCCACCTAATTCGGCTCCTATGTAGTAGGAACTTAGGTCAATGTCGTAGGCCTGACCTGTATAAAGATTGTATAAAGCTCTATTCTGAGAGGTTTTTATACGACCGTATCTTAAAGCTCCGTTTACATGCCATAGATTCTCAAATGCCATATTTGATAAAACAGTGACACCGTAATAGCTGATATCACCGTTTTTCTTGATGTATGGATCTGCCTTACCTGCATTAAAGTGATTCTTGAACTTTCCAAAGCCTGCTTCAAATGCAGCGCCTACTGAAAGCAGACCGAAGTCATTTTGAATGTTGTTACCTACACCAACAGAAAAGTTCAGGGTATTCACATTAACGTGAGAGCCGGTGTTAACACGAGCCATTCCTCCTCCTACAGATGAGAATGCCTGTACTCCGGTGAGTCCTGAATTTGCAAGATTAGATGAGGCTGCTGAGCTTGTATCCGCCCCCTGGTTTAGAGCAACTGCAGCAGCAGACATTGCCATGGCAGCAGTATGTGTCTGAGGTTGAGCCTCGATACTATTAACGGTATAGGTAACTGTATTTCCTGAAAGTTTTGCTGTACCTGAACCTTCAAGGGCAGTACCGAAAGTAAAACTTGATTCACCTGTTGTCAGACCGAGACTTGCTTCTGGATCTTTATTGGAAACTGTCAGCATATCATAGCTATCTCCTGGAGATAGCATTTGAACTCCGGAAAAACTTACGTTTGATGTATCTACCTTTGTTTCACGTGAATCTGTGGAGAAATTGGATAATGAATTGATGATAATAGTTTTGCCCCAGGTTACTGTATCCAGGCGAATGGTCGAGAAATTATTTACACTGCCAACCGTATAGTTTGAAGGCTCCCATGGCATGTTGTTATAGCCAAAGATTAGAGTGTTACCTGCAATTACGGAACCTGCTTTATCTTTAACGTGGGTATCTGGATCAACATAACTTGTATCAATACCTCCATATATTTTTGCATTTTCACTACTTACATCAGCATCTCCATACAGGTATACCTCATTGTTTGACATACTTGCTGAACTGGTTGCTGAAGCTGTTGTTGTCCAACCGGCTCGTATCCGGGCAGTAAATACACCTGATCCAATAATAATTTTATTATTTGAGGCCGATGAATTATTTTCTGAAATTGCATATCCTCCAACTAGATCTTTATTTCCCGTAAAATTACTTCCTTTCTCAATAATTACTGTGTTGTAATTAGTAGTTGCAGCATAAGGGGTGCCTTTATTATCAATTTTTGCTCCGTAAACACGAACGTTTTTTACTGTACTTCCTGCTTTAAAAAACAAGGTATTATTGTTTGCTTGTACTATATTAGTATTTACATAGACTCCATAAAGAGCACTAATCCCATTATTACCTATAAGATTTCCGTATACTGTTATGCTGTTGAAGTCATTATAAGGCATTCCTAATTTGAAGTTGGCATAAATATTGGTCTCAATACTTGTGCTTTTTGTATAATCAAGAGTGCCGTAAATAATCGCAGTTGCACCTTCGTAGAAATTAGAAACGTTAATCTGGTTATCTCCGTAAAGATATATAGTCTCTGTTGGTCCTACTATCCATGGAGAGGTAAATCCTTGAGCGTCAACCTGACTTGAAAACGGAAAATATGAAAGAACGACACTTAAAGCAACGGCAAGAGGCTTTATTCGAGGAGAATTTTTCAGTTTAATTTCTTTATAAAGAGTGTCATTTGAGACTTTCTGCATCTTTTTATTTTCTAAAGCACATGATTCACTTTTGTCAATGGTATTAGTTTTCATTCACAACTCCCCGAAAAAAAAATATTTCAAGCATTAACAAAAGAATGCCCATAATTTAACTATGGTAGATAATTGTGATTTTGAGTAATTAATGACTACTTTTGATATTTAAAATGCTTTGAAAATCACATTAATATGAGAAAATCTGAGCTTTTTTCAATGAAAGAAAAATTGCAGGTAAATACTCAGCGTTATGTTTCAGTGTGGAGAAAAACAGACATTACACAACAGATAGCTTTTGTAGTAGACAATATAAGTTATGTAATCTAGGTGGATCTTGAGGAAGTTTGTAATATAAATCCCCAGCTGGTGCTGAGGATTATTGATGACTCTTAGTTACACATAACGTGGAAGAGAGTGAAGATTACATTCTCTTGTAGCCTTCCATGTACAGCATCTCAAGTGCGATTGAAGCTGCAGCTAATGATGTAATATCACCATGATCGTAAGCTGGTGAAACTTCAACAATGTCCATGCCCACAATATCAAGATCTTTAAGAGCGCGTAGAATCTTCATGATCTTGTCGGTGCTCATACCTCCTACTACAGGAGTACCTGTACCAGGAGCGTATGCAGGATCAAGACAGTCGATATCAAAACTGATATAGCACTTGCTACCGCCAACTCTCTCATGGATTGCAAGGGAAATATCCTCAACAGACATATCATTTGCAGCAGCACCGTCCAGTACCAGGAAACCGTCCTTCTCATCAAATTCAGTACGGATACCAACCTGAACTGACTTCTTGACGTCAATCAGATCTTCATTAGGAGCATGATAGAACATGGTGCCATGATCGAAATCTGAACCGTTTGAATAGGTGTCAGCGTGAGCATCAAAATGAATTAGTGACAGCTTGCCGTATTTCTTGGCATGAGCGCGTAGAAGAGGCAGGGTGATGAAATGATCACCGCCGAAGGTCAGCATCTTCTTACCTGATGCAAGTAGCTTGTCTGCATGAGCTATCAGCTTGTTTACCATATCCTGGTTGTCACCGAATGAATAAACCAGATCTCCGCAGTCAACAACGTTCAGCTTATCCAGAACGTTGAACTTCCATGGATAGCGACAGTGCTCCCATGCCAGCTGGGTTGAAATCTGTCTGATGGCATTTGGTCCAAAGCGGGTGCCTGCACGGCCGGAGGTAGCCATATCAAAAGGAACACCTGTAATTACCACATCAGCATCACTGCTGTATGGCTCAAAGTTTAAAGGTGTACGTAGAAATCCAAAGGCATTAGATACCAGTGAAATATCGTTCTCGTGATTTAATGTCTGCATTTAGTCTTCCTCTAGATAGGTATAACCATATAGACCTGATTTAAATTCCTCGATGAAAGCGCGCTGTGTCTTTTCATCAAGATTATTCTGATTTCTTAAAACCTCATTGCTGAATTCGTTGAGCAGCTTGGATGGATCCAGCAGTACATATCGTAACATATCTGCAACAGTACTTCCCTCATCTGACAGAGAAACACTGACTTTCCCATCTCCATAGGCATATACATCATAAACTTCGGTGTTGCCGAACAGGTTATGCATGTTACCAAGAATTTCCTGGTATGCGCCAACCATGAAGAAGCCGATCATAGGAGGATTGTCCACATCATACTCTGGGAATGGCATGGTGTTGGAGATATCATCACCTTCAACATACTGAGAGATGGCACCGTCAGAATCGCAGGTGATATCCAGCAGTACAGCACGTCTGGTAAGTGGCTTATCCAGATTCTCTAAAGGCAGAACCGGGAAGATCTGATCGATACCCCAGGCATCAGGCAGAGACTGGAACAGGGAGAAATTCAGGTACAGCTTGTCCGCCATACGCTCATCAAGCTCATCAATCAGTACACGGTGAGACTTGTTGGTTGGATCCAGAGCCTGCTGAATCTTCTTGCAGATGCAGATATAAATCTGCTCGGCCTTGGCTCTCTGCTGCAGGGTAACGTCACCTGACACATAGCCTTCGTGGATTTCCTGCAGATCATACTGAGAGTCATGCAGCCACTCACGCAATGAACGTCTGATTACATCCTTGTGCATCTCCTCCCAGGTTTCAAACAGGTTGAACAAGGCACGTGGAGATTCTGGAAGAGGTTTTTCTGGAACAGTGAATTCGTTGCGCTCAATACCGATTACGTTTGATACCAGAACAGCGTGATAAACGGTCAGAGCACGGCCTGATTCAGTAAGGATCTTAGGCTCTGGAAGATTATTCTCACGGCAGGCATCACCGATGGTCCAGACGATGTTGTTTGCATACTCCTTTAATGAGTAGTTTACAGAGCAGTCTGTCTGTGAACGGGTGCCTTCATAATCAACACCCAAACCGCCGCCAACATCGAAATATTTAATGTTAACGCCAAGCTTTGACAGTTCAACGAAGAACTTGGAGCTTTCTCTTACACCGCGGGTGATATCACGGATGTTTGACATCTGTGAACCTAAGTGGAAGTGCAGCAGCTGAAGCCATTCAATCTTTCCGTGCTCTTTTAAAGTAGCAACCAGCTTCAGAACCTGAGAGGCAGCCAGTCCGAACTTTGAGCTTTCGCCGCCTGAGGACTGCCATTTGCCGGAACCCTGTGAAGCCAGACGGGCACGGACACCTAATCTTGGAATAACATCAAGACGGGCGGATTCCTCAAGCACAATCTTGAGCTCAGACATTTTTTCGATAACCAGGAATACACGGTGACCCATTTTTTCACCGTCTAAGGCCAGACGAATGTATTCACGATCCTTGTAGCCGTTACATACAATCATGGACTGATTTCTGCCGGCATGTGCAAGCACGGCCATCAGCTCAGCCTTGGAACCGGCTTCAAGACCGATTGGTTCAAACTCTGTACAACAGCTGGTGATTGATTCTAGAACTCTGCGATGCTGGTTAACCTTGATAGGATAGATTAGGTTGTAACCGCCCTTATATCCGTATTCTTCCTGGGCTTCCTTGAAAGCGTTGTTTATATCAAAAAGTCTGTTCTGTAGAATCTGAGGGAAACAGAATAAGGCAGGCAGTCTCTGTCCTAGCTTTGCTCTTTCTTTTACCAGATCAGCAAGATCTACTTCTGTATCAGTTTCATTTGGGTTTGGATGTACAACAACGTGACCCTTGCTGTTTACTCCAAAATACTTATTTCCCCACCAGTCAATGTTGTATGCGTTCACAAGTAGCACCTCCAAAGGACGCTAAAATATATTCCTGAGTTTTAGTTCTTTATTCATTTGCAGCAGACATAAAAACAGTCTGCTGTTTTGTTTATTTAACCTGAAAAAGTCTTTTGAAAAGCTCATAAAAATCGCTGAGTCTCCTAGATTTTTCAAGGCTTTTATAAATGCGTTACTATAACATATTTGTTTTTGTATATGCATTTTAAATGTATAAAAAAAGCTCCACTTTTTCAGTGAAGCTTTTTCTGCGAAATATATTCTGTAAAGTAAATTAGAAGTTTTCGTAGTTCTTGATGGTAACCTGCTTGCCGTCTGCACCTGTAGGAGCAATTTCACCAAGTACCCATGCCTTCTCTCCTAAAGAGTTAAGTAGCTCAACAGCCTTGTCTGCCTCTGCAGCTGCTACTACAGCAATCATACCTACTCCGCAGTTGAAGGTTCTGAACATCTCATAGGCATCAACGTTGCCCTGAGTCTTTAGGAACTTGAATACTTCTGGACGCTGCCATGAATCACCGTCACAGGCTGCACAGGTTCCCTCAGGCAGAACTCTAGGAATGTTCTCCCAGAAACCGCCGCCGGTGATGTGAGCTAAAGCGTGAACATCAACTTCCTTAATCAGCTTGAGGATCTGCTTAACATAGATTCTGGTTGGAGCCATAAGAGCATCTGCTATTAAGGTTCCGTCTGAAAGCTTGTCCTCTAAAGGATTTACTCCGCATTTCTTAAGAATTGCACGAATCAGAGAGTATCCATTTGAGTGAGGGCCTGATGAAGCAATACCGATCAGCTTGTCGCCAACCTTTACCTTTGAACCGTCGATGATTTTATCCTCATCAACAACACCAACAGCAAAACCGGCCAGGTCATAGTCGCCTTCCTCGTACATGCCTGGCATTTCAGCGGTTTCACCGCCAACCAGAGCACAGCCGCTCAGCTCACAGCCGTGAGCAATTCCGGTAACCACTGTGGTAGCTGTATCAACGTCCAGCTTACCTGTTCCATAGTAGTCTAAAAATAAAAAAGGCTCAGCACCCTGAACCACAATATCATTAACGCTCATTGCAACCAGATCCTGACCCACGGTTGAGTGTCTCTTCAGATCAATTGCAAGACGCAGTTTGGTACCAACACCGTCTGTACCGGTTACCAATACAGGATTTGTATATCCCTTTGGAATTCTGGTTAAAGCTCCAAATCCGCCTAGTCCGCCAATAACCTCTGGTCTTGTGGTCTTTTTAACAGGGGCCTTGATGCGCTGAACCAGCTCATCTCCAGCATTAATATCAACGCCAGCTTCTTTGTAGGTCAAATTTGATGCCATTTTAGTCTCCAGGTAAAACTTTTGGTCAAACGAAAAATTCTGTGCGCAATTTTACAGAAATTGGAGGGTAATTTCATCTCAAATATGAAATTTCATGTGTCCTAGTATGTGGTAGAATTATGCAGGTGAAATTATGGCAGATCAGTAGATTTTTTCTTTTGATACTGACAAAAACTCCTTATATTATAAAGAGTTACCTGCAGTATTACTGATCGCTATCATAGATATATGCTTTTTGTGTTCAGATAATTAATCAACAGATGTTTTCTGTGTTTTTTCGGTTTTGACGAAAACAGAGGTTCTGTTAAAATCTCTCTTGAAAATCTGATAGATATCATATTTTTCAGAGAGCAGAAAATCATAAAAACACGGGGAATATCTCTTATTTTTAGTGAATAAAATGCAGAAATTAGGCTTGGGGAATTCAATGAAAATAATTACATTATTATGTGCGGCAATGCTCAGTTGTGGTGCAAGTGCAACTGAGATTTTTGAGACTCCACTGGACAATGGAATGGACAATGCGATTGTAAAGGCATTCTCCGATGCAACTTCTGCAAATGTTACTGATCCTTCACATTCTCTTTCCCTAGAGGATATCCGTACCACCATTGAAACCATCAGCATCAACGGCAATAATCTGTGTGTAAGTTTCAATGACGAGAAGGTAAAGAATCTTCTATCATCAAAGGGTATCGGTGTATGGAATGGAGAGACCGGTACTATTGTAGCCTGGATTGCTGATCTGTCCTCAGCAGACTCTTCTCTGCTTTCAGGTGAGGGAGAGGCTGAATTCGTAAAGAAACTGCAGGGTGCAGCAACCCAGAACAGATTCAATATCATGTTCCCTGTAATGGATCTTGATGATGTTCAGCAGGTAAACTCCCAGACTATCGTTTCTCATTCAGATGAACTGATTGCCAAGGCTTCAAAGCGCTATGACGCCAAGTATTTTGTAAGCGGTGTTATGGAGCGCGATTCAGCCAATAACGGCTATTCAGTAAAGTGGAACCTCTGTGATGCAGATGGCAAGTCATTAGGCAGCGGTGCCAACAGTGGCGATGCTGATACTGCAACTTCTCAGATGTCTGCTCAGATTGCACAGGTTCTGATGAACTCCTCAAATACAGGCAGTACTGCAGCACCTGCAGCTCCTGTTGCCACCTCCGCAAATGAAGCTGATACCATTACTCCTGTGACAGATGATGGCTCTATTGCACTTGGACCTGTAAAGGGCGGTGTAAGAGTTCTGATTACCGATATTGAGAATGTGGCAGACTACCCAAGAATCAAACGCATTCTGATAACCTACGGTTATGAATCAGATATTCAGGTACTTGGATACAACTCAGAGGGCGTTATCTTCCTGATCCCAACCGGCTCATCTCCAGCTATTCTGGATGGTACCTTTACCCATGCTTCAGAGTTTACAAAGGTTGCTCCATGGACATACAGATTCAATGAGTCAAAGGGTGCTGCAAAGCCAGCCGATAACGTTGGTTCTGTTACCACTACAACCACCCAGAGAGTTACCTCTTCTATCAATAACTACGGCAACGAGGCCTATACCAAGGAGACAGTAAAGGAGACCGTTGAGGTTACCACCACTGTTCCTGCTCAGAAGCCTGCCGGAGATACCTCCAATGATGTTCCTGTGATTACCATTACTGATGATTCAGATAATTCATCAGTTGCTTTAGAAAGATAATCATAGTAGTGAACATTAAGGATAGAAATGGAAGAAAAAAACAAGGTTCCATATCAGCAGGCTTTAGATTTCAAGATTTCGGATAAAAGTGACTTTTCAACTTTTGTTGAAGGTTCAAATTCCTTTGCGGTTTCTTCCCTGAAGCGTGCTGTTGAGAACGAGGTGAATGAGTTTTACTATTATTTCGGCCCAGAGGGCTGTGGTAAGACTCATCTTATGAATGCGCTGTTTCAGCTGAATTCAGCTCAGATTAACAACTGTTTCTTCTTAGATCTGAATCTGGCTAAGACTTTGGGCCCAATGGTTTTAGATGTTGATCTTCCTAAAATCATTATGCTTGATAATGTAGATGCCATCGCCGGTGATGAGCAGTTTGAGATTTCACTGTTTGGTCTGTATAACCGCTGGTATGACCGTCGTGAAGGCACTCTGATTATGAGCGGCAGAACCTCTTTTGATACCATTCCTTTCAGTAAAAAAGATCTGACCACCAGACTTTCAAGCGGAGTCAAATTCCAGCTTAACTACTTAAATGAGAATGAGTGTATTGAGGCTGTTTCCAGAAGAGCTCAGATGCGACACTTCAATCTGCCGGAGAATACTGCAACCTTCCTGGTCAGACACTGCAACCGTGACATGAGATCACTTGTTGAGATTCTGGACAGACTGGAAAAGGCTCAGATTGAACAGTCTCACTATCTGACCATTCCTTTTGTGAAATCCCTTCTTAACCTATAAAAAATGCTCCTGTAAAAAGGAGCATCTTAAAATCCCGGTGATTTGGTTTCCTGTTAGACAGTAGCGTTTGCCTTTTCTGAAAAATTTCTGACGATGTGATTTTTCTCATCAACTAAAACCACCTTTGGTTTAAGTTCACGAGCTTCCTTTTCGTCCATCTGGGCATAGGCAATGATAATGACGATATCTCCCTTCATGGCACAGCGGGCTGCGGCTCCGTTCAGACAGATAACGCCGGAACCACGCTCTCCAGGAATGGTGTAGGTCTCAAGTCTGGCACCATTGTTGTTATTCACAATCTGAACTCTTTCTCCTGGAAGAATGCCTGATGCCTCAAGCAGATCCTCGTCAATGGTAATAGAGCCGACGTATTCGAGATTTGCCTCTGTAACTGTTGCACGGTGAATTTTGCCGTGCATCATGGTATAAATCATCTTTTACTCCAGGATGATATTATCAATCAGTCTAGTTGTACCGAATCGTACTGCAACTGCCAGCAGGGCAGGGGCTGTGATTTCCTCTTTAAGCTCGTAAAGACCAGGAAGACCGTAGCATTCAACATATTCAATGTTGGCCAGAGGTTCTTTTGCAATCTCAGTCTTTGTGAAGCTGATAATGTCGTTTAAATTTGTGCAGCCGGATTTGAATTTCTCTAAGGCACTCTTAAGAGTCTTTGAAAGAACAACTGCAGCAGTCTTTTCTTCAGCTGACAGATAGGTATTTCTTGAACTTCTTGCAAGACCTGAATCTTCTCTTACGATAGGAACAATTCTAAGCTCAAGATCAAAGAACATATCCTTGACCATACGGCGCAGCACTTCAACCTGCTGTGCATCTTTCTGTCCAAAGTAGGCACGGGTTGGTCCAACGATATTAAAGAGCTTGGAGACAACAGTGGTTACACCTCTGAAGTGGATTGGTCTGGTTTTTCCACATAAAACCTTGGTGATGTTACCTGTTACCTCAACCCAGGTGTCATCAGCACTTGGATACATCTCTTTAGGAGAAGGCGCAAATACAACGTCACCGCCTGCCTTTGCTACTACCTCAAGATCAGCATCAAGAGTTCTTGGATAAGCATCAAAGTCTTCGTTTGGTCCAAACTGAGTTGGATTTACGAAAACACTAACAACAGTGATGTCATTTTCCTTTGCTGAATTTGATATCAGTGTTGCATGTCCCTGATGCAGAGCTCCCATAGTAGGAACAAGACCTACGGTCTTTCCTTGAGCTTTTAAAGGTTTTAAATAATCTCTTAGTTCTTTAACAGTATGAAAACACTGTGTCATAACGCAAACTCACTTAGTTCATTTCACTTAAAAGAAAAAATCTAAACAAGTTTACTACATTATTCGGGAATTGGTGATTTTTCTCAAAAAAAAGGCATTTTTATCAATAATCTGAAATGTCAGTGGATATTCTGATTTAGGAAGATCTTGCGCCGAATGTAGTTCACTACATTTTTTTTGGGGGGATAGTCTCTTGTTTTTTTGAGGTATATTTTTTTCTTTGTTTCAACTAACGTTGTTTCTCTCGAAAAACTAGCTGAATCCAGCCCCAAGATGTAAAGAAAATATACAGCTTGAAAAGATTTACAGGAGAGTTGTAGACAAAACTGCAACTCTCATTTTTATATATGAATGTTTTTTTGAATAGAAATCAGCGTCTTTTTTCGAGTTTTTCGTCAAAATCTTTCTGAGATGAGATTTTTGAGTACTGAGCGCGGGCGATCTGAGAATATGAGCCTTTGCAGGTATGCATTGCATCATTGAGACTGTTAAATGCTCTGGTGTAATCTGATTTCAAAGCCATAGTCTGGGCATTGGTAATTAGAGCCTGACATTTGTTTTTCTGCTGCAGGAAGCTTTCGGTCAGCATTTCTGAGGCAAAGGAATCATTCGGATATTTCTGCAGGAATTTTTCCAGCACCTGCTGTGCCTGTTTTCCTTCTCTTGCCTTAAGATAAGCATTGGCTAGATTGATGGTAATAGCACTGTCGTAAGGCTTTTTGCTGTAGAGAACTCTTAGTCTTGATATTGCTGATGAGGTATTGCCGCTTTCAAGATCAATATCGGTATACAGATCAACAATAAAGTCATTAGAAGCCATAGAGGAGAGATTTTCAAGGTATTCTTTTGCCTTTGAATAGTTTTTCTCTCCATAGTAGATAAGAGCTAAGGCATAGTTTTTGTAATACTTGTTAACTTTTTCTGTATTCTGCAGTCTTTCCTTGAATTCATTGAGCTTCAGATTCATATATCTGACATCTACACGGGCTTTGGCAAACATGAAGTTTGGATCGGTAGAATTCTTCCTTTTAGGTAGGTTCTTTGCTCGGTTATAAGCCTCTGCAACACGGATCTCTGATAAAGGGTGATCGATTAAAAGTGCATAGGCACTGTTGATGTTACCCTGCATAGAGAAGAGTTTTTTGAACAGAGTACTCATAGCCATAGGATTGTAGCCTGCTTTATCCAGAACGGAAATACCGATTCTGTCCGCTTCATATTCATTGTCTCTGGTGAAGTTGATTCCGGTCTGAGCCATAAGACCTGCTGAAGTAGAGAAAGCCGCAGCACCCACTGTAGGATTTATGATTGCCAGCGCAATAGATCCTATGATGCTGGCGATTGAAATCGCACCGCGGTCTGACTGTTCTTCAATAAATCTTGCAATATGTCTTTGAGTGATATGTGAAATTTCGTGGGCGAGAACTGATGCAAATTCATCCTCATTATCCGTGTAATGGAACAGACCTGCATTTACCTGAACCTTTCCTCCTAAAAAAGCGGCCGCATTTAAAGATGGATCGGCGGAGAGAAAGAATTCATAGGGAAAATATACATTATTTGCATTGAGTACAAGTTTCTGACCAACTGAATTTATAAATTCGGTCATTACCGGATCGTAACTTATGATCCCGGCACCACGAGCCTTTCTCATAAAATACTCTCCGTACAGTCTTTCGGTCTGGACGGTCATACCTCTGGCTCCGGCTGTGCCCATTTCCGGGATGAATATATTGTCTGCAGCCTGTGCTGCTGATGTTATAAACATTGCACATATCAGAGAATACAGGTTCTTTTTAATTGACCTTTTCATACATACTCCTTCAAAAGACTGTCTGAAATTCTACCACGCCAGACAGAACCGAGAATACCTTAAATTGTATAGTTTATGATTATGGTTTAATTCTTAATTATGCGAGCGTTATATAAATACTTTTAAAAAACAGTGTTTTTATAATCGTCATGCCCTGTTTTTGCATATAATGATCCTGAAACAAAAGGATTGATTATGATTAAGTTATTCAAGAGCTGGTATTCCAGACATTTTTCTGAACCTGGTACGATTGAATTTGCATTTGTTCTTCTGGCTGCTTTCGTGGTTGTATACTATTTCATGTGGCTGGTGGGACCTCTGGTGGTGGCACTGTGCATTGCCTACTGTCTGGACTGGTTAGTCAGACTCCTGATAAATAAGTTTAAGCTCAAAAGAATGCCTGCTTCTATAATAACTATGGTGCTGTTTGTTGGGCTGTCCATCGGTATTATTGTGTTTATTGTTCCTAAGATTGTCCAGCAGGCAAATCAGTTCTATACCAGTCTGCAGCAGATTTCTCTCTCTGCTCAGGGTGATAGAAAGGATGATTTTGACACCATAATTTCAAACAGAACCTATGAGTTTATTGAATCTCTGCCTGATCCGATCCCATCCATGTTTTCTCAGGATGAGGTTGACCAGTATGTGCTTCAGGCAAGGTCATCCATTCTTGCAAACACAACAAGTTTTATCAGAAATCAGGTGATGCCTTCTGTCGTCAATGCCATGACCTGGCTGATGTATATGATTATCGTACCGATTTTCACTTTCCTGATGCTGGCAAACAAAGAGACGTTGCAGAAGCGATTTAAAGACTATATTCTGCCAACTAATCAGGATATTATTGGACAATTCTGGAAAAGAATAAACGGTCAACTTGAAGCCTATATCAGAGGCAAGGTTCTGCATATCATTATTATCACCATAGTTAACACTCTGGCCTTTATGCTCTTAGGTGTGAACTATGCCTTCCTGCTTGGTTTCGGTGTCGGTTTATCTGTGATTATTCCATATGTAGGTGCCGCCCTGATTACTATTCCTGTGGTGCTGATTCCTGTTTTCCAGTTTGGTTTCTGTACCTATGTTATCTGGATTCTTGTGGTTTATCTGATTATTCAGCTTTTAGACGGTAATGTACTGACTCCATTTCTGTTCTCTAAGGCTATGAACCTTGACGCTTTCTCAATCCTGTCGGCTATCCTGATTTTCGGCGGACTCTGGGGCTTCTGGGGAGTATTCTTCTCAATTCCTCTGGCAACCTTTATTGGCTCGATGGTTAAATACTGGCCTATTAAAGATAAAGAGGGAGCAGAAAAGGACAATTCTAATGAGGATAAGGCTGAGGATGTAGCTAAACAGGAAGCAATTTCGACTTCGAAGGATTAGTTTTTACATCTTGATTTAGGCGCAGATCTTCGGATCTGCGTTTTGTTTTGTACTAATGTTATGATTTTTCGCGTTATAATACGCGTCATTGTTTTTTTTAGCGTAGCAGAGAGCTGCGTTTTTTGTTCTGGAGACTAGAAAGTGCAACTTAAAGATCTTGCAGATAGCGTTATTCATGGGTATGAAGTTACTAGAGAGGAGGCTTTAGAGCTATATAATGCCCCTCTTGAATTACTTAAGGAAGGTGCCTCAAAAATAACATCAGCCTTTTTTAAAGAGGCGCTTGAACTTTGCTGTATTTCCAATGGCAAATGTGGAAAGTGCTCTGAGGACTGTAAATTCTGTTCTCAAAGCCGCCATTACAACACAGGAGTAGGGGAGAGTCCTCTTAAGACTGTTGATGAGTTTTTTGCTGAGGCAAAATACAACGCAGACAGAGGTGTCCACCGTTTTTCAATTGTAACCTCAGGACCTAGGCTTACACACGATGAGGTTAAGGTTATAGCAGAGGCTTACAGAAAGATTTCAACTGAACTTAGGATTTCCTGCTGCGGCTCACTGGGACTTTTGAATCTTAATGATCTTAAGCTCCTTAAGGAAAACGGACTTTCTAGGTATCACTGCAACGTTGAAACTTCTCCAGATTTCTTCAAGGAGATCTGTACCACCCATACCCTAAAGCAGAAAGAGAGAACCATTGCCTATGCTAAGGAAGCTGGACTTGAAATCTGCTCCGGCTGCATTATCGGCATGGGAGAGAGTATTGAGGATAGAGTAGATATTGCTCTGTATCTAAGAAAACTTCAGGTTGACAGTACTCCCGTGAATATTCTTAATCCTATAAAGGGAACCCCTCTTGAAAACAGAGAGATTGTTACTCCTGATGAGGTAAGACGCTGTATAGCTGTTTTCAGATATGTGCTTCCTAAGACTGTTCTACGCCTTGCAGGTGGAAGACTTCTGATTCAGAAATATTTCTCCGACCTTTACAATTACGGTATTAATGCCGAGATTACGGGAGATATGCTGACAACAGCCGGTCTGACTATAGCTGATGATATTGATACTGCTATCAAATGTGACAAAGTTATAAGAAAAATTGATCCTGTAAAGATGGTCTAGATCTGTCTGTATATTTAAATAAGCAGACATTCCTTGGAAATTTGACTTGCGTTGAAATTTTTTCTGTATAAAATGTCACAATTCCTGATATCCGGAAATATCATTTTAGTACAGTGCTGAGAATATTTCTGGCAGCTTTGTACGTTACTGGTTGTCATGTAATCGAATTCAATTTAGCGAATATTGTTTATGATGAAAAAATTATTACTGATCATTGGGTTAAATTTACTTGGAGTTCTGCTTTTCTTCAGCTGGTTCCATGCTGACGCAAACAGCTTCTGGCCGGTTGTTGATAAGAATGTCTTTTTCTCCTTCAATCATCTGCTGGGTGAGAATGAAGCTTTTAGATATCTGGTTGCCTTCACCAATCTTCGTTTCTTTGACGTGTTTGGCTTTTTAGCCATGGCGCTGGTATTCCTGTTCCACTTTTTAAAGCATGACAAGGATTACCGTCACTTTATGATCTGCATGGGTATCACTATGCTTTTAACAGCAGTGATTGCAAAGCAGTTTGCTATGACTTTAGATTTTGACAGACCAAGTCCAACTCTTCATTTTTCAGCCTTAGGTGAGAACGTTTTATATGTTTCAAAGCTTACAGACTGGCCAGCAAAGGACTGGTCAAAATCCTGTTTTCCAGGTGATCATGGCATGTGTCTGATTATTTTCTGTGTTTACATGCTTCGTTACTTTGGATTTAAGTCATTCCTGGCAGGACTTCTGATTACTGTTCTGTTCTCCTTACCTCGTGTAATGTCAGGTGCTCACTGGGTATCGGATATTGCGGTTGGTGCGGTAACTGTAAATCTTGTAGTTCTAAGCTGGATTTTAATTACTCCTGTCTCTGATTTCATTATTTCAAATCTCATGAGGCTTATGCGCTGGAAGATGCCTTCTTCAGTGCAGTAATAAGAGAAGAGCAACAAAAAAGGAGCCCTCTGATGGTCTCCTCTTATCATAAAAGCTCTCAAAAGCAGCCTTAGTGGCTGTTTTTTTCTATTAGTACATAATGGTGTAGAGCTTTCTTCTGTACTCTTTCTGCAGAGGATCTCCCTGCATGGTATTCAGAAGATCTAGGAAGGTCTTTTTAACCTCTGCATTGGATAAATCCTTCTGCAGCAGATTAAACAGAATCTCCAGTGCTTTTCCTTTCTTTCCTGCCTCAGCTAAAGCAGCAGCATAGCTAGTGGCTATATCTGCATTCTCCGGATCTGCTGCAAACTTGGCCTCAAGCTCCTTTAGAGCAGGGCTGTCTGCAGCCTGATCTGCAAGTGCTAAAGCAGAGATCAGATCTTTGTACTCCTGCATCTCCTGCTCTTCTCGACCGGCATTGTCCAAAAGTTCATGAGCTTTCTCCAGCTGTTTGTCCTTGATACACAGCTGAGCATAGAAATGCTTGTATTCAAGATTCTTTGAATCAAGGCTGTATGCCTCCTTTGCCTTGACAAGAGCTCCTGATATATTGCCCTTCTCAACTTCAGCCAGAGCTGCCTTTAAAAGCATATCTCCCTCTGAAGGCATATATTTCTGAATTGTTTCCTGCAGCTTTTCAACAATCTCATCGCCCTGCAGAGCATCGACTGGTCGGCCGTTCTTCATAACAACAACAGTTGGTACAGACTGTAGTCCTAACTGTCCTGCGATTGCCTGTCCTACAGGCTCGGATACATCAGCCTCAACTAAAGAAAGATATGCATTGTTGTCAGATATGGCACTTCTTAATGCAGTTCCTGCCTTCTCGCATTCAGGAGCATTCATATAGAAGAAAATAAATACTGCCTTCTGCATGGAAGCATCAACAATCACTTCCTTTACATTCTGTTCAGTTAAACGCATATTTAGTCCTATTATTTCTTAAAGCGGTTGAAATCTCTCATTGCGCGGATCAGATTCTCAAGATTTGCCCTTGCAGGTCTGATTTCTTCTTCCGTGGTGGTAACAACTTTACCGTTTCTCTTGTAAATGGTAACTGCATCCTGTGAAATCAGCAGCAGATTGTTACCCTGAGTTGTTGGGATGTAATCTCTCTGCTCAAGAGCTAATACATCATCACCAATTCCATAATTTACACATGGGGTCGTTACCCCTAAAATTTCAACTGCTATGGTTGGATTTATATCAAAAGATGAAGTCAGAACATTTCTTGTTACTCCCTTGTTTTCAGCATCAGGATTGATGATGATAAAAGGAACTCTCTGTTTTTTCTTTGAATAAATAGATGTTCCGCCAATGAATTTATTTCCCATGGAGGAGGAAATAATAATCATGGTTCTGTCGGTAAGGTTCATCTCCTCAAGTTTTGAGAGGAATTTGTTTATCTGAGAATCAAGAAGCTTTAAATGGCGCTTGTGAGCCTCAATAGAGTTCATGTTCAAAAGTGAGTTCAGGGACAGGGTTACTGCCATTCTGTGTTCTGAATTCTTCTCAATGAAGTCAGCCGCCTCATTTAAAAGTACTATATCTGAGGACAGATTCTTCAGCTTGTTATTGGTATTCATACCGGTCATTCTGGCAAGCTTTTCACCCTGAGCTCCGTTGACTGCAGAGATAAAGCCTCTCATCAGATATTCTTCTTTCTGCATTACATCATTAGATACGTTTTCAACGCTGTGGCTGGTGAAGATTTCCTCATACTGGATTGGCAGACCGAACCAGCTTGCAAAAAGATTGTTATACAGGTCGTCGTATGGCAGGAAATGATTTTCAAAACTCAGATTATCCATCTTAAGCTTTATCAGATTAGGAGTGGTATCTGCATCAAGATCTGAGTAGGAAAGTCCGTTTATAAATATCGTTACGATATTCTTCTGCACATTCTTTTCCTCAAACTTAATCTCGGTTAGAGGATAGGCGATATTTGAAGTTGATGAACCGTTACCCTGTGCTGTAATGTCCTCAATCCAGCCGTGAGTGGTCAGGAATGATTTTGCGGTCATTGGATAGTGAGCTGGATATACAGATCTCAGGTTGGTAATTTTCTCGTAGTTGGATGCGTCAGCCCAGATATAGATACCGTGTGAAGTAATAAAGCAGGCTGTAACCACAGTCATGACAATGGCTGGAAAATAATTGTTTCTGACTTCCTGTCTGTAGATTTCTCTAGTAGCCAGTCTTGCGAAAACCAGCTCTAAAAAAATCACCAGCGGAATTGCAATATACATGAAGTTAAAGTTCAGACCGGTATTGAAGGTCAGATCTCTAATCATCAGCGAAACAACAGACCAGGACAGGTGAACCTTCAGAGACAAAAACAGCTTGGCATCAACTAAAAGCAGGATGTGAAGCAGAAAGGCTACGACAATACTGATGATTCTGTATACCTTGAAGTTTCCGATAAAGGTAAGCGGAAAGAAGAATATCAGAAAGCATAAAAAGACCAGAAAACTTATCTGTCCAAGCCAGGTAGCAATAAGATACACAAAGGAGATAAAGCTTTCTGTCTGCGGAGCTCCGTAGACATAGGTAAAGCCGGACAGGATCGCCAGTAGACAGTTTAGAAATATGAAATGGTGACCCCACGTAGTTGATCTTATAGTCTGTTCTTTGGTTAGGAACTGGTTTTGTAATTTTGTCATAGTAATGCGCAATTTTTCTGGCTCAAATCTATAGTTTATTTTACTTGTTTTTTGCAAAAAAAATAAAAAATTACCTCTTATTTTGGAAAATTTTGCCCCCCTTACGTGCAGCCCCAAAAATTTGAGGGTGATAATCAGGGGATATTTTTTGATTAAAAGGTAATTTTATGAATAATCTATCTAACGCCCTGCCTATTATGGTAAATAACTATGCCAAGCTTTTCGGTGTCAGCGTCCGTATTCAGGGCTCAACCGCCTACACCAACGGCAAGGTCATCACCATTCCCCGTCTGGATATTAAAAATCCAATAAAGGCACGTCTGGCGTACGGTTATCTGGCTCACGAGTCAGCCCATATCCGTTATACGGACTTTTCTATTCTGAAAAAGGACAAGATTAAGAATAATCTGTTTCTGTTCTCATTATTCAACATTCTTGAGGATTCAAGAATCGAAGCTCTGATTTCCAAGGAATACATCGGCGTATATGAGAATCTTGAGCTTTTAAGTGATTATTACAAGGAGGAATGGAAGAGTTTCTGTAATACCTTAAATTCCATCAGTGTTCTCAATGTCATCTGTGCTTTTATACAATGCTACTCCCAGAGTCTGTGTCAGAAATTCCGTAACGCCAGGGGAAAGAGCGCGATTCTATATTTTCATCTGCGAAAGCGTCTTAATATCCATGTTCTCAATAAGATTGGTCTTCTGGTAAAGGAATGCTCAGGGGCAGAGGATTCAGAGACGGTATATAAAATCTGCCTTAAGATCTTTTCCCTTCTCAAAAACGACAAATCAGGTTTTAAAGCTGAGGACCGTTCCTTAAAAAACAGCGAGGATAATGATGAGAGATTCAGAAACATTCAGGAGGAGAGCAAGAAAAACTTTAATAAATCAAAGGATAAGGTTTCAGAAGATTTTCTTAGAGAATTTACGAGGTTCAGAATCTATACCGGGGATGATGATTCTAAGGTTACTCCAAGCAGAAACGGAGCTGAAATTATTCAGGAGAACAGCAACAGCAAGAGTTCATCCTCAAGAGAGGACTTCGGAGTGATTGCCGAGAACATCTGTAATCCGGGCAGAGACGATTATATTCAGGAAGTCAGCAACACCTACGGAGTGCGCAACGCTCTTCACAACAGAGTCAGAGCCTATGTTGACAGTCTCGGAAACTGTACTGCTGCAGGAAACAGGATTAATCCTATGAAAGCTCAGTTTATACCTTTGGGAGAGACCAGAATCTTCAAGGATAAAATCTTCAAAAAGGAATTTGAAACTGCAGTTCATATTCTGGTAGATGTATCAAGTTCTATGCTGACTTCAGATGGGGGAGAGAACTCTCGCTGTGAGGATGCCTGCAAGGTCGCTCTGACTTTGTCTCTTGCACTTGAGGGCATTGACGGCATTAAGACGATGGCTACCTATTTCCCCGGACAGTGTTCTGAATATGATGTGGCACTGAAGGCGGATGAGCGTGCTTCAATGGTAGCCTCACGCTTTGATCAGAAACCTCGCGGTTCTACCCCGCTGGCTCAGGCTTTATGGTATTCCTTTGATAAATTTCAGGAAATAGGTTATAGACGTAATATTGTGCTGGTAATTACCGATGGTATGCCTGATTCTGTAAACAACGTTAAAAACTGTTTTGATTATGCTAAGGAACACAATATCGAAATATATGGAATTTCCATTCGCTCGGAGATGATATTAAAGCTGTTTGACAATGCCTCTATCATAGAAAGCGCCAATGAGCTTGAACATAAGGCTTTTTCTCTTTTTTCATCGCTGTTTGATCTCAAAAAGAATCTGCAGTTTGCCGTATAGCTTCTCAATACTATGTAGTAAGGCGATGTGAAAGGCGAGGCTGTTGTTCCGTGCTCCAGAGCTAAAGGTGAATTGCTATCAAAATGTTTAGGAGTTTAACGATGAAATTAGTGCTCGGGGCCGGAAACAACACCTCGGAATAAGGATTAAAGCTTAACTATATTACCGTTTTTGTGTACGACGACGTAAAACTGCAGCAGCTCTCTGTTCTTCTCTAAGAATGTCTTAACATCATCAATTGAGCCAAACTCGTAGCTAACTTCTGCAGGATTGGTATAGGTGGTGAATTCAACTAAGTACATATCTATGTCCTCCATAAAATCATCAGATAAATCTCTGATGTAAATTACAGTTTGAATTGTGACATAAAACACAAAAAATAAAATCCTCGATATAAATCCACAATATTCAACCAAAATGAATAATAAATTATGCGAATTGCTGTGATCATGCCGAATATGTGTTTTCCTCTCTTCAAAAAAAAAAATTTTTTCTGATTTCTGACATCTTATTTTTGCTGAGAGCATATAGAGGTAATTTTTTTATTAAGGATTCAGTGGGAGATACCCATAAGTCTGAATAGGACTTTTGCAGTGTAGCTAACTGTCTGCTTTTTCTTGTAATTCTTCATAAAATATAACTACACTGAATGATTGATTAATGGAGCTGATATCGTCCTTAACTTCTTTGAATAAAAAAATTTGTGAGCTGTGTGAAGATATTTAAAAAGTAGTTACATGTAGTTCAAAAATTAATTTATACTTAAATCAGAATTAAGTTATTACAGTTTTGTAATAGCACATGGATATCGGTGAATAAGACCTTAAGCAATTTGGCAGAAGGCCTAGAGAAAGATAAGAGGCAGTATCATGGTTGATTTAACTTCACTAAATACCTTCAAGAACGTCAACTTAGGCAACGACAACGCTATTGTTAATCTAAATCAGGATAACAAGTTAACTTCAAATACCACTTTCTCCAAGGCAAATATTTTCAGATTTTTGCGCTCATCTTCAACTCAGGCAAATAACAATCATGTTCGTACAGAACTTCTGAAATCCCTGGGAAAAGCTTTCGGTCTGGAGCAGGGCATAGGATCTGGTCCTAAAGGAGAGGTTACCTTCTCAAAAGACTTTATGGATAAGCTTGAGAAAATTTTAGGCCCATCTTTCAAGCGCGAGGACTTTGGTGTTCCTGCAGATGGCGGTGCTGTAAAGTCCGGTAAGCCTTTAACCCAGAGAAGAATCAATCAGATCATGACTCAGGCTGCAGCATATGAGACTAAGGACTTCTCAATTGCAGCTTATAAAGACAAGCTTAATGTGATTCTGAAGGAGCTTGGTATTCCTGATACCACCAAGATGTCCTATGAGGAATTTAAATCATATTTTAAAATGCATCCTAATCCTACTGGACAGGCATTTGCTGAGATTCAGAGATGTCTGGATTTTCTTGAGAATGATCTGGAAGGTATATTCAGAAATGAGCCTAGCTATGAATTTGGTATGGAGTGCATACCTAAAGAAAACAAAGCAGAGCGAGAGGAGCTTGTGGAAAATACTGATGTAAAGTTCCAGATTAAGAATCAGGCTACAGGAAACTATGAGGCATTAAACGGGGCAAAGCTTACTGAATTTACAAAAGATATTCTTTGGCCAAGACTTGGCGGTAATCTGATTCATACTGAAAGAGCAAAGTTCAGTCTGAAGACTTCTGAATCGATTACCCCTCTTAAGAACTATATTGCCTCGATTATCAAAGGGTATGCTAAAAACGGCATCGACTGCTATCTTGAGGCTAAGGCTCAGGGCAAGGAAAATTTATTTAAAGATCATTGTGAGTACCATCTTGGTGCCTGTATGGAGGATAAGGGCAAGAACTTTATTGAGTTCCGTCAGAAGCACCTTGATAAAACTACTGTAGATGTAAATCTTGAGGCCGATCTTGAAGCTGTTCTCAACAGAGCTAATGCAACAACCTTTAAAAAGATGATCGAGGCTGAAGTTTTCCGTCTTAGCAAACAGAATCCTGATGGCGAATGGAAAGATTTTGCTCCTGAGGTTAAGGACATGCTGCGTGGCAAATACGGAGTTGTAACTGTTTTAAATAAACATAATGAGAATGGCGTAACAATAAGAGAGTATACAGAGCTTAAAGAAAATGGTAAAACTGTTATAAGACCTCTTACAGATGATGAGATTGATATAATCGGTCAGGAGATCTGCAACGAGATTGACGGTGTAAACGACCCGGATTAAGAAGAATAGAGAATGATATATAGATCATGGAATGTATTGAAATAATCAAGGCTTTTGGAAAAAAACTTGGAATGGATCTGGAGCTGGATAATGCATATTCCTGTTCATTTCAGGCGGATGATGTGATTGTGACCATTACTGCACTGTCAGAGATTAACCAGATCGTTATTTCCGGCGATCTGGGTACTCCTCCGGCAGAGCAGCTTGAACACCTATATAGAATGATGCTGGAGGCCAATCACCTGTACAGTTCCACCTTTGGAGCAACTCTGAGTTTGAACGGAGACAATGAGCACTTTGCATTATGCAAGGTACTTCCATGCAAAGCTCTGGATGATGAAACCTTCTACAATGAAATGGAATCTTTTATCAGTACCTGTGATACCTGGGAGAAAGTAATCAGAAACTATCGCAGTATGGTTACCAATTTCCCAGACAAAAAAATGGAAGAGATTTTTAATCCAAATACCTTTATCCCCGTATAAGTCGAAAAAAATCGCTTTTTAAAGCAAAAGAAAGCTCTAAAAACTAGTCTTTGTGCTCAAAAATGATACAATACTCACAAGTTTTTTTGAGGACATACGAAGTTGTTAAGAAGTGATTTTAATTTTGACTTACCTTTAAATCTAATTGCAGATTATCCATCAGAGCAGAGAACTGGATGCAGAATGCTGTGTCTTGACGGTTCTGACGGTAAGCTTTCAGATCAGCATTTTTATGATTTAAAAAACTTTTTACAACCTGGCGACCTGCTGGTATTTAATGATACCAAGGTTATTCCTGCCAGAATGTACGGCAAAAAGGATACCGGTGGCGCAATCGAGTTTCTGATTGAAAGAATCATCTCAGAAACCTGTGCTCTAACCCATATCAAGGCCAGCAAGGCTCCTAAGACCGGAGCAGTACTGCATATTGACGGCGGTTATGAGGTTAATGTTATTGGCCGTGACGGTGATCTTTTTAAGATTGAAACCGTTGGCGGAAAGTCTCTTTTAGACATTCTATATGCAGTAGGTCACATTCCTCTTCCTCCTTATATTGATCGTCCGGATGAGTCTTTAGACCGCGAACGTTATCAGACTGTTTATTCAAAGAACCCAGGTGCAGTGGCTGCTCCTACTGCCGGTCTGCATTTTGACAAGGAGCAGCTGGAGGATCTGAAGGCCTACGGTGTGAATATGGCCTTTGTTACTCTGCATGTGGGTGCAGGTACCTTCCAGCCTGTAAGAGAAGACGATATTCTAAAGCATCATATGCACAAGGAATTTGTTCATCTGACTAAAGAGGTCTCCGATGCAGTAATTGCTACTCACAAGGCTGGTCACAGAGTGATTGCTGTGGGAACAACTGCGGTAAGATCACTTGAGTCAGCTGCCTCCTTTGCAAAATCACAGAACAGCGCTGATGAGATTATTCCATTCTCAAACGATACCTCTATCTTTATCTACCCAGGCTACAGATATCAGGTTGTGGATGCTCTTATCACCAACTTCCACCTGCCGGAGTCAACACTGATTATGCTGGTGAGTGCCTTTGCAGGTTATGAGCGAACCATGAATGCCTATAAGCATGCGGTTGAGGATAAATACAAGTTCTTCAGCTATGGTGACTGCATGTTTATAACCAAGAATCCGAAAGCAGATGAGGATCTTCCTCCTTCAGCTAAAAACTAGAGGCCCTTTATGAAATTTGAACTAAAGAAAAAATGCGGCAAGGCCCGTTTAGGTCAGATGGTTTTTGACCGTGGCGTGGTCAGAACTCCTGCTTTCATGCCTGTTGGTACCTGCGGTACTGTTAAAGGTCTGCGTCCTGAGAATGTTGAGGAGATCGGTGCAGATATTCTTTTAGGTAATACCTTCCATCTGTGGCTAAGACCTGGTACCGATGTCATCAGAGCTCATGGCGATCTGCATGATTTTATGAACTGGAAGAAACCTATTCTGACTGATTCAGGCGGTTTCCAGGTATTTTCTCTATCTGATATCAGAAAGGTTACCGAGGAAGGTGTTAAGTTTAGACATCCTATCAACGGTTCCAAGCTGTTCCTTTCTCCTGAGATTTCTATGCAGATTCAGTATGATCTGGGCTCTGACATTGTGATGCAGTTTGATGAATGCATAGGTCTTCCTGCTCCTCGTGAGGAGATGGCCAGAGCCATGAGACTGTCACTGCGCTGGGCTAAACGCTCAAAGGATGAGTTCAACCGTCTTGGCAACAAGAACTCTCTGTTTGGTATCATTCAGGGCGGTTCTGATGAGGCTTTACGTGAGGAATCTCTAAAGGGCCTAACTGATATCGGCTTTGATGGCTATGCTATCGGCGGTCTTGCCGTAGGTGAACCTAAGCCTGTGATGTACAAGGCTTTATCCCATATAGCTCCTATCATGCCAGAGGACAGACCAAGATATCTCATGGGCGTAGGTACTCCTATGGATATTCTTCAGGGCGTGCTCAACGGTGTGGATATGTTTGACTGTGTAATGCCATCAAGAAACGCAAGAAATGCACATCTGTTCACTTCAAACGGTATTGTAAGAATCAGAAACAGCAAGTACGCTATGGACACATCACCTTTAGATGAGAAGTGCACCTGTTACACCTGTCAGAACTATTCAAAGGCATATCTGCATCATCTGGACAAGTGTCATGAAATTCTTGGAGCTCATTTAAACACCATTCACAATCTGCATTTCTACGAGCATTTTATGGCTGATATCCGAAAGGCCATTGAAGAGGATCGTCTTGAGCAGTTTGCTGAGGAATTCTATAAGGTATACGGCTATCCTGAGAAGGTTTAAAACAGCTGTTCTGTTTATGAAAAGATCTCCTCGGAGGTCTTTTTTTATGCAAAAAATTTCATTTTTAAGCCTTTTTTTATCAAATTTTGCTTATTTGTGGAGCTTTTCTCCATATTTCCTATCTTTCTGTTCAATTTCGCTTCCGATATGTTTAAAATCTCTAAACAAAATTTCATAAGGAAAACCTTTAAATGGAAAGTATTGCAAATTTCCTGTATGCCTTAGATGACATTCTCTGGGGAACAGGTATGACCGTTATCCTGATTGGTACCGGTATTATTCTTACCCTTAGATTCCGTTTCAGATATCAGTTCAGATTCCTTTTCAACATTAAGAACACCTACGGAAGGATGTTTGAAAAGAAAGCCCCTGGACATGGAACTATCTCTGGCTTCAAAGCAGCCTGTACTGCTCTTGCCAATACCATTGGCACCGGTAATATCAGCGGTGTGGCAACTGCGATTGTAAGCGGTGGCCCTGGAGCTCTGTTCTGGATGTGGTTTTCTGCTTTTTTCGGAATGTCCACCAAAGCCTGTGAAATTATTATTGGTCAGCGTTACCGTGAGCACTATAAGAATTCTATGGATGAGTATGTCTGCGATCGTTCATTTGCTCTTAAAAATGCTTTTGGCTGGAAGAAAGGTGCGATTGTTCTGGCTCTGTTCTGCTTTATCCTCGGTCCCTGGACCTGCTGTGTGCAGACTGAGGCCGTGGTAGGTTCCGTAAAGGAGGCCTTTGGTATTTCCGGACTGATAACTGTAATTATTATCGGTGTGACCTGTCTGCTAACCATCTGGGGCGGTCTTCGCAGTATTTCTGCGGTAATGTCCAAAGCGGTTCCTATTATGTCTACGCTGTACATCCTGATGGGACTTGGCGTAATTATTCTTCACTTCAGGGAAATCCCTTCCGTGATTGAACTTATTATTGTCAGCGCCTTCTCTCCTACCGCAGCTGTTGGAGGCTTTGCCGGTGCAACTGTAAAGGATGCTATTCAGTACGGTGTTGCCCGCGGTATTTATTCAAATGATGCCGGAACCGGCTACGGTATGATTGCCCATGCCAGTGCTATCACCGATCATCCTGTACGTCAGTCAATCTGGGGCTTTGGCGAGGTATTTCTGGATACCATGATCATCTGCTCCATTACCGCCTTTACTATTATTCTTACCGGTTCCTACTATACCTCAGAGGCTACCTCAAGTACTCTGACCACTATTGCCTTCACCAGCGTCTATGGAGAAATCGGAGGCAAGCTTACAGCCATTGCGGTTGCGGTTCTGGCCTGGACTACAATTATCGGTATGTACTACACCTGTGAGAAGTCTGTGAATTATGCTTTTGGTGACAGTGCCACCAATAAAAAGATGATGTCCTTCTACAAGATCTACTATCTCATTCCTTGCGTTATTTTCTACAATGTTCAGGCAGATATTCTCTGGGCTTTGACAGATATTCTCTCAGCGGTATATGTTGCTATAACTCTGTTCATTATTGCCGCTAAGCACAAGGAAATCTTCAGAATCTTTGATGATTTCTACAAGCGTTTCCTTCCTGCTCAGGAGAGGGGAGAGAATCCTCCTGTGGTATCATTTGACTGCAGAAAAACAGAGGAGAAGGATTAATGATTGATTTTAAAAATTATTTAAATAAACAGAAGTTTGTAATTGTTGACGGTGCGTTTGCAACTGAACTTGAAAGACTCGGACTTGATATCAAAGATCCTCTGTGGTCAGCCCTGGCTCTGATCGATCATACCGATATGATTGAAAAGGTTCACTCAATGTATTTAGAGGCTGGTGCAGATATTATTATCTCCTCAAGCTATCAGGCAACTGTAGACGGATTTGAGAAAAAGGGGATTGATAAGGATAAGGCTCTCTCTCTTATCGCTTTATCGGTTGATCTGGCAGTCAGGGCAAGGGATGAGTTTGTAAAATCACCAGACTTTGACTCTGCTAAAAGACAGATCCCTCTGGTGGCGGCCTCAGTTGGACCTTACGGTGCTTATCTTGCTGACGGTTCTGAATATCGTGGGGATTACAAAATCGGATTTGATGAGCTTAAAGCCTTCCATAAGGAACGACTTGCGGTTCTGGCTTCAGCCTCACCTGATCTGTTTGCCTGTGAGACTATTCCAAATCTTACCGAAGCCCTAGCTATATTAGGCGCTATCGACGATCTGAAACTTGATGTTCCTGCTTATATTTCATTCTCCTGCAAGGATGGAGAGCATATATCTGATGGTACTCCAATTAAGGACTGTGCCTGTGCTCTTGATGAATTTTCCGGTGTTGTTGCGGTTGGCCTTAACTGTACCGCTCCTAAGTACGTGGAATCCTTAGTTAAGATTCTGAAAGAGAATACAGATAAGCCTGTGATTGTCTATCCTAATTCAGGAGAAATCTACAATCCTTTCACCAAAACCTGGAGCGGTGGTGCTGTAAGTTTTGCTGAGCGCGCAGCAACCTGGTACAAGGCAGGAGCCCGTCTGATAGGCGGCTGCTGCAGAACCACTCCGGAAGATATCAGGGCGATTTCTGATTTTGCCAGAAACTAGGTCCCTGTAGACATGGGCCGTAAAGAAACAAAGGCACTATTGAAATTAAGTGCCTTTGCTTTTTGTGTCTGCAATTTTTTTGTTTCTAGTGCAGTTTCTTTTTCAAATCCTTTAGGAGGGCATCTCTGGCAAGAGCTATGGCCTCATGATAAGCCTCCTCGGTTCCAATGTTCTTTTTGGTTTTTCCGCTGCCCTTTATCTGGATTTTATTTTCGGAAGATTCATTTTTGAGGGTAATTACAGCCTCTATTTCTGCATTGATATCAATATCCCAGACTCCTGGGCTATGCCAGGTCCAGAATTTTATAACTTTAACCTCAGCGATCAGGGTATCTGCACTTAGGTTATCCTTTTTATCAATGAGACTGTAGTCGCTGTTCTTAAGACCCTTTATCAGCGCATCCTTTGTTATTCCTGTTACACTCTGATTCTCATGAAGATGTATGGTTCCTATAGCCATTCCCAGAGTGTTTCTTTTAAGGCCAATGACTCTTTCAACATCTTTCTCATCGTCAGGAATTACCTGTAGTGAGCGATCATCAGCCTCTTTCTGGAATTTTCTGCCGTCAACGACAGATCTGATGTAGATGGTTTTGGTGTTTAAAGTTTCAGTTTCACTGACAACTGGAGAGTTGTCCTCTGGAGTATTGTTTGGATCTGATGCTGTGCAGCCTGAGAGCAGAATACAGCTGCAGAAGATCAGTATAAAGCTAGAGAATAATCTTTTCATAGGACATATACTCCCAAAAACAGACAACTGTTTTGAAAACAGTAAATTTAAAACAAGCTTAATTTGAGTATATGGGAGAGAAACTATAAAAGTTGTGAAAAAGTCTGCAATTTCAAAGCAGATGTAATGGAACTTGAGTATTTCAGCATGAGATTGAAAAAAAACATGCTGAAAGAGGATTGGAAAGGCTATTTTATTATAAATTATGTTGGCTCGAAAACCCACTATTTTAACCGTGTGGATGAGAGCCCGTTAATATATTAAAAGTAAAATTGCAAAATAAAAAGTTGCCAACTTTGTCAGTTGCAATAATAGCTATATATCAA
>ONFP01000007.1:58167-64081 GCA_900317105.1 uncultured Succinatimonas sp. | reverse complement strand
AAAGTTGCTATTCAGTTGATTCCATTTAGATTTTTTTTGGTGTATCATGTAAATATTCTCTAAATGCTTATGCGAGTGTAGTTCAATGGTAGAACTGTAGCTTCCCAAGCTACTAACGCGGGTCCGATTCCCGTCACTCGCTCCAGTCTCTGTAATACAATAAATTGCCAGCGCCATCTTAAATTTTCAGTAAAATTAACAGCAAGAAAAAAAAGTTAGATGCAGGTTCTGTTTACGATTTTTGTATTTATGCATTGTTAACCAACTAACCTAAACTTTAAGATAGTGGACTAATTAACAATGGATTCATATGGTAAATATGCCTCGTTTTCTTATAAGTATTTTCTGCTTATTCTGTCTTGGATGTTTTTTTGTTTCCCCCGTTACGGCAGATGAAAAGAAAAATCAAGATCTTCCTAAGATTAAGGTTACCATGCTGCTAGAACATGATGGCTTTCTTGCATGGTATGCAAAAGAAAACGGATGGGATAAAAAATTAGGCTTTGAAATAGATCTGAAAATCTGTAATACCAGCGGTGTTGAAATTATCGAGCAGCATAATAATGATCCTAAAGCCTGGAATATCACCTCCGTATCCAGCACTCCGCTTATAAGCGCTAGCAATAATTCATCCTTTGAAATCATTGGTCTTGCCAATGACGAATCAACCTCAAACATGGTTTTTGTAAGGGCTGACAGTGAAATTCTTAAACACAAAGGCTGGAATGCGGATTTTCCAAATGTTTATGGCTCTCCTGAAACTATATCAGGACAAACCTTTTATGTAAAAAGAATGACTTCTGGAGAATATACCTTAGCAAAATGGCTGGACATCTTTGATCTGGATTTTTCAGACATTGTTGTTATAGATAAGCCTGGAGTTGACTCTCTTGAGTCTATGGACAGAGGAACAGGTGAGGGAATGGCACTGTGGTCGCCAGACACTTTCGATGCAGAGAGACAGGGATACAGAGCTGTTACTTCTGCCCGTATGGCCGAGGCTGAAATACCTCTTATGTTAATTGCAGATAAGGACTTTGCAGCTCAAAACGAGGAACTTGTTTCAAAATTCCTTGCAACCTATCTTATGGCAGTAAACGCACATGAAGATGGATATAAAAAACTGGTAAAGGCTTATCAGGAATTTCTTAAAACTTATACAGGTAAGGTTTATCCTGAAGAATTCTGTCTTTTCGACCTCAGAAATCACATAGTATTTGATATTGATAAGCAGCTAGGATTATTCGCCACAAAAGGACACAGAAAAAGTATTATCAATAAACTTGAAAGAAATATTACCAGCAGTATGATTCTATATCTGAATGAAGATATCAGAAATAACAACTGCAGTATCCAAAAGCTGAAAACCTCAAGAAACATCACAGATAAATATCTGATAAAGGCAAAGAGCTATCTTATGAAACTTAAGAATTAGCATTAGAACTTTATAAGTGAGTTATTGATAGATACATATAAATCCAGAGCGCTCTATAACAAGCATCTTCCTTTTTTGCAAAAGGATTTAAACTCATCAAAGATTACAGGCTTTGAATAGAAGAACCCCTGTATGCTCTTGACCTGATATTTTCTCACCTTATCTCGCATAATCTCATTCTCAATGCCCTCGACACACACTCCTGCTCCGTATGCGGTGGCTATATCAGTTATGCTTTTTACAATCTGCTCTGATTTGTCATTCTCACAGATATCCTGGATAAAGGAACGATCGATTTTTATAGTATCAAAAGGAATAGTCTTTACTATCATCAGGGAGGAAAACCCTGTACCAAAATCGTCAAGAGCTAATCTTATACCATAAGAATGAAGAGTAAAAGCAATTCTTGAAAGGAGTTCCATATCTAACAGACGACAGCGTTCTGTAATCTCAAGACAAAGATTGTGAGGAGGAAAGCCAATCGATTCAACCAGAGAAATTACATCATTTACAAAGTTACCTTGCTCACACTGAGAATATGCAAGATTAACACTTACGATAAAATCAGGATTGTCTTTCACAATTTCAAGTGCATCCTGCATAGCCTGTCTTAAGATCCACATACCCAAAACAGGAAATACATTGTCATTTTCCAGCACTGGAATAAACTCATCCGGACGCACTTCTCCAAGTCTGCTGTTTTCCCATCTTATAAGGGCTTCTGCCCCCATTACTTTCTCTGAAGATGCATCTACAATAGGCTGGTATTTTAAGTAGAAACCTTTGCAGTTATCTCCGACAGAGTTTCTGATGATATTGATTTTAACTAGCTGATCAATATCAGTCTGATCTGGCTTGTTGTTAAACTCCACCAGAGCACCATGCCGCTGATTTTTAGAAATTTGGTAAGAATAGTTCAGACAGGAATAAATGGTTTTATTGGTAATATTGAAGTTATTAAGCTTCATTACACTACCGCACAAGGAAAGATTAATACGCATCCCATTTAAAGAATATGAACGCATTCTTTCCAGAACTCCATTGTAAACTCTATGAATATGCTCAAGAGACTGACGCTCTGTTATAATCACAAACCTTGTACCATCAAGGCGGTATATACGATCATCAGGGTCTGCTATTTTCTGAAGAAATCTGGCTGCATGCTGCAATACACGATTGCCAATTGTATAGCCATACATATTGTTAATATTCAGGAACTTGGTAAAACCAAGCATTATCAAGTTACAATGAGTTTTTTCTGCCAGAATGTTATTGAGTTCAAGAAAGAATCCATACTGATTCTTAAGGCCTGTCAGTACATCATTCTCATTTTCAATTCCGTGATTAGTCATAGCACCACAGAAATAGTTTGGTTCTCCATTATCATTTTTTAACACTACACCTCTGCAGGTGCATACCACATACTGACCAAAGCGATTACGAACTCTGTACTGAAGATTATGAGTAGTCTGTTCACCGCTGAATAGTTTTTTGACATCAGAAATAAATTCTTCTCTATCATCTGGATGAATGTAGGAGGCCCAGATCTCACCTGCATTTGTCATGTATTCTGATGGAAGAGAGAAATAATTTACAGCCTCCCTATTCCAACGGGAAAGATCTGTCTTCATATCACAGACATACACATAATTCGCAGAGGAAACATAGGAAAATGCCTCAAAAAGCGAATCAAGTATCAAAGCAGAATTATTCTTATTATTCATATAAAAATATCTCACAAAGAAGATATACATACCTAGTAATATTTTATTTTAAAGAGTAAAAACAGATGAATTTAGAGATCACAACTTGCCAAAGAATTAAGGTTATTTACTCAGAATTGCATGCTATATCATGCGTTTTACATATTCCATTTGACATTTAAAAAAGATATTCATTTTGTTAGTTATCAAGGAATCGCTTATATCTGCTTATTTTTGTAAGAAGGGAAAAAAATTTTTTAATTTTTAGTTGACGGCATGAAATTAAGTTATATAATGTAACGGCTTTCAGATACGGACGGTTGTTCATTCTGAACCACATAAGTGGGGGTATAGCTCAGTTGGGAGAGCATCCCACCATTCACATCCTTATGTGGGGGTATAGCTCAGTTGGGAGAGCATCTGCTTTGCAAGCAGAGGGTCATCGGTTCGATCCCGTTTACCTCCACCATCTAATAAACTAAATAAAAAATTTTACAAGTCAGTTTTTGTAAAAATCATTATTTTATTTGAATTAAATCAAGGCACATAAAAAAGGCCTAACCTTAATTAAGTTAAGCCTCTTTTCTTATTTAAATTTAAAACAAATTTACTTCAGTTTCTTAAATGCATTGATCAGACCATTGGTAGAACAGTCATGTGAAGAAACTGGCTCATCAGTTTTTAGCTCAGGAATAATTTTAGAAGCTAGCTGCTTACCAAGTTCAACACCAAACTGATCAAAACTGAATACATTTAGAATAGATCCCTGAGTGAAGATCTTATGCTCATACATAGCAATTAACATACCCAGTGTATAAGGGGTAATCTCTTTTACAAGGAATGAATTTGTTGGTCTGTCACCTTCAAAAATCATGAAAGGAACAATTGACTTGTATTTTTCCTCAGGAACTCCTTTTGCCTTAAACTGTGCAATGACCTGATCTTCAGTTTTACCAAAAGCTAAAGCTTCAGTCTGGGCAAAGAAATTAGATAGAAGTTTCACATGGTGGTCCCCTATCTTATTGTGAGTACGTGCAGGAGCAATAAAATCACAAGGTATCTTCTTTGTGCCCTGATGAATTAGCTGATAGAAGGCGTGTTGACCATTGGTGCCAGGTTCACCCCATATAATAGGGCCGGTAGTATAATCAGTGATAACATTACCATCACGATCAACATATTTACCGTTTGACTCCATGTTACCCTGCTGGAAGTATGCTGGGAAACGAGACATATACTGGTCATAAGGGAGAATAGCTTCAGTCTCAAAGCCATAGAAATCATTGTACCAAATGCCAATAAGAGCAAGAATGACAGGAAGGTTCTTTTCAAAAGGAGTATTACGGAAATGCTGATCCATTTCGTAAGCACCTTTCAGAAGTTGCTCAAAATTGTCATATCCGCATGCAAGAGCAATTGACAAACCGATTGCTGACCATGAAGAATAACGGCCACCAACGAAATCCCAGAACTCGAACATGTTTTCTGTATCAATGCCGAATGCTGATACTTCCTTAGCATTGGTTGATAGAGCGACGAAATGCTTAGCGACAAACTTTTCGTCCTTTGCTGTCTTTAAAAACCAGTCACGAGCTGTATGAGCATTTGTCATGGTCTCCAAGGTTGTAAAAGTCTTAGAGGCAATCAGGAATAAAGTTGTCTCAGGGTTAAGAGGCTTTAAGGTCTCAACAATATGGGTACCATCAATATTTGAAACAAAATGACACTTTAGTCTTGTATGATATGGAGCCAATGACTGGGTAATCATGCAAGGGCCTAAATCAGAACCACCGATACCGATATTTACAACATCAGTAATTTCTTTACCTGAGTAGCCTTTCCATTCACCAGAAATGACCCTGTTTGAGAATTCTTTCATCTTGGCCTGAACACGTAATATGTCTTCCATTACATCGTGTCCATCAACCATAACCTTGTTGCCACCAAAATTACGTAATGCAGTGTGAAGAACAGCACGACCTTCAGTCTGATTGATCTTCTCACCATTGAACATTGCCTCAATATTTTCTTTTAGATGAGTTTCTTCTGCCAGTTCAAATAGAGTCTTTAAAATACTCTCATCGATTAGATTCTTGGAGAAGTCAGCAAGAAAATCTCCATTATCTAGAGTTAAGGAAAATTTGTTGAAACGATCCTTGTCTTCAGCAAATAAATCCTTCAGATGTCTGTTCTTTGTTTTCTGAAATTGTTCTGTTAATTTTGCCCAAGCCTTAGTCTTGGTAGGATTTGTATTATAAAACATGAGTAATAACTCCCTTCTTAGTTCGTTCCTATATTTTAGCAGTATCTAATCAAGATTACTTGATTGTGAGCATTTTTTTAAACAAATAAGCGCAAAAATTTGCATATTTCTTTTTAAACCAGCTTATCCCTGCTCCAGAAAATAAAAAAAAATTTCTAGACTAAAAAAAATCATATAACCGCAGTAAGAAGCCTTATATAAGAGATTAGAGAACATATTAAAAAAAAGATTTCATACACATATAACAGGGGATCTAAAAAAAAGATCTAAAATTCCTTGACCTATCTCAAATATCATATATAATGAATCTCGTTTTGAAATATGGGGTTATAGCTCAGTTGGGAGAGCGCTTGCATGGCATGCAAGAGGTCATCGGTTCGATCCCGATTAGCTCCACCATTTCAAGATCCCTTAGTGGGGGTATAGCTCAGTTGGGAGAGCATCTGCTTTGCAAGCAGAGGGTCATCGGTTCGATCCCGTTTACCTCCACCATCAAAAATACATTCAAATACT
>ONFP01000007.1:0-58143 GCA_900317105.1 uncultured Succinatimonas sp. | reverse complement strand
GTGGGGGTATAGCTCAGTTGGGAGAGCATCTGCTTTGCAAGCAGAGGGTCATCGGTTCGATCCCGTTTACCTCCACCATCAAAAATACATTCAAATACTAATTTGTTGCTCAATATCACAATTTATAAATTACGCATTGTGACTTGTATTGCTATAATCCTATGGCTTTATAACTAAAATAATCTACAGGGGTATTCTTTTCGTCTCCCGAAATTGAAAAAAAAGTTATCAGATGATTCTCTGATGCTCCCTGTCCGATATTAAAAACGTTATTAAAATCATCATCTTTGGATTAACTTATATTCAGAGACCAGCTCAGTCGGTTATTTAACAGGAGGGGCGATATACCAGCACTCTTTTCGTGAAGGGATTTCGCAATAATTTATGAAATTAAAGATTTCTTCTCTAGCTTTAACTGTTGCATGTTCATTAGCAATCTTCAGCGCCAATGCTCAGGATCTGATGGACATATATAAAGAGGCTCTGCAAAAAGATACCCAGCTAAATCAGGCTAAAGCAAATGCTGATGCTGCTCATGCTGGAATATCACAGGCAACAGCCGCTCTTTTACCTCAGATTGACGTTGTAGGTTCATTAACTAAAACCAGAACCAACTACGTTGATGCCTATGGCGCTAGGGGTAGCAACAAGGTCGCATCTGCAGGAGCAACTCTTTCGCAGGCAATCTGGAGGCACTCAAGCTGGGTTAACCGTTCAATTGCAGAAAAAACTGCAACATTAAATGATCTAGCTTACGCTGACGCTCAGCAGAACCTAGTTCTAAGAGTCAGCACTGCGTATTTCAATGTGTTAAATGCAGCTGAAACGCTAAAATACCAGCAGGCCAATAATCATGCTCTAAAAAGACAGCTTGATGAAGCCGAGAAAAGACTTAACGTTGGTCTTATAGCTGAAACAGATAAACTCGAAGCTCAGGCTGCATATGATTTATCAACTGCACAGGTTATTTCTGCAGAAAACAGTCTCATTAACTCATACGAACAAATTCGTATTCTGACAGGAAACACAGTTACCGCAAATCAGCTTGCAGAACTTGATATCAGCAAATTTGATACGCCTAAGGTAAATGAAACCTTAAAGATGCTAATCAAGAGAGCTGAAGATAATAACATCGCCCTTCAGCAGGCTGTTGTTTCAAGAGATATAGCTAAAGATAACATCACTCTGGCAAGAACAGGTCATGAGCCAACTCTTGATTTTAACGCAAATATAAAGACAGGATATACAGACTACACCAATGAGGTTCCTGCTGCAGGATGGGTTGACAATAATTCATGGTCTAAATCCGTTGGCCTTACTCTGAATATCCCTATTTACCACGGCGGTGCTACATCTGCCGCAGTTGATAAGGCAACAGCAAATTATGTTGCACAGTCAGAAGCTCTGGAAAACGCCCACAGATCTCTGCTATCAAATGTTAATAACAGTTTTAACGATGTGAATGCAGCTATCAGTAAGGTAAAAGCCTACAAGAACTCTGTTGCCTCTGCAAAATCAGCTTTAGATGCTACTATGGCTGGTTATGATGTCGGAACCAGAACTATGACAGATGTTCTTGATGCAACACAGAATCTGTATAATGCTATGCAGCAATCAGCTCAGGCAAGATACGATTATATTCTTTCAAGGCTGAATCTGTTGTACACACAGGGAGATCTGAAAGTCGAACACATTAACCAGATCAACAGTAGTCTGATTGCAAAATAACCAATTTAATTTTCATTTCAATCGCAATGGAGAACACTGTTCTCCATTGTTTTTTATTATCTTCCTGTTTTCTCCAAATACCAGAATTAAGATTACCAAACCTGTTTTTCATCACTTTTAAATAAATCTTCTGATAATTCCAACTCTCGCATTCCTAGGGGCTTATTATATTTCTAGGATTATCCACGAATGTATGACCACTTATTTTCAGTATATGGACATTTTGAGAACTGCAAATGTGAAATATATTTTTGGAAGAAAAGAGATTGATGAGAAGAAAAATTAAATTTCAAACATCAGATAGTAGAATTAATGTAGAAATAATCTATTGAAAAAACTCCTCTAATGAGGAGTTTATATTTCAATTGGAAACTTGATTATTTAGATGTTCCTGCAACTATCTTGCGTAACACATAAGCCAATCCACCCAAGAAGATTACAAATGATAACACTGCGATAACTGTAGAATTCAATCCTAAATCAATAGCAAGAGGAGCGTCAGAACCTCCTGCAGAGATAGATACTGTCAGTACAAGAGCCATAATAACGCCCATCAGGCTTTCACCGACAATAAGACCAGCAGCCATCAGGTTATTGCGGCTATCTAAAACAGACAATTTCTCCTGAAGCTGAGCTTTATCAGTAAACTTACGCTTAAGTCTGCGAACAATGAAATAAGATGCGATTGAACCAATAATGATTACGACATTAACACTTGATGGCAGGTAAATTCCTAGACCAACGGCTAATGGAGCAACAAACATCTTTCCTTTGGTAACCTTTTTAATAAAAAGATTCAGCGCAATGATAACTGCACCTAAAATCAGACCAACAATAATATATGTCCATTCAAGGTGATGATTAAAAATACCCTTCGCAATAGAAGCCATCAGAGTAGCCTGAGGCGCATTTAAAGCAAGATTTGGATCCATGTGTTCTCGTGGCATAGCTCCAGGGAATCCATAGCTGTTATATAGAAGCTCTAATACAGGAGCAATAACAAAAGCACCAATAATTGTACCGATAATCAGTGCAACCTGCTGATGTTTAGGTGATGCACCAACAAGCTGACCTGTTTTTAGATCCTGAAGATTGTCATTAGAAATACATGCAGTTGCATTAACTACAGTTGCAGTAAACAGAGTAAAGGCTGTAACAAAGTCTCTTCCACCTTCTATATTGAAAATACCCTGAGCACCTGACAATAGGAGATAACTTAGGGAAATGACAACTACAGAAATAATGGTAATACCTGAAATAGGACTTGAAGACGAACCAATTAGACCAGCCATATAACCACACGATGCAGCCAATAGGAAACCTATAAGTACAGCAAGAAGAGTTCCAAGGATAACAAACGACCAAGCCCATAGTGCAGGAATATCAATATTGTTTGTGAACTTATAGAACACACCACATATAATCAGAATAGAAACGACTGTATAGATGATCATTTGCTTGAAGCTTAAATCAGTGAATCTTGAGTCGATATCACCAGCTTTTGCTTCCTTGGCAAGTTCCATAGAGTCAATCAGACCTTTAATAATAGGCTTTATCAGAACAATTAAAGTCCATAGAGCAGAGATAGCAATACATCCTGCGCCAGCAAATCTTAATTTAGTAGCCCATACTACTGAAGAAAAATCCTCAATTGGAAGAGCATCTGGATTTGGAAGAATTGAGGTTAAAACAGGAACTCCAACAGCCCAGCACAGAACTGTACCAATAAGCAGAGAGAAACCACCACCAATACCAATCAGAAGACCAGCTCCCAGTAAAGCGAAAGAATAGCCTGTGCCTAATGAGAATACAGCAGCACCAAGCTTTCCTGTCATAGTAAAGCCATCAACAAGAATTCGTAGGCCACTGGTGCAGAAAGTAAACACTGAAGATAAACCAGCACCTAAGGCCAAAAGTTTAACACCGCTCTGTGCCTGAGACTCTCCATCAGAAGATTTCTTGTCAGCAGTCTTTAAAATAACAGCCGCAGCCACACCTTCAGGGTAAGGCAGATTTGATTTAACAACCATGGCATATCTTAATGGGACAGTAAAGATAACACCAAGAGTTCCACCTGCAGCACAAATCAGGAATGTCTGCCAGAAGGGAAAATCATTCCAATATCCGATCATTACCATTGCAGGCATTACGAAAATAATAGAAGAAATACAGCCTGCAGCAGAAGCCTGTGTCTGAACGATATTATTTTCAAGAATAGAAGAATCCTTAAACATTCTCAGGACAGCCATTGAAATAACAGCTGCAGGAATTGAGGATGCAAAGGTCATTCCCACTTTAAGACCTAAATAAACATTAGATGCAGTGAAAACCAAAGTGATTAAGGTACCAAGAATAATACCTCTGAGAGTCATCTCTCTTATAGAGTTATTAGATGTATTCATCGTTAAGTTTTATTACTTATATTCTGTAGGACAAACATAAAAATTTGCAGATACAGATTGTTAATTTATTTAACCGAATAAAACGGCGCTCTATCCTTAAATAAACTTAAGGAGATTTCATCCATAGAATTAGATTTTCATTCACCATTGAAAATTCGTTTCTGCAATAGCAGAAAAAAAAACATAGTAGTGAAAAGAGCAACTCCGACAACAGAAGGTTATGAAGCAAATAACTTCATCATTAACTTCCGTATAAAAGAAGACATTCGGTTAATTTTCAACATAATAAAAGTTCAGCCGAACAGCATATAGGAACCAAACGGACAAACTAATCGAAAATAAACCTGCATTAAATGGCAAAAAGGACCTCAGAGAATAAAACACGAGGATTGCTTTTGAACCTTAAAATCCAATACTACAGGACTAATCTTTATGAAATCTTTCTAAAACAGAACTTGTTATGAAAAAGAATAAACTCAAAAAAGCTTACACATAAAGATAATGAACCTGAGAAAGACAAGCTTTTATTAGCCGTTCTTTACCAAATTCGCAACGAA
This sequence comes from uncultured Succinatimonas sp., assembly GCA_900317105.1. Lineage (GTDB taxonomy): Bacteria > Pseudomonadota > Gammaproteobacteria > Enterobacterales > Succinivibrionaceae > Succinivibrio. The sequence continues at coordinate 53,456 of ONFP01000007.1, read as the reverse complement.
CAATTTTAGCACAATACACCGTTGTACGCAAAATTATGCAAAAAAATCGAATTATAAAAAGAGAAAAGAAAAATTTAAGAAAACAGGTTAAGCCTGAAAACTCAAGCCTAACCTTATTAAAAATTATCTTAGGAAGAAGCTTACTGCTAAAAATATGGTTATTCCCCACATAGTTGGAGAAATCTCTTTAAATTTACCAGAGAACACCTTTATAAAGCAGTAGCTTAAAAAACCGAATGCAAAACCGTTAGCAATTGAGTAGGTTAAAGGCATCATAATGATTGTTAAGAATGCTGGGAATCCCTCAGAGAAATCCTTAAAATCAATAGAACTGATATTCGATACCATTAAACCTCCAACAATAATCAGTGCAGGAGCAGTTGCACAGGCAGGGATCAGATCTCCTAGAGGAGTAATAAAGAACCCTAAAAGGAATAACAGACCAACAAACACGGCTGTTAAGCCGGTTCTTCCACCTGCATTAATACCAGTTGCAGACTCGACATAGGTAGCGACCGTACAGGTTCCAATGGCGGCAGAGGCAATGGTTCCCACTGAATCAGAAATCAGAGCCTTATCAATATTCTCAATCTTACCGTTTTCATCGACCATATTTGCCATCTTGGTAACAGCAATCAGAGTTCCTATTGTGTCAAAAAGTTCAACGATTGTGAAAGTAAAGATAATTGAAATGATACCGTAGTGTAGAGCTCCTATCAGATCCATCTGCATAAATGTTCCTGCAAAATTTGGAATTTCAAAGCTGAACACATCCGCCATAGAAGATGGAACTGCAGAATTGCCAATAATCATGCTTATGATTGTTACAACAACAATTCCAATCAGGATTGCTGCTTTAACATTTATTGAAATCAATGCCGCAGTAAATAAAATACCAAGCAATGTCAAAATTACATTTATAGAGGTCAAATCTCCAAGAGTAACCTTTGTAGCAGGATCTGCAACAATGATTCCTGAGCCCTGAAGACCGATAAAGGAAATAAAACAGCCAATACCTACAACAATCGCAATTTTAAGGCTTGGAGGCACCGCGTCAATAATCAGCTGACGAATCTTTGTTACAGATAAAATAAAGAAAATAATACCTGATATAAAAACAGCTCCCAAAGCAGTCTGCCATGGAAGATGCTGGCTTCCACAAACATAGAAAGCAAAGAAAGCAGTTAATCCCATTCCAGGAGCGACAGCTACAGGATAATTAGCATAAATACCAATATAAATTGTACACAGTGCTGTAGTAAGAAGACATGAAGCAAGAGCAGCATCCTTTGGCATACCTGCAGCTGACAACATTGAAGGTACCACAAATATAATGTAAGCCATTGAGAAGAAAGTGGTCAGACCGGCTAAAAACTCAGTCTTAATACTTGTTTTTTTCTGCTTTAATTTAAAAAATTTATCAATATACGTTACTATTGATGAATTTCCATTTGTCGGTATATCTGACATCTGACAATCCTTGGCTCACTTGCCTCTTACCAAAATAAAATAATTATAAAAATCCCCTCTATCTATAAAGACAGAGTTAAAAAAAAGTAATTCTATTAGTCTCGCGAATCGGATTTTATCGCTAACAGATTTCGACCGTTGAAAATTGTATTTTCCATTGATTCAAGAAGCTTATCTTTTGTTTCAGGCATTCCAGAATAAATCAATGAAAAAAGAAATGCTCCCGCTATCAGGAAGAAACTCAGAAGCATCAGTAGACCAAGACTTTGCTCAGCTCTGTGGAAGAAATACATTCCCATCATAACCGCAGCAAAATTAAACAAATAAATAACAGTTAAACCGAATTCTCTACCCTTAACTGCTAACAGTTCAGAAGAAAGAACGGTTAAAACCAGTGTTAAAGAAACTGTAGACCCAAACACAAACAGACACATCAGAAGAACAACTACATACTGGCCTAATTCTCTAAAATGTCCATATAAAAGCACGTATATTACAGCAATAATTATTTCATTTGAGAAAACAGAAAATAAAAACAATTTCTTTCTGCCGATCTTATCAACCGTGAAGAATGTAAAAACAGCCCCCATGAAGGCAGATAAAAGAATAAAGCTCAGAAAAACGAAATTAATGTCTGATTGAGGGGTGTGAGAAATCACACCTAAAGTAATTGCAGATTGAAAGGACTTAATCAGCTGCAGAGACATATATGGAAGAATTGCCATACCAGAGAACTGACAGGCAATACTTATAAATATAAAGAACCACACCACAGATCTGAAAACCGGACTTCTAAAAAACAGAGCCATACCGCGTTCTTCACCTAAGATACACTCATTGATTGCAGCTAATTCTCTGGCAGCTTCGGATGTGGAAACTCTAAGCTTTATCAGTTCTGTCAAAGCCTTGTCAGATGCGCCAGTCAGAGCATGCCATCTTGGGGAATCAGGAAGACGCAGATAGGCATAAACTAAAAGAGGCAGAGAAAAAAGAACTATTCCTGAAACACAGGAAAAACCATAATTAGGAATAACGTCTCTTAAAATTGAGGATAGAAGTAAACCTAAAGTGAAAAAGACAGCAACTAAAGATGAACAGGCACCTCTATGTGAAGAGGGCGAAATTTCAGTTATATAGCTTACAGATGAAATAAGATAAACACCAAAAGCTGCACCAACAGCAAATTCAGAAATAAACAGAGTACTGAAGGTTGGAGACATCAGAGAAATTGACTGTCCAATAACTCCAAATGTAAATGCCCCCAATAGAGACTGCAGGCGACCAGTATCATAAACCAATCTGCCACCAAGAAAGGTTCCCACCAGCGCGCCTAAAAGGAAGGTGTTAATCATGCTGTCAACATTGTACACTTCAAGCATGAACACATTGATCAAACGAACTTTACTGGATAGGATAGCCCCCAGATTAAAGCCGAAAATAGTCGACATACATGAGACAATAGCTACACATATGTACACAAAATTCTTGCTATGGACTGTTTTCTTAACTTTAGTCATAAAAAATGAAGGTGAAGTGCATTAAAATTTCACGGTGTAATTTTAGTTGTTTTTTTAATAAAATGCGACTTTTTTCACAAATTTTTATTAAAAATTTTTCAACTGTATTTATATGGAGCATTTGGACCTCAGATAGAAAGACAATGCACACAAAAATCACAGCAACAAAACAAATTTACTATCAATTCGTATCAAAAAGTATTGATTCATGGTAAATTAGTGGAAGCATTACTAATATAAAGAGCGTGGATAAAGTGGAAGACTTTAAGAAAGATAATATTCAAACCTCAAACAGACAGTTTTCAGATAAATCATCCGAGCACAAAAGACCAATGGGAAAACTCGGAGGAAAACCTCATAAGAATGGGGGAAGCAAAGGCAAAGATCGTCAGAAAGGTATGGTTAACGCCTTTGTTCAGGGAAAAGGACAGAACGCAGCTCTAAAATGGCTGATGGATTCCCGCACTCCTGTAAGTATCTTTTTAATCACTGGTGTAAAATTTGAAGGCCTAGTTAGTGCTTTTGATGCTTTTACAATTAGTATTACTGATGTAAAGCATCACCAGCAAATGATTTATAAGGATAAGATTTCAACAATTACCGTAAAGAAAGCAGAACCTCCTTCATCAAGAGGAAGCTTTAATCATCAGAAAAGATATGATAATGGTGCTGTAGTTATTCCTGCAGAAAAAAATGCAGAATAGTAAAAAAGAAATTCACAAAAAACTCTCACAGTTGTGAGAGTTTTTTTTTTAAGTTTGCTATCAAAGCCCCATAGAAATGAGCTCATACACTAACACTAGGTCTTCTGTATCTTCTTAACAATGCTAGTGGTTGATTTCCCTTCAACAAAAGGAATAATTACAACTTTTCCTCCATTTGCAATTACTTCCTTGTGTCCTGCGATTTCTTCTACCTTATAGTCTCCACCTTTTACAAGAATGTCTGGCAGAATTCTTGAAATAAGTTTCTGAGGAGTGTCTTCTCCGAAGGAAACAACATAATCAACAGAAGAAAGACCACTTAAAACAGCGATTCTATCTTCCAACGTGTTAATAGGTCTTGAATCCCCTTTCAAACGCTTAACAGAATCATCAGAGTTAACTGCAACAATAAGTTTGTTGCCAAGTGCCTTAGCCTGTTTCAAATAAGTTACATGTCCAGGATGAATAATGTCAAAACAGCCATTGGTCATTACAACCTTCTCACCGCGAGATTGCAGCTCTCTTACGACCTTATAAAGCTCATCCTCTGAAAGAACTCCCTGAGACTCGGTCTTTTTTCCTAAAGCTTTCTCAAGTTCAGCTGGAGAAACAGTAGAAGTACCTATTTTACCTACAACAATACCTGCGGCACTGTTCGCATACTCACAAGCTGTAACAATATCCATTCCACTTGCAAGACAGGTTCCCAAAGTACCGATTACAGTATCACCGGCACCGGTTACATCGTAAACTTCACGAGCATAGGTTGGAAGATGAACTGCCTTCATTCCCGGTCTGATCAGAGACATACCGTCTTCAGATCTGGTAACCAGCAACATCTTAAGATCAAGTTTACTTATTAAGGCAAGAGCTTTCTGTTCCAAATCATCATCATTTGCAACCTTACCTACAACAGCTTCAAATTCAGACATATTTGGAGTCAGAAGAGTAGCCCCTCTGTATTTCTCAAAATCGGTTCCTTTAGGATCGATCAAACTTGCTATACCAAGAGATGAAGCAATCTCTATCATCTTACTCACTGATGAAAGAGATCCTTTTCCATAGTCGGAAAAGATAACAACCTTTGAGTTCTTAACAGAATCTTTAAAAGACTTTAGAATCATCTCCTCATCAAGATTAGAAAAGGAGTCTTCAAAATCTAAACGTAACAATTGCTGGTTTCTTGAAAGGACTCTGAGCTTGGTTATGGTAGGGTGCTCCTTTGTCAGAACAAAATCAGTTTTGATTGAATGAGATCTTACTATTTTCTCTAAAATCTCAGCATTCTTATCTTCACCGACAATACCGACCAGATTACATGGAGCACCAAGAGAAGCAATATTAATTGCAACGTTTGCTGCTCCGCCTGCTCTCTCTTCCTTATCTGTAACTCTAACAACAGGGACAGGAGCTTCAGGTGAAATTCTACTACTTGGACCTTTCCAGTAACTATCCAGCATAACATCGCCAACTACTGTTACTGCGCCAGTAAAATTAACAGTCTTATCAGAACTCATTTTTATATTTCCTAAATAATTCCGGCCCGCATTAAATCATGAAGATTAAATGCACCAATAGGATGATTATTCTCATCAGTTACAATCATTGAGTTAATCTTCAGTTTATGCATCATTGCCAGAGCATCTGCAGCAAGCGTATCAGAACTTACTATTCCTCGAACAGTTTTGCTCATCAGATCTGCAATATTTGCTTCTATAGTTGCGCCCTTTTCAAGAGAACGTCTTAAATCACCGTCAGTATAAACACCAACAAGTTCGTGTTTATCATTAACAATACATATGAAACCAAGTGTTTTCTGTGTCATTTCAAACAGTGCATCCTTTAAAGATACAGTAGATTTAACAACAGGAATCTCATTTCCCTTGTGCATAATATCCTGGCAGTGAACCAGAAGACGTCTACCAAGAGCTCCTCCTGGATGACTCATAGCAAAATCTCTCTCCGTAAAGCCTCTAGACTCAATCAGAGCAACAGCAAGGGCATCACCTAAAGCAAGCTCAGCTGTCGAAGAAGAAGTAGGAGCAAGATTCAATGGGCAGGCTTCCTTTTCTACATGAGCAGAAAGAGTAACATTAGCAGCCTTGCCAAGACTTGATTCTGTATCACCAACAATAGCAATAAGAGGAATACATCTGCGCTTTAAAATCGGAATCAGTATTTTTAGCTCTGAGCCTTCACCTGAATTTGAGATTGCAATGACACAGTCATCCTTACCTATCATACCCAAATCACCGTGAGCAGCTTCTCCAGCCTGCACAAAGAAAGATTGAGTACCGGTGCTAGCAAAAGTAGAAGCTATTTTAGTAGCAATATGTCCTGACTTACCAACACCAGTTAAAATCACTTTACCCTTGGTATTTAGGATAATCTCACATGCTTTGACAAAGTTTTCATTGATGGAAGGAATTAAATCAATTATAGCCTGAGCCTCTTCTTTTAAGACTCTTACGCCTGCTTTAATACATGCTTGAGATGACAAAATAGAAACTCCTATCTTTATAAAGAATTTTGGTATTTTATCACGCGATAGAGACTGAATGAAAAATATTTACGATCAAAGAATAGGGATATTAGGATTAGAAAGAAATGATTTGATAATGATGTGTCCCGACAAAAAAAAATCGGGACACAGAAACTAATTAGACTCTTGCTGTTTCTTCTAGCAAAATATTTGTTAAACGAAGATCAAGTCCTAAAACAGATAAGGCTTTAATATAATGACCCATAGAAACAGATGGAAGACCATCTTCAATTGAACCTAAGGTTACACGGGTTGTTTCCATAAGCTCAGCCATAGAAGTTGCTGTGATACCTCTTCTAATACGAGCAGTTTTGATGCTTCTGCCTAACTTCTTTAAAGCGCTCTCAGCACTAGCAGATAATTGAATTTGTTTTTTCATTATAATCCATGCTTTATTATTTTAGTGACATCCAACCTCCCTCAAGAGAGAGATTTCCAGAAGTGAAAACACTTCGTTTGGTTCATGTCTGCAAATATGTCAATTAAAACTTACCGCAAACAAACAGGGCAAGTCCTGCCCAAATCATCGGATAAATCTACGAACAGTTTTGAACAAACTAGTTAACCTCAAGACAAAAAAACAACTAATCAAAACTTTTCTGTTCAGAGGTTATATCGTATTCCGACAATTCTTTTCTAAGAAGAATCATAAAAACAAATACCAATTAAATTGGCAAATTGGTATTTATAAGCATTCTTGAAAGACGCGCATATTATATTAAAAATATTGCTTAATGTAATAACAATAATTGAGATATTTTTTAACATCCCAAAATACAAAGAAATTTTGTTTACTCATTGTTGTATAAGGATTTAGTAATGACAGAACTCAAAAAAGTGTCAGTTCTTTTATACAAAATCAACAAGGCAAATTCGTTTTTTTTCTTAGTTTTTTAAGTGCGATTTTTTTTCAAAAGAATGGTGCCCAGAGACGGAATCGAACCGCCGACACGGGGATTTTCAATCCCCTGCTCTACCGACTGAGCTATCTGGGCAAAAAGAAGTATATTTTTAGATGGTGCCCAGAGACGGAATCGAACCGCCGACACGGGGATTTTCAATCCCCTGCTCTACCGACTGAGCTATCTGGGCAACGGCGGTTATTAAACCATATAGCAGTATTTCAGTCAAGCAATTTATAAAAATTTTTATTAAAAAAACTTGAAAAACAAACAAAAAAGACCTTATCCATTTTCAGTCACAAAACAGGATAAGGTCTTAGAATACGTTTTTTAAGCGATTCTTAAAATGCTAAACAAATCTACCATGGCAGACTTTATATTTTTTACCAGAACCACATGGGCAAGGATCATTTCTTCCAATATGCATGTTTGCATATTGTTTAGCTTCCTCTCTCATTCTCTGCTCTTCCTGAGCTGCCTCAAGCTGAACTCTCTCGGCAGCAGCTTCTTCAGGAGACTTTAAACGAACCTGAACTCTAGATAGGAAGGAAACCACCTGAATCTTAAGATTCTCAAGCATCTTAGTGAAAAGATTGAATGACTGAATCTTATATTCGTACTTAGGATTCTTCTGAGCATACCCCTGAAGACCAATACCCTGACGCATGTAATCCATTGCGGATAGATGTTCTTTCCACAAAGTATCTATACACTGCAACATAATCTGACGTTCTAGTTGATGCTGATTATCAGGACCAATCAGTTCACATTTGGCGGCATACTGCTTGTGTGCAATATCGATAATTCTCTGGCGAATATCTGATTCAACCAGTTTCTCATCATCCTTGAGCCACTGATCAACAGGAGCATCAATCATATAGGCTCCTAATAGCTCTTTCTTCAGTCCATCAAGATCCCAGTTCTCAAGAAGAGAATTTGGTTCGATGTATTTTGATATAACGTTATCTATAACATCCTCAAAAATGGTATGAATGGTTTCAGAGATATCTTCACCATCCAGTACAGCATTTCTCTCCTCATAAATAACCTTTCGCTGCTCATTGGCAACATCGTCATACTCAAGCAGACTCTTACGGATATCAAAGTTTCTTGTCTCAACTTTTCTCTGGGCAGACTCAATGGCACGTGTAATGAACTTATGTTCTAGAGGTTGGCCATCATTCATTCCCATTCTGTGCATAAATGCCTTTAACTTCTCAGAACCGAAAAGCTTCATCAGATTATCATCCATAGACAGATAGAATCTTGATGAGCCAGGATCTCCCTGTCGACCAGCACGACCTCTTAACTGGTTATCAATACGTCGAGATTCGTGTCTTTCAGAACCAATAATATGTAATCCACCGGCCTTAAGAACAGCATCATGACGTTCCTGCCAATCTTTCTTTACCTGTTCAATCTGTTCTTCACTTGGATTATCGCCTAATGCAAGAATATCAGACTGCAGGTTGCCACCTAAAATAATATCAGTACCACGACCAGCCATGTTGGTAGCAATTGTGACTGTACCAGGACGACCAGCCTGAGCAACAATATGAGCTTCCATTTCATGGAACTTAGCATTAAGAACCTGATGCTTAATTCCAAGCTTGGTTAGTAGACGTGATAATTTTTCAGAGTTTTCAATAGAAATGGTACCAACCAGAACAGGTCTTCCAGTTTCGATAGTTTTCTTGATATCTTCTACAATAGCAGCATATTTCTGATCTTCTGTCAGATAGATAAGATCAGCCATGTCCTTACGGATCATTGGTCTGTTGGTTGGAAGGACGATAGTCTGTAACCCGTAAATCTGCTGGAATTCGTATGCTTCGGTATCAGCAGTACCGGTCATACCGGCCAGTTTCTTGTACATACGGAAATAATTCTGGAAGGTTATTGATGCAAGAGTCTGATTCTCTGCATGCACTTCAACCTTTTCTTTGGCCTCTACAGCCTGATGAAGTCCATCTGACCAACGGCGACCTTCCATTTTTCTTCCGGTATGTTCATCAATAATCAGAACCTCACCGTTTTCAACAACATAATCTACATCCTTCTTAAATAAGGTATGAGCCTTTAATGCTGCCATAACGTGATGTAGTAGGGAAATATGCTCAGAACTGAACAGCTTATCTCCCTTTGGAAGAAGTCCAGCATCAATTAGACGCTCTTCAATCTTGATCTGTCCTCGCTCGGTTAAAAAAGCCTGCTTGCTCTTTAAATCAAGAGTGTAGTCACCGTCACCGGTATAGGTCTCAGTGTCTTCCTTTTCCTGATAGATAAGCCCAGGAATAAGTCTGTCTACAGCCATATAGGCCTGAGCAGAATTTTCAGCTGCACCAGAAATAATCAGAGGAGTTCTTGCCTCATCAATAAGAACAGAATCAACCTCGTCAACAAGAGCATAATTAAGTTTTCTCTGAACCTTTTGTGAGTTTGAATATGCCATATTGTCACGAAGATAATCAAAGCCAAACTCATTATTGGTGCCGTAAGTTACGTCACAGGCATAAGCTGCTCTTTTCTCCTCTGGAGACATTCCAGGGACATTTACACCAACTGTCATACCTAATAAAGTATAGAAAGGTCTTGACCAGTCACTGTCACGCTTAGCAAGATAGTCGTTAACAGTAACAACATGAACACCTTCTCCGGAAAGTGCATTCAGATAACATGGCAGAAGAGCTGTAAGAGTTTTACCTTCACCAGTTTTCATTTCAGCGATACGGTTGGCATTCAGAACAATACCACCCATCAGCTGGACATCAAAAGGTCTTAAGCCTAAAGATCTTTTTGCGGCTTCTCTTGCAACAGCAAATACTTCTGGTAAAAGAGCCTCATAAGTCTCTCCATTCTTAATACGGGATTTAAACTTGTCGGTTAATTCCTTGAAGTCTTCATCTTTAATATCTGCATACTGTGGTTCAAGAGAGTTAATTACCTTAACAATCTTAGATAGCTTTTTAACTGTTCTTTGATTTGAACTACCAATAATCTTGGTAACAATAGAAGTGACAAACATTTTTTTATCTTTTAAAAATTGATCAATTTGATTAGCTAAAACTAGTTTCTAAATAACTGAGATTATACCTTATTGAAGGTCAGCACGAAAGTCATAGAAAAAACGGATTTTACAACCTTATTTTGGCAAAGAGATATTTAAAGTACAAATTTGTGCACTGCCACGCAGACGAAAGAGGAAAACGAATAATCTATTTTCCACAGAAATAAAAGAAATAACAGAAAAGAGAAATATAGGAGCCTCGAACTATAGAGGCAAAAAAAAAGATTTGCCTAAGCAAATCCATTTGTTAGTTTGGAGCGGGAAACGAGGTTCGAACTCGCGACCCTAACCATGGCAAGGTTATGCTCTACCAACTGAGCTATTCCCGCATCCAACGCGTCACATTATAGATTATTTTCCTAATATGTCAACATATTTTTATAATTTTTTTTAGTCATTGATTAAAGGTACTGTTACAGTACTGTTTCACTATCACAAAATTTGATGTTACCCCCAATTTAATTAAAAACACTGTCTTTGTACTTTTGTTTTTTTGGTAAAATCTAACGCTTACTCAAATATCTACTAAACTTTAAGAGATCTGCCCCGCAGATTTGAAGAGGATAAATATGACATTTACGTCTTTTTTATTAAAAACAGTTGAAACACTTACTCCGTTCACAACATTAACATCGCTGTCAGCTAAACTAACAGATGTTCCAATGGGTAAGTTCACTCAGTTTCTAATAAAAAACTTTATAAAAACCTTTAACATTAACTTAGATGAGGTTGCAGATACAGATATAACCTCATACAAAACTTTTAATGATTTTTTTATCAGAAAACTAAAGCCCGAATTAAGACCTATAGATAAAGAATGTATCGCCGTATGTCCTACTGATGGAACAATAGGTCAGGCAGGAACAATCAAAGCAGGTAGACTGATTCAGGCAAAAGGTCTGGATTACTCACTTAAAGCCCTGATCGGAGGAAGTGAGCAGGATACAAAGATATATGAAAATGGCAAATTTGCTTGTATTTATTTGTCACCAGCAAATTACCACAGAATTCATATGCCAATCGACGGAAAACTCATAAAAACAATTCATATTCCAGGAAAATTGTTTCCAGTTGGAAAGAAAAATATATCAAATATGCCAGATTTATACACAGCTAATGAGAGACTTGTATGTTTTTTTGAAACTTCACTGGGAATACTGTGTGTAGTAATGGTTGGTGCAGCACTGGTAGGCTCAATTCACACCTCTTGGTCGGGAACAATAGATCGAAAGGTAGGATTAGATATCAGAAACTACGAGAGTGATGATATTCGATATTCAAGAGGCGATGAAATCGGATATTTCAAGTACGGCAGTACGGTTATTACTCTCTGGCCAGAAAATGGAGGAAATGTTGCAAAGGATTTACAGGAGAATTTTCCTGTAAAAATGGGACGTTCAATGATTGTGTAAAATCATTGGATCATAATGTGTCACATTTGTGATATACCGTGGAATTTAGACAACTGTCTAAAATTGTAGATTATTTTTTATTTTATATTTCAAGATATTAACAAAAACAGACATTTTAAATTAAAATAAACTTTAATTTACAGTTATAATCATGCTGTTTTTTTTGCTTGCTAACCTTGGTAAATGTCGCTTTTGACAGATTATCCAATAGGTAATTAGGAGATTCACGTGGAAAAATATCAAGCCGATGTTGCGATCGTGGGTGCTGGTGGAACTGGTCTTCGTGCTGCTATTGCAGTTGCTCAGGCTGATCCTAAACTGAAAGTTGCACTCATTTCCAAAGTTTACCCAATGCGTTCACACACTGTTGCTGCTGAGGGTGGTGCTGCAGGTGTAGTTCGTGACGACGATTCTTATCAGAAACACTTCGAAGATACCGTTGCTGGCGGTGACTGGTTATGCGAACAGGACGTAGTTGAGAAGTTTGTTCGTCAGGCACCTCAGGAATTATACCAGCTAGAACACTGGGGCTGCCCTTGGAGCCGTAAACCAGATGGTGACGTAAACGTTCGCCGTTTCGGTGGAATGAAAGTTCCACGTACCTGGTTTGCTGCTGATAAATCAGGTTTCCACATGTTACACACACTGTACCAGACTTCTGTACAGTTCCCTTCTATCCACCGTTTCGATGAGCACTTTGTTCTAGACCTTCTAGAGGAAGATGGCGAGTGCCGTGGTGTAGTCTGCTATGACCTTCAGAATGGTGTATTCCGCCAGATCAATGCCAAGGCAGTATTCCTGGCAACCGGCGGTGCAGGTCGTTGCTATCTGTTCAATACAAACGGCGGTATTGTTACCGGTGATGGTATGGCTTTAGCTTATCGTCACGGTGTACCACTACGTGATATGGAATTCGTTCAGTATCATCCAACCGGTCTTCTAGGTTGCGGACTGCTGATGACTGAAGGCTGCCGTGGTGAAGGTGGTGTTCTATATAATAAGGATGGATACCGTTACCTTCAGGATTACGGTCTAGGCCCAGAGACTCCTGTTGGCAAACCTCAGAACAAGTACATGGAATTAGGACCACGTGATCGTCTGTCTCAGGCATTTTGGAACGAGTCAAAGAAAGGACGTACCATCAAATATCCATTAGGTGAAGCTGTTCATCTGGATTTAACTCACTTAGGTGAGAAGTACTTACATGAGCGTCTACCTCTAATCTGCGAACTTGCAATGACTTACTCTGGTGTTGATCCTGTTAAGGCTCCTGTTCCAGTTCGTCCTGTTGTTCACTACACCATGGGTGGTATTGAGACAGACGGAAATACCGCAACTCGCATGCCTGGTCTATATGCTGGCGGTGAGTGTGCTTCAGTTGGCATTCACGGTGCAAACCGTCTAGGTTCTAACTCACTAGTTGAAACCATCGTATTCGGTAAGATCGGTGGTGATGCAATGGTTGAAAGAGCTCACAACGTTAAGGACTTCGATTCTGCTGAACTAACCCGTCAGGCTGAGGCTGCTGAGAAGAAAGCATTAAGTCTGTTCGATGTTAAGGGTACCGAGTCAATGTCAAAGATCCGCCACGAAATGGGTCAGTCAATGGAAGAAGGTGTTGGTATCTATCGTGAAGAAGAATCAATGCAGAAGACTATTGATGTGCTGAAGAATCTGCAGAAGCGTATCGTTAACGTTGGTCTGACAGATCGCGGTCGTGTATTCAACACCGAATGGATGAACTTAATCGAGTTGGGCTATACCTTAGATGTAGCTCAGTGTATGGTTCATTCTGCTATTAACCGTAAGGAATCTCGCGGTTCACATCAGCGTTTAGATGGTCCAAACGGAGCATACAAGCAGCGTGATGATGTAAACTTCTTAAAGCACTCATTAGCATTCAAGTCAACTGACGGTGCTGATGAACCACGCATCGATTACAGCGATGTTAAGATTACAACCTTCCAGCCTGCTAAGCGTGTATATGGTGCAGAGGCAGAAGCAGCAGAAAAAGCTAGAAAAGCAGCACAGGAGGCTAAATAATGGAAGCTACTCAGAAGACTATGAAAGTAACTGTTCTACGTTATCGTCCAGAACAGGATAAAGAGCCTTGGGAGCAGACTTTTGATGTTCCTTACCACAAGGATACTTCAGTTCTAGAAGCTCTTTTCTACATCAAAGATAACTTTGAACCAAGTTTATCCTTCCGTTGGTCCTGTCGTATGGCTGTTTGCGGATCATGCGGTATGATGGTAAATGGTGTTCCTCATCTAGCATGTAAGACTTTCCTTCGTGACTACGAAGGCAAAGATATGAAGATTGAGCCTCTTGCCAACTTCCCAATTGAAAGAGATCTTGTTGTAGATCTATCTGATCTGATTGAGAAGATCGAGCGCATCAAGCCTTACATCATTCCAGATGCTAAGAATGCAAATATGCCTCTGAACAAGAACTTCAAGCAGACTCCTATGCAGATGGAAGCTTACTTACAGTTTGCTCAGTGTATTAACTGCGGTTGCTGTTATGCAGCTTGCCCACAGTACAAGCTAAATCCTAAGTTTATCGGTCCTGCAGCATTAACATTGTTATATCGTTACAATACCGATAACAGAGATGCTGGTGCTAAGTTACGTGCTCCATTCCTAAATTCAGAGGAAGGTGCATGGAGCTGTACATTCGTTGGTTACTGCTCAGAAGTTTGTCCTAAGCATGTTGATCCATCTTCAGCAATTCAGCTAGGAAAGAAGATGAGTGCAACTGACTACGTATTTAACATGATCAAACCGGAGCATTAAAATGAGCGAAGTTAAGTCATTCCGCAAACCATATAATCCTCCAGTCAAGAAAATGACCTGGTGGTTAGAAAATTCATTCTACACAAAATACATGATTCGTGAAGGTACTGCAGTCTTAGCTTTATTTGCTGTTTTAGAGATTGTTTTCGGTATCTTTATGTTGGCTCTATGCGACATTGGTCCAATTCCAACCTTATCTGGAATTGCTCCATATGCATGGTACTTACAGAGCTTCCTTGGCAATCCTGTTATTATTGCCTTAAACGTAGTTGTACTAGTATCTCAGTTATACCATGCAATTACCTGGTTTGCTCTGATGCCATCAGCTGTTCGTGTATTTATGAACAAGAATTCAACCGAACTACTACCTAGATGGATTATTACAGCAGGTCTGTATGCAGCTCTAGCTGGTGCTACTGTTGTAATCCTTGGCGTAGCATTTTTAACCGTATAAGGAGAATTACAAATGCGTCAATTTCTTCCAACTCGTTCTGATGAACCAATGTACTGGTTAATGTTCGGTGCTGGCGGTATGGTAGCCTCAATTGTATTACCTGCAATTGTTGTTGTTTTGATCGCTGCAGGCTTAACCTCTGATGATTTACAGCATGGCGTATTAAACCTAGGACAGGTAGCAAGCATTTTCTCTAACTGGTTCCTAAGCCTTGTTGTTTTCGGTGTTGTATTCCTACTAAGCTTCTATGCTTTACACAGAATGCACCACTCAAGCCATGACTTTGGAATTCACTCTAAGTTAACATGGTACATTGCATACGGTTCAGCAGCCGCTGTAACCTTTATTTCATTAGGCTTACAGCTGTTAATGTATGTAAAATTCTTCTAAAAAAGAATGAATTAGCAGTAAAAAAACCGAGCTTAAAGCTCGGTTTTTTTTTATCTGAAAACAAAACTAACATTATACATATGAAATCCTTTTACTTTATTAAGGAGGTTAATTAAGTAAATTTACAGAAAATATTCATTCTTATCCGTTGATTTTTAATAGTTTTTAATAAAAATCAACTGATTGATTTTATTAACTTTCACTTTGTAGTCTTATGTGATGTCAATCACAGTTTTTTCTCTTTCCATAATTTTTAATTCTGTTATAATTCAGCTAAAATTTTTGAAGACAATGGTATTTATACTAGGCTTCTTGTAAACGAATACATGAATAAATACGTCTTTAAAAAACATAACAATAAAGTTATAAGCGTATATGACATATCATATGGATTTCAGCAGAAAATATGTCAATAAATGACAGAGTTATTCTGCAATGATTTGTTATATAAGAACACCAGATAGCTTATGAAATATTTCAAAGCTCTTGGTAAGTGAATTTGTAGGGCATCAGAACTGTCCATACATTACAGCCTCAATAGAAAAAGATCTTAATATTCTTTTTGAAAGAGGAAGTTTCTAAATTCGTAAATGATTTTTTTAGAAACAGTTCAACTAATTTTGAATTAATCTTGTTAACTCCGCTTGGGAGCCTAAAAAATGAAAAAAACTAAAATGGTATGCACTATCGGACCAAAGTCCGAGAAACGCGAAGTAATGGAAACCTTATTAAATTCAGGCATGAACGTAATGCGTCTGAACTTCTCTCACGGTGACTTTGAGGAGCACGGTGGTCGTATTACCAACATCAATGCTATCATGGAAGAGACTGGTAAAGTATTTGCTGTTCTTCTAGATACCAAGGGACCTGAGATAAGAACCTGTGACTTAGAAAACGGTGAAGATGTAGAGTTATCTACTGGCGATAAGATTACCCTAACTTCAGATGCTTCTTTCGTAGGTAACAAGACTAAAGTTGGTGTAACCTACCCTGACCTAGCAAAGGACTTAAAGGTTGGTTCAACTGTTCTTTTAGATGATGGTCTAATCGGTTTAACTGTTACTGCAATTAACGGCAAAGATGTTGAGTGTGAAGTACAGAATAACGGTATGCTAGGCGAGCACAAAGGTGTAAACCTACCAAATACCCATATTTCAATGCCATTCTTATCAGAAAAAGATAAGGGTGACCTGTTATTCGGTATCAAGAGAGATGTTGACTTCATCGCAGCTTCATTCACCAGAACCAAGGAAGACGTTCTAGACATCAGAAACTTCCTAGATGCTAACGGTGGTAACGAAATCAAGATCATCTGCAAAATCGAGAATCAGGAAGGCTTAGATAACTTTGAAGATATTCTTGCAACTGCTGATGGCATCATGGTTGCTCGTGGTGACATGGGTGTTGAAATTCCTGCTCAGGAAGTTATCTTTGCCCAGAAGCACATTATCAAGCGTTGTAACGAAGTTGGTAAGCCAGTAATCACTGCAACTCAGATGTTAGATTCTATGATTAAGAATCCACGCCCTACCCGTGCAGAAGCAGGTGACGTAACCAATGCTATTTTAGACGGCACTGATGCAGTTATGTTATCAGGTGAATCTGCTAAGGGTAAGTATCCACGTGAAGCAGTTAGAACCATGAACACCATCTGTGAAAGAACTGACTCTTACTGTGAAGAGTACGCAGACGAAGTTTATCGTTATGTAGAAGCTGCTCCAACCGTAACTGATTCAGCTTGTTTAGCTGCAGTTGAAGCTTCCGAGAGCTTAAATGCCCCTGTTATAGTTGTTGCAACCGAGCACGGTAATTCAGCTCGCGCAATCCGCAAGTTCAACCCTAATGCAGTTATTCTTGCATTAACCCCTAACTACAAGGCAGCTCGTCAGTTATGCTTAACTCGTGGCGTTCTACCTAAGATTGTTGAAAGAATCAAGTCAACAGACGAGTTCTTCAAGTTAGGTAAGGAATTAGCTGTTGAGCTAGGTTTAGCCAAGGCTGGTGATAAGATTATCATGGTTAACGGTGCATTAGTTCCATCAGGAATCACCAACACCATGTCTGTTCAGACTATCTAATAGTCAGTATTCACTGATAAGAAGGACCTGACCATTCAGGTCCTTTTTCGTTTCTACTCGTATGAACTGCATCCAGACTAAGATACAAAAAATTGGGCCAAAGCTCCCTTATTTCGGAAGTTTTGGCCTTTTATTTAATTTATACTCTGCTGTATTATAAAACTATTATTTGTTTACTAACTTTTCATTAACCTTTTCTTTTACATCGTTCGGAATCTTATCCCAAGCCTGTTTAATTGGGAGTAGCAGATTTATGCATTCATCAATAGGTCCAATTTCCAGTGACAAAGCAGCTGTGGTCAGACGGTCTCTCATGTACTCATATAAAGCCAGCATTCTATCGTACAAGGCGGGATCTGCATTTCTGTCTAGAGAATTCTCCAGACCATAAATAATACCCTGAGCCTTTGCTATTCTGTCTGCCTTATAAGAGAAATCGTTTCTTAAAATTGCGCCCTTTGCCTGAGACAATCTTTCCAGAAGTCCTTCATAAAGCATCTGAATAATTCTGTGAGGATCTGCAACCGCTAATTCAGCCTCTATATTAGTTTTCTTATAGGCTTTTAAATTACGTCCGTACATAATTTAACTCCTGCATTTTATTTATATAATCTTAAAGCATTGTATTTATAATTAGTTATCGGCCAAATACGATTTTCTTTAAGCCTTTTTTTTAAATTATAGCCAAAAATAAAACCGCCATATTATAGCGGTTCTATTACAGGAGAGAGAGGATAAGAACGAACTAAACCTTATCGTCCAAAAGCAGACCTTTGATCTCATCCTTATCCAGAGACAGGGAGCTCTGATTGTCCTCTATCATCTTATCTAACTTTTCTGCAAACTCCAAGAATTCCTCTGAAGGAATCTGACGCACAAGTTTCTTTGTGTTCAAGTCAGTAACCTTAACCAAGGTATTATCAGAATCATCAAATGAGAAAGACAAACCAATATTCTGCTGGTTCAGCGCATACATACGCTCCTGAGCCATTTTCTCATTTCGCTCCTGCAGAGCTTTGGAAATCTTTTTATCTTCTTCAACTTTGTCTTTACTGCGTTCGCTTAGACTCTCTGAAGATTTCTTATCATCTTGTAATGAAGATACCTGACCAAACTTTTCTTTGGTCTCTTTGCTATCTTCACCCATGAAAACTTTCTTTTCTTCCTCATTGTTAACGGCGTCATCAACGTTCCTAAATGAAGTCTTTGACACACCGAATAACGAGGATATGGCATCTTTAATACTAATATCGCTCATTTTCTATCCCCCCTCTATTTTGAGGAGTAAATTCTCTCCTGATGAAAAAGCACAATTACTCTCCCATTTGTATAATTTAACGGACATTTTCATTAGGAACTTTAGAAAAAAAAACGATAATTTATAAAAAAATCTAAACTTTTTTATAACCAATTGATTTTTTCGTTAAAAAAATAAAAAAAAATAGTATCGGTTTAGAGGATAGAGAGAGGGGACCGATACTATTTTAGTAATTTAAGACAATAAACTTGCTGCATCAAATGGGCTTATATTTGCCTGAACCTTACCATCTGACTTACTCAACAGTGAAGCAATGTCTGCAGCAATATTCTTAGCATTTGCTGAATTTACAACAATATTATTCTTGTCACTCATTCTGTTTAAATTTGACTGCAGATTAACCACAGTTGAAGATTCATTTCGAGCAACTGCTTCTGTTGACTTTTCGCCAATTCTGTTGCTTGTCTGAAGATTAGAGTGAATGTTATTTACAACATTTGAAACATTATTTAAATTGATCATTTTCTCACCTCATCTCTCTTTTACTTTTATATAAAATCAAATAGGGATTGTTTATTTAACATACTGTAAATCTGTCTTGAAACTGTCAGCTGATTCTGGGCTCTTATAAGTTCAGAAGCAGCTTCAAAAGCATCAACCTCAGAAACATTTGCTTTGGATTCAACCTTGATTGCAGATAGAGATTCATTCGCATTTAAAATATTTGTGATAGCGTTCTGTCTTGCGCCTATCTGTCCACGATATGAGTCATAGTGGGATAAGGCAATCTCAACATCCACCTGACACTTTGTAATTGCAGCAATCTTGTCTACATTAGATACTGATTCGTCATCTATAGTTGCAACGATATCAGTTAGAATATTGAGCATGTTCTCTGTCTTAGGTTTTTCAAGTTCAATATAAATTTTTCCATTAGCATTTGCATCGGAAATTGTAAACTCCATGCCTCTTACTGAAATCTTATTGATACTTGTTGTAGTATCTACTACACCAGATTCTATTTCTGCTCCGTCAGCTCCTAATAATTTAAAATTACCTTTACCATCCAGTTCGATTGTAAGTTTATTCTTGGAATTATCAGGATCCAGTGGATTATATGTTGCGGAAGGATCATAGTTATCTTCAAAAACTTTATTGAAAGTTCCATATGATTTTATTTCACAACGTTCAAAAGCGGCTATTGATGGAGTTTCATCAACTTTTACAGTGTAGGCGGTCTTACAGTTCTCGAAAATATCCAGACCGGAATCAGAAACCTGAACATTCACACTAGGAGACACAACTACACCACGAGTAGAGCCATCAGCCTGACACTCATACTTACCAGTTGAGGTCAAGGTATAGGTTTCAATATCACTTTGAGCTCCAGTAAAGATATACTCTCCCTCTGTATTCTGTGTATTCATCAGATCAAATAGATGATCTCTTAACTGAGCAATTTCGGCTGAAAGAGCCTTTAAGCTAGATCTGTCATTAGAGCCATTTACACACTGCTGCAATCTGGTATGCACACTTGATAAAGTGTCCCACATTGACGATAACGCGGTTTCCTCTTCAGAAAGACTGTTATTTGCAATTCCACCGGCCTCTATGTACTGCTTATAAGCCGCGATTGCACCTTCATACTTAACCTTAGAAGCCATTCCTGAAGGGTCTTCACCTGCAGACTGAAATTTAAGACCAGA
This sequence comes from uncultured Succinatimonas sp., assembly GCA_900317105.1. GTDB lineage: Bacteria > Pseudomonadota > Gammaproteobacteria > Enterobacterales > Succinivibrionaceae > Succinivibrio. Next base: position 33,161 of record ONFP01000007.1, on the reverse strand, counting down.
ATTATATTTAGTAGCCTGCTCGTCAACCTTGGAATTAGAATTCTTGATGTAACCAAGACTATTGGTATACTGCATTGTTGTTGAAATTCTCATACAGATACCTCCTCTAGAATGCAGCTATCAGTGCATTAAATATAGTTTGAGATGCTTCAATAATCTTTGCACATGCCTGATAAGACTGTTGAAACATCAGTAAATTGGTGGCTTCTTCATCAAGGTTTACACCTGAATTAGACTCAAACATCTTTACAGTCTGCTCGTATTTAGCCTCTGCCGCCTCTGTATTGGTCTTTGCAGAATTTGATGCTGAACCAATCTTGGCTAATAAGTTAGCATAACCTTCATTTAAAGTTGTAACCTGTTCAGAACCTGTTGTTCTAGTTAACTTCTCACTTCTTAAAGCAGTTAAAGCATTAGCGTTTGAGTTGTCAGCCTGACCACCTTCATTTAATTCCACATAAAATTTATCGTTCTGTTTTACTGTTCCGGCAATAGATACTTCATATCCAGGATAGCCATCGATATGAGGTGTAGTCCAAGTAGTATTTGCAAATACATTAACACCTTTACATGATGATGGAGCTGTTCCTAGAATAGTAGTTGGGTCGTCCTTGTTATAGACAACATAATTACCGGAATCATCTATAACAATCATGTTAGGAGCAGAAACGACTGGATTAAAAACAGGCTTCTGTGTTGTTTGATCAACTACTACACCATAATCTGTACCTGTTGCAGTGCAGGAAGTAAGAGAAATTACAGCATTTCCGTAATTATCATCACCAGTTCTGGTTCTTACAGCAGATGCAAACGCAAAATCCTCTGGTTTATTGATTAAAGTTGAAAGAGTGCTTGCCGAAAGAATTGTTGGCTGAACATAAAAGACTGTTCTTGCCTCTCCGGTTGGAGGCAAATTTGAAACATCTTCTCCAAAATCAAAAACAACTCCATATAAATCCTCACCGTCAGCTTGTCCATCCTTTTTAAAGGTTAGTGTTGAACCATCTATAACAGCTACGTCAGAAATATCAGTTCTTTTATCATCTTGACCTCTGAGGTAAACAGCAGGTTTTGTTGCCCCCTGAACAAATATTATCTCAAAATCATAAGCCTGAACATTCTCGCCTTTACCTTCAATGAAATTACAGGTTACGCCAACAGAAGTACTTGAGCTTACGCCCTGAACATGTTCAATTTTTAACAGATCCTGACCTGCCTTGTCTTCAAGTGTAAAACCAGCCTTATTCTGTTCATTGATTGCATCAGCAAAGGAAACAGCGAGTTTTCCAAGCTCACGCATGGTGTCTCTCAGTTCCTTAGAGGCATTCAGATAGCCTCCAAGAGATCCTCCGATAGAATCAATGGTAAGCTGAACAGATGCTATATTACGGCTGGCATCTTCTGTATTCTCGTAGCTTAAATAAATATGACGTTTTGTAGAGTCAAACTTATCTCTCTCATCAGTAAGACAGCCATAGGAATCACCGTTGGCAAGTAGCATACCAGTACTCATGTAAATCTCATAAGTACCATCATCCTGCTCAACAACCTTAACACTCATAAGCTTTGAGAGTTCACCTGTCAGGCGATCTCTTTCATCTAGCATCTGCAGATAGATTTCATTATTAACATGATTATCCGACAAAGCCATGGAACGGATTTCGTAATTAATGTTAGCAATCGAACGTGTCAGAGAATTAATCTCGGTAACATTGTCATGAATTCTGTTGTTAACGTCATCCAATGAGTCAAACATACTCTCGTTTGCTGTATGAAAACGATTAACTACGGTTTCCAGTTTTGCCATTGCAGCCTGACGATTTGCAGTTGAAGTAGGAAGACTTGCTGCTGTAGACATCTCATCAAAGAAATCAGACATGGAGTTTGCTACGGACATATTCTCATCTGACAGTAGCCTGTCGGTTGTATCCAGACCTTCTCCGTAAGCCTTAAAGTAGTTGAAATCACTGCAGTCAGAGTACATCTGACGCTGCACATACTGATCATAAATACGACGGGTATAAGTAGCTCCTACTCCCCAGTCAACGCAGGAAGTATATGTCTGAGTTTCTTTACGGATAAAACCAACAGTATTTACGTTATTGATGTTATTTGAGGTAGCATTCAATAACTTCTGCTGGTTAAGCACACCATATTTTCCGGTGATAATCAGATCAGTACTACCCATTATAATAATCCTCTAAAGTGGCAATAATTGCCTACATCCTATCCTCTATAAACTTACATGCTATTTGTATGCCATAAATGCAATTTTTCTTGAAATTGTCTTAAGTTTTTCCGCATAGTTTGGATCTGTTGCGTACCCAGCCTTTTGAATTTCCTCGAAATATTCATCTGGCGAATAACTTTTATCTACAGCATCTTTATATCTTGGATTCTCTTTAATAAACGAAATGTAATCTTTCATACTCTCAAGAACGTCAGAATATTTTCTAAAAGCACTTACTTCATTGACCATTTTTCCATTTCTAAACTCAGGAGATGTCAGTTTTTCGCTATCACCTTTCCAGGAAGAATTTGCCTTGATACCGTAGTAATTGTTTCCGGAAGAAACATGTTTTCCCCAGCCTGTTTCCAGAGCTGCCTGAGCCACAAGAACCAGAGGATTAAAGCCTAAGCCTTCAACAGCTTTAATTGCATAAGGCATCATTTTTTCTACGAAATCCTCATGAGATTCAAAATTCTTCATGGTTTCCGGATCAGGCAGACCTGCATAGAGTTTTCTCAGCTTGGAAATGCTTGCTTCTCCATCCACATGTGAAGAAATGAAATTAGTAAGTTTAGGAACAGATGAGCCTTTAATATGGCCACCACGACCAGATACAGAAAGCTTATCAAGCTCCGCCATCAGTTCCTTGCCTTCGTCGCCTAATGACTTGGCAAACTGTTTGGTCAGAAGATAAGTGATGGAATTCTTGTTGACACCTGCATTTGAAGTCATAGCAGAAACATTCTGCTGAGCAAGCATATCCTCAAAAAAACCGGAATATTTAGAGTGCAGAGGTGAATCAGGATTCAGTGTATCGTTGGATTTACGCATAGCATCAACCCAGTACTGATTAAGCAATGACTGGAACTGCTCTGCTGCGGCCTTAAGAGCCAGAGCCTGAGCCTTCTTATCTCCTAATCCAAGTTTTTTTATCTTGGACAAGTTACGATGATCACCGACCAATCCTATATCAAGATCGGTTTTCGTATTAGCGGATGAAAAATCAGTCATAACTACACCATTGCTGTCTATAATCTTTTTTTTGAGAACAGCAATGTTTATGCCAATTAGAAAAAGAAATGAAATTTACTTGGAAAACGGACTTTAAAAAAACGTTTTTTTGACGATTCAGGCATCAATAATTAATCTTTTTTAAATAATATTTTTTCTTTTTTTGAAAAATTTTTATTTCGTGATACTCTATGAAAAATAAAGAATTTTTTTTGATTCAGACGAAAAAATAAAATTTTTACTCCATTTTTTAACGACATTAATCACATTTATACAATCTAAAATATGTCAAAAATTTGTCAATTTTCCGTACAGATGTATTATTAATAATAAGTCAAAAAAATACATTATTAGGTTGTGATATTCATTCAGACAGTCAAAAAATCAACATCAGCTTCTGAATGGATGCATTTTTAGTCAATATAAATTTCTAATCAGTACAGTCAGATTTCATAACATTCTTATCCAGTGTTATATATCTGTTTAGTTTATTGGGAATGAAATTTACAGATCAATGAAGGTGATACATGCAATTTTCAGGAAATCTCCTAATTCTTGAGAAGGATATTCACAAGCGAGAATCACTCGAAACTATTTTCTCCTTTTTAGGCCTGTCCTGTCAGAGTGGTGACGTAGAAGACTGCATTTCTTACTTCAATGCAGAAGATGCAAACATTGACATCTGCATTCTTGGAGATATAGATAACTTTAATTACGAGGAATTCATTGGAGATCATCCAAATACTGCATTTCTGCTTTGTTCAGAGAATACACAGGATGAACTCAAAGAGCAGACAAATTTCATGGGGAAGATCAGCAATGATCCTAACTACGACGAAATAGTATCTCTGCTCCACTACTGTCAGTCATTCCGCTCAATGAGAAGACTGTCAAGCAAATCAGGTGATGGAGCAACAGCCCTGATTAAAATGCTGGTGGGTCAGGGAAAAGCGATTACAAATGTTAGAAGACTGATTGAACAGGTTGCCCCAAAAGACACTTCTGTTCTTATTTTAGGAGAATCAGGAACAGGAAAAGAGGTCGTAGCAAGAGCAATTCACGAGCTTTCAGACAGAAAAGACAAAGCTTTTGTGCCAGTAAACTGCGGAGCTATTCCTGCCGAACTGCTTGAATCAGAACTGTTCGGCCATGAGAAAGGCGCATTTACAGGAGCAATCAGCGCCCATGAGGGAAGATTCGAGCTTGCTGAAGGAGGGACCATATTTCTTGATGAAATAGGAGATATGCCGTTTCAGATGCAGGTAAAACTGCTGAGAGTTCTTCAGGAAAGACAGTTTGAAAGAGTCGGCTCCAACAAGCCCATCAAATCTAATGTAAGAATCATTGCAGCAACACATCAGAATCTTGAGAAGATGGTTGCAGAAAAAACTTTCCGCCAGGACCTGTTCTACAGACTCAATGTGTTCCCTATTGAAACACCTCCTCTACGAGAGCGTACTGACGATATTCCGCTTTTAGTTCAGGAATTGGTTAATCGTCACAGCAAAATTCAAAAAGCAACGGTACGATTTACGCAGAGAGCAATGCTTCAGCTGATGTCATGTCCTTGGCCAGGAAATGTCAGAGAACTGTCAAATATAGTTGAAAGACTATTGATCCTTCACCCCAATGAAATCGTAGATGTTCCAGATCTGCCTTTAACCTATAGAGGAGGAAAACTTGAGGACGATCCTTATGAGGAGAGAATGGCCCTTTTGGATAACTTCTCTGTTCCTCTTCAGGGAGACGAGCTTCAGGAAGAAGGATTCTTTGAAGATAATGACAACAGACCAATTGATCTGCCTCCTTTACCTGTAATTGAAGGCGAAAGAGATATGGCTCAGGCCTTCATGCCTACGCTGTCTCCAGAAGGAATCAATCTTAAAGATATGGTTGCAAGCATTGAAATCAGTATGATCAAACAGGCATTAAGTCAGAGCAACGGTGTTGTTGCAAAAGCATCAGAGGTCCTTGGATTAAGAAGAACAACTCTAGTTGAGAAAATGAAGAAATACGGAATTGCCGCTGCAAACTAAAGGAAATACGTTTAAATGAAATATAATAAGGAATTGGAAGAATTCTTAAAAAACAAAACTATTTTAATTACCGGCGGTACAGGTTCCTTTGGTAATAAGTTCGTTGATAAGGTCATTAAAGACTACAGCGTGAAGAAAGTTATAATCTATTCTCGCGATGAACTAAAACAGTATGAAATGTCCCAACGCCTTTCAGAATACTCACAGAAACTCCGTTTCTTTATCGGCGATGTCAGAGACCTCGAGAGATTAAAGCTGGCAATGAAAGGCGTTGATATCGTTATTCACGCTGCAGCTCTAAAACAGGTACCAGCTGCAGAATACAATCCAATGGAATGCATAAAAACCAATATCAACGGAGCCAACAACGTAATTGAAGCTGCTATGACAAACAGCATTCAAAAGGTTATAGCGCTTTCCACTGATAAAGCTGCCAATCCAATTAATCTTTACGGAGCCACAAAGCTCTGTTCAGATAAGCTTTTCACTGCAGCTAACAATCTTGTAGGAGAAGGTAAAACCAGATTTGCAGTTGTACGTTACGGAAATGTTTCTGGTTCTAGAGGCAGTGTTGTTCCTTTCTTCAGAAAACTAAAAGAACAAAATGCAGAATTTATTCCTATTACAGATATGGAAATGACTAGGTTCTGGATTTCTCTGGAACAGGGCGTTGAGTTCGTTCTCACCAGTCTTTTAAGAATGCATGGAGGAGAAATCTTTGTACCAAAGATTCCATCCATCAGAATTACAGATCTGGCTACAGCAATTGCACCTGAGATTCCGCAAAAGGAAATTGGTGTAAGACCAGGAGAAAAAATTCATGAACTGATGTGTGCCAGAGATGATTTTCAGCATGTAATCGAGTTTGATGATTTCTTTATCATCAGACCTTCGATCGTCACCTTCTCAAATTCAGGTCCACTTAGATACCTGACTACAGAGTTAGGCGAAAAAGGATGGCCTGTAATTAGAAATTTTGAATACAATTCTCACACCAATCCTGACTACATGGATATAGAACAGATTAGAGAATTTCTAAAGAAGGTCTAGATAAAATGATCCCTTACAGCACTCAGACAATTGAAGATGATGATATAGATGCCGTAAATAGTGTTCTTCGCTCTCCTTATCTTACCTGTGGACCGGCCGTTAGTGATTTTGAAGAACAGACCGCAGCCTATGTTAACGCAGGCTATGCTGTTGCAGTAAATTCCTGTACATCTGCCCTGCATATTGCAATGCTTGCCTTAGGGGTAAAATCATCAGACCGTGTCTTTGTAAGTGCCATTAGCTTTGTTGCTTCAGCTAACTGCGCCCGTTATCTTGGAGCCGAGGTGGATTTTATTGATACAGATAAATACACCGGAAATCTTGATGTTAATCATCTGGAAGAAATGCTTATAGAAGCAGAAAAGCAGAATCGCCTACCTAAAGTGGTAGTAGCAGTCCATCTTTCAGGAAGGCCTGTGGATCTTGAGAAAATATACGCATTAAAACTCAAATATGGATTCTATCTGATAGAGGATGCAGCTCATGCCCTTGGCGCTGTTTATAAAGGACATAAAATAGGAGACTGCTTCTATTCTGATATAACAGTCTTCAGCTTTCATCCGGTAAAAATCATCACTACCGCAGAAGGTGGAATGTGTCTGACCAACAATGAAGAACTGTACAGAAAAATGCGACTCTTTTCCAGCCACGGAATAGAACGAGATTCAATTTATATGACAGATCAAAGCAGACCAAACTATTATTATGAGATGCAGTATCTAGGATTCAACTATCGTATGTCTGATGTCCATGCAGCACTAGGAATATCTCAGCTATCAAAGGTTGATGATTTTCTTGCCAGAAGGCGAGAGTTTGCGAAGGACTGGGAAGAATTACTTTCAGCGGATAAAAATCTTACCCTGCCGGTTGCTGATACCGAAAACTCTATAAGCTCCTGGCATCTTTATCAGGTAGGTATTCCTTTTGGCAAACGTGATTATGTATACAACACATTAAGACATCGTGGTATATGCGTTCAGGTTCATTATCTGCCTATCTATAAGCATCCATACTATCAGAGTATAAAGAACTACCCTACGCTTCCAGGGGCAGAGTATTTCTTTGAAAGAACTCTTTCACTTCCTCTTTATCCAAAATTAAAAAGACTTGATCTGCAGATGTGTGCTGCCACTCTGTTGGGGTTGATTGATGAGAAGAAGATTTAGATGAGTATTTATGCCTGTATTCCTGCCAGAGGTGGTTCAAAAAGGATTCCCCATAAGAATGTAAAGGATTTCTTGGGAAGGCCTTTAATTTCTTATCCAATTCAGGCCGCCCTTAATAGCGGTATTTTTAAAGATGTAATTGTATCTACGGATGATCCCGAGATTGCAGAGATTTCAGAAAAGTATGGAGCAAAGGTTCCATTTATAAGAGACAAGTCTCTTGCAGATGATTTCACGGGAACATTCCCTGTTACCGTAGACGCTTTCAAAAAAATACAGACAATCGATCCTGAAATTGAAGCAATCTGCTGCATATATGCAACAGCTCCATTACTGACAGCAGAGCATTTAGCACATGCCTACAAAGATTTTACAAACAACAGATGTGACTGTGTCATGTCTGTATGTGAGTTTTCTTTCCCAATTCAAAGAGCACAGATAATAGACCAAAATGGTTATCTCAATTACCGTGAGCCGGAATTCGCCCCTCGGCGCTCACAGGATCTGCAGAAATGCTATCAGGATTGCGGACTCTTTTATTTCTATTCAAAAGAAGCCATTGAAAAGAATTCTGTAAAAACAACAAGACCTTTTATCATGCCAAGATATCGGGTTATTGATATAGATACCCCTGAAGACTGGAAAATGGCATGTGCTATGGCAAAAGCAGTTAACGATCTGAATTATGAATAAAAAACTTGTGGTCGTTCTTAAGGCAGATTCCCAAATCGGAACCGGTCATCTTATGAGAGTAAAAGGCTTACTGCCTTATTTTAATGATTACAATCTATATCTTTGTGCAGATTCTCTTTCAGAAGAACTTATACCACAGTGTAAAGAGTATCAGGATATAATCGTAACCAATAAAGACAGACTGTCTAGTGCAGTTCTTTCCCTTAATCCAGATCTTGTCATAGTTGATCATTACTTTCTAGATGAAGAATTTGAGAGTCCTATCTATGAAAAGGCAAAAGTTGTAGTCATTGATGATCTTGAGAATCGTCGCCATAAATGTCATCTGCTGATAGATCAGTCTGAAGGCAGAACCAGATATAAGGAGCTAGTACCTCCTGACTGCAGACTGTGCCTAGGTTATAAATACAACTTTATAAAAAAAGACTTCTTTGAAATTAAGAAAACCCAAAATCCCTACTCCCACCCAAGAGTTCTTGTCAATTTCGGAGGTGCAGATCCCGTTCATGGATGTAAACTTGTAGCAAAAGCTATCATTAACGGTGAACTATATAAGAAATATGTATTTACGATCATCAGTGGGCTTTCCAATCCTGATTATAATGACATCAAAGAGATACTTTCCAATAACAGTCAAATCACACTTATCAGAAATTCAGACAACCTCCCACAGGTATTCTCTAATATGGATCTAGCTATAGGAGCCTGCGGTGGAATGTTCAGAGAAAGAATTGTGGCAGGACTTCCATCTGTCAATGTTGAAATAGCAGATAACCAGGCTGGAACCTGCAAAGGTATTGTTGAAAAATATAACCTTGGAGAATGTGCGACAGTAACCGACCTGAACAACCCAAAGCATATTAAAGATAAACTTGACAAGCTTATCCATAACTATGATGCATTCGAGAAAAACTGCAGAAACTTTATCAAAGAGAGGGGTATTGAGAATATAGTTAGAGAGATTCGTAATCTATTAAAATAGAAAAGGATGAGTACCATTTTAGATACTCATCCATCAATTCACCTTTATGAAAGCTATCATCTTGGATGGTTCAATTTGGGGAAGAAACCATCTAAACTACATAGCGTGATCATGTTATCAAAAACGAAAACTCAATTTAGCGACATTCGTCACATTTTACTTAAATAAAAGTAAGATTTTCTCAATTTCACATAAAATTTTTTGGTCTAAACTTAGCTTATAAATTTTATATTAACTATTTGTAATATAAGATTTATTTTTTAATTTACAGAGATAATGACACTTTTTTGATTTTTGTATTTATATAAAAATATTCAGATTATAAAGAAAATTTGTCTATATATTTTTTGACAAAAATATACAAATCACATTGAAAGGGATGATTACAAATACCAACCAAATGCTAACTGTCGGAGATAAAAAAAGAAAAAAGATAATTTAGTATACTGTAAAATTTTCACGAAAACGTTTTAATAATTTTAACTATTTAAAGATCTCTGATAATAAAAGGCAATAAATTACTATGATAATAAAGCATATAAACAATGTTTTTATAAAAATCATCGTTTGAGCTTTTATAATATTTCAATAAAAAACCGTTCTCAAAGTTCCTCTGAACCATCCAGAAAAAGAGGTAATCTCCAGTCAATTGGAGAGATATACTTTGATAGAAGATACTGATTGGTTCTTGAAAAGTAATGATTACCAAAGAACCCTCCTCTGTTAGCTGATAGAGGACTAGGATGAGCGCCAGTAAGAATCAGGTGCTTTGAAGGATCAATCCTGGAGCCTTTTTTCTGAGCATATCCTCCCCACAGGATAAAAACCAGGTTATCGCATTTCTCATTTAATGTCATAATGACATCATCTGTAAACTCCTCCCATCCGATACCTCTATGAGATCCAGCCATATTCTCGTCAACGCTCAGCACCGCATTTAGCAACAGAACACCTTGTCTTGCCCATGGAATTAGATTGCCGTGATTAGGGATCTCAAAACCAGGGATATCGGACTGAAGTTCCCTGTAGATGTTTCTTAGACTTGGAGGAATAGGAGTTCCAACAGGAACCGAAAAACTCAGTCCCATCGCCTGACCTTTTTCGTGATATGGATCCTGGCCAATAATGACAACCTTTAGTTTTGAAAATGGGGTATAGCTAAAAGCATTGAACAGATCTTTCTGAGGAGGAAAAACATTTATTCCTTTCTGACGCTGCAGTTTCTGATAATTATAAGCATGAATGAAGGCATCAGTTTTTTTCAATGGACCAATTATATCTTTCCAGTTGCTCATAGATATTCCTTAGTAACTCTAACTCACAAAAATCGATTATAAGTATAATGGGAAATCTTTAATTCTGTATAATTTCAAAATAAAATAAACATGCATACTTTAAAAACACAAAAAAGATCCGCATATATAAAATATGACCATTAAGTTAAGGAGAATATAATGCAGTCATCTAATCCAGCAATTTCTGCAATGAGAAACGCTGCCGGTGTTTATAACTTCGGAGGTGTAGAAGCAGGTGCTACCATTTCTGGTACAACCACAAAATCAATTCTGCTGGTTGGACTTACCATGGTTGTTGGCTATCTGGCAATGAACTATACCTTAGCACAGATATACAGTGGACAGGGAATTTCATCACTGCTCATGTACGGCTCAATTTTTGGAGCCCTGATCGTTGCATTTATAACCATTTTTAAACCAAATGTTGCTCCTATTACAGCTCCAATCTACGCTGTTCTTGAGGGTGGCGCACTAGGAACTCTATCAGGTGTATTTGAATTCCAGTACCCTGGCATCGTAACCACTGCTGTAATGTCAACTTTTGTAGTTGTTATGACAATGCTATTTTTATGGAAGTACAAGATTGTTGTTCCAACCCAGAGATTCAAGTCAATCATCACTGGTGCTGTTACTGGTATTTTTGTACTTTACATCATTCAGATTGTATTCTCATTATTTGGAGGCAGCCTAATCCCACAGACAGGACCAATTTCAATTATCGTTTCACTAATTGTCTGCACAGTTGCAGCATTCAGCCTGATTCTTGATTTTGAGAACATCCAGATTGCTGTTGACGAGGGCTTACCAAAGCACTTTGAATACTACAATGCATTCTCTCTGCTGGTAACTATCTGCTGGCTTTACATTGAAATTCTTAAACTTCTTTCAAAGAAAGAGTAAAAAAATCGATCAAATTAATGCAGACACTATGTCTGCATTTTTTTTGTTGTAAAATACAAAAAAAGTTAATCAAAATAAGGATGATCATGCGAGATTTACTGCAGTGTAGAGATGATATAGACAGCATTGACAGACAGATTCTGGATCTTCTTGAAAAAAGAATGGACGTAGCTAAGGATATTGCAGAATACAAGTTATCACACAATCAAAGTATCACAGATACATCTCGTGAACATATAAAGCTGCAGAAACTTAGAGAACAGGCAAAAGAACACGGTCTTCCTGCGTCCTATATTTCCGATCTTTATAAATTGATCATGAAAAACACCTGTTCAGTTGAACAGCAGCACATTATTGCAAAAGCAAACAGTTCTACCATCGTAAGAGATACTTCGATAGCCCATTTAGGTTCAACCGGTAGCTATTCTCACGTTGCAGCTATGCGGTTTTTAGATGGTTTTAAAGGAAAAATCACAGCAAGCGGATGTGATACTTTTGAACAGATAGTTGGACAGGTTGAAACAGGCAAAGTTGAATTTGGAGTTCTTCCAATTGAAAACTCAAGTTCAGGATCAATTAACGACGTACTTGATGTTATACAGAATACTACAGCCTCAATTGTCGGTGAACTTTTTGTTCCGATTGATCACGCTATTCTTGGTAATACGACTGCAAAACTTGAAGATATAACTGACGTATATTCTCATCCACAGCCAGTTGCCCAATGTTCAAACTGGTTAAAAGATATTCTTCCAAAGGCCACTATTCACTATACAAAAGCAACCTCCGAGGCAATGAATATCATCAGAGATATGAACTCACCTCACCATGTTGCAATTGGATCTCACATGGCGGCAAGTTATTACAATCTTGTTCCAATTGTTGATAACATTGCAAATAATACCAACAACTATACAAGATTCATTGTAATATCAATGACGCCTATAGTTGTACCATCAACAATTCCAGCCAAAACCTCTCTATCCTTTGGGGTTCAGAAATATACCCCTGGATCACTGATCTCTGTTCTAAATGAAATATCAAAGCATCAGATGAATGTAACAAAGATTATTTCAAGACCAAGACTTGATAAAAATAAGGAAACCTGGGAGGAGATATTCTTTGCGGATATCGAAGGAAATCTGTCTTCACCAGAGATGCAGGATATTCTTGAAGATGTAAAACCATTCACATCCTCATTAAAGGTTTTAGGCTGTTATCCTAATTCAGAAGAACAGAACAAACAGCACTGATTCCGAACAATCTAACATACAAAAAAAACAATACTAGACAGCAGACAGGTAACATATCATGACTGTCTGATTATTTTTGCAATATGACTGAGCCAGAGGTATTTTATGCCATCCAACAATCTTCAGAATATACTTAAAATACTTCACCGTCAGCCTTCATCTCAGGTTGTATTATGTAAAATACTAAACCTGAGCAAAGCACAGATTCACAAGCTTACCAATAACCTGCTTGAAGCAAAACTTATCGATAAACACGAAGATACAGACTACAAAAACAATCTAGGTAGACCAAGACAGATCCTGAAGATATCAGATAATATGCAGTACTGTACAGTACTTATTATTCATACTAGGTCTGATTTTTCTGCACATGTCTATGTTTTCGGGCACAAAAGAGAACTGGCAGCAGTTACTCTGCCTCATGTGGAGAGTGCAAAAGAGTTTGCAAAAACCATAGATGTTGCTGTTGATACCCTAACCAAAAACTGTTTTATAAGCAGAGCTCTCATTAAATCAATTGTGATTGCAACTCATGCCACGGTTGAGCAGGGAGAGAAAGGTGTCATGTACAGAAACAATAATCTTACTGACGAGAATATTCTTTTAGGCCAGATTGTGTACAAACAGACAAAAATAAGAACCTTTATTTACAATTTTGCCTATGGAACCCTTCTAAAATTAAAAAACAGTTCAGAAATCGACACGGAGAACGCGCTCGTTATTAACAACGGAGAAGGATCTGTTGCTCTGGGAATATTTCTTAATGGAGAAATTCAGCTTGGTAAAAACTGTTCATTCCCAGAGTGCTCTCACCTGCCCTATCCTCACGGCTTTGAAAAATCACTTGGAAACTACGGAGAATATACAGAGGATGCACTGTATTTTGCGATCAGTGTAATGGCTCCAATTTATAATCTGTCAAATGTCATTATTACCGGAAACTGTTTTAAAGAACATCTCGATACACTTGAGAGTATAAAAGAAAGATTAAAGGCACAATCCGATCCTAGACTCCATAACATTGAGCTTACATATAGAAAGATTTCGCTAAAGGACTGTATAGATGAGATGGTCTATCTGAGTTTTGACACACTTGTTGATGTACTAAACCCACAGATGACCAAACAAAATCTGCAGACAATAGTGTCAAAAATCAAATACACAAATTAGAAATGAAAAGAAGTTTGCTTCTTAATATTTAGAATAAAAAAGGGAAATTAAGGATGGTGCGGGAGAAGAGACTCGAACTCTTACACCATAGGCGCCAGAACCTAAATCTGGTGCGTCTACCAATTTCGCCACTCCCGCAAAATTGTAACTTTGAAGAATCTTAAGAACCGAAACACCTGGATGGTGCGGGAGAAGAGACTCGAACTCTTACACCGAAGGCGCCAGAACCTAAATCTGGTGCGTCTACCAATTTCGCCACTCCCGCAAAATCAGTGCTTAAGATGGGGTGGCTAGAGGGGCTCGAACCCTCGACAACCGGAATCACAATCCGGGACTCTACCAACTGAGCTATAGCCACCATTGTATTAAATCATTGAGCGTTGGCGCGTCCTAGAGGAATCGAACCTCTGACCCACAGCTTAGAAGGCTGTTGCTCTATCCAACTGAGCTAAGGACGCAAAGGTAAGGAAATTAGGACTAAACCTAACACCACACTTCATAACGCTGAAGTGATTTAACGGTGTGATATGATACAAGAGAGATATGAGTACGTCAACAAAAATTTTGACTTTTTTCTCATTTTTAACTTTCCTCTTTCTATCAATATAAGATAAACGTCATTTATATCGGATCTAATACCGACCCCAGACGCAATTCGTAGTAACAATACTTTTCCAGTTTTCTCAAAAAAAATCTCTTAATACACAACTCTTTTAATCATCATTATTAAATTACTGTAAAATAGCCTTGTTTTTTTAGTTATTGATAAATAAAAGGAGGGAAAATGATTTTAGGTATTCCCCTATATGAACTAATTGAAACAGTTATTATTCTTGCTTTATGTGGTGTTGTGGCAGGATTTTTAGCAGGATTACTTGGTGTTGGAGGAGGAATCATCTTCGTTCCTTGCTTTACCTTTGTATTTACTGTTTTCTTTAAGGCTCCACTGAGTGTTGCAGTAATCATTGCAACCGGAACTTCCCTGCTGTGTATGATCCCCACATCTATATCTGCAGCAAGATCCCAGAATAAAAAAGGTAACACCGATATAAATGTTATAAAAGCATGGTCAGTCGCAATGCTAGTTGGTGTATTTGTAGGAATCATGATTTCTAAATTCCTAGGTGGAGCATGGCTGACAATTCTGTTTGGCGGCGTGATGATTTTAAACTCAATCAATACTCTATTCAGAGCAAAGGCAAAACCTGCATTTGACAGTCTTCCAGGAAAATTTGGTCAAAACTGCATTGCCTTCTGTATTGCATGTTTCTCATCAATGCTGGGAATCGGTGGCGGTACCCTCACAGTACCTGTATTAAATGCCTGTTCTGTACCTCCACATAAGTCAATTGGAACTTCCTCCGCAGTATCACTATTTGTCTGTGTTCCTGGAGCTCTACTGATGCTTTTCACCAATCTAAACTCTACTCCAGCAGGTGCTCCTTTAGGAACATTTGGTCTTGTGAATGTTCTAGCTGCAGTATGTGTTGTTCCAATTTCTTATTTCTGTGCACCACTTGGAGTCAATATTGGTAAAAAAATAGCTCCTGTAACATTAAAACGCATTTTTGCTGTAGCTTTGTTTATAATTAGCGCAAACATGCTGTACAAAGGAATAACTTACTACACTAAGGTTTCTCAAACTCAGGTTGTACAGCAGATTGAAGAAACAGCCCCTGAACAATCGCAGTTTATCGAGGAGAAATAAATGACAGCCCAAATCATTGACGGTAAGAACATTGCAAAACAGTTAAGAGAAGAACTCAGAAAAACTGTAGACGCTAAGGTTGAAAAAGGTTTCCGCCGTCCTGGTTTGGCAGTCGTTCTTGTTGGTTCTGATCCTGCCTCTCAGGTTTATGTCAGAAATAAAAGAAAAGCCTGTGAAGATGTTGGAATCAAATCCTTTGCATACGATCTTCCTGAAAGCACCTCTCAGGCAGAGCTGGATGCTCTAATTGAAGAACTGAACAATAATCCAGAAGTCGATGGAATATTAGTTCAGTTCCCTCTCCCTGCACATTTGGATGAATCAAGAATTGTTGAACTAATCTCCTCTGAAAAGGATGTAGATGGTTTCCACCCATACAATGTCGGACGTCTTGTCCAGAGAATTCCGTACATCTGTGCCTGCACTCCTCATGGCATCATGACCCTTCTAAGGAAAACCCTTGGAGATGATCTCAAAGGATTAAATGCCGTAGTTGTAGGAGCCTCTAATATCGTAGGCAGACCAATGGCTCTTGAACTACTGTTGGCAGGTTGTACAACAACAGTTACCCACAGATTCTCTAAGCCTGAAGATCAGAAGGCTCTGATTAAGAATGCAGATATTCTGGTTGTAGCTGTTGGAAAGGCTAAATTCCTAGATGGAGATCTGGTAAAAGACGGGGCTACAGTGATTGATGTCGGTATCAACAGACTGCCAGACGGAAAATTATGTGGTGATGTGGATTTTGAGAAGGCATCTCAGCACGCAGCCTACATTACACCTGTCCCTGGCGGCGTAGGACCTATGACTATTGCAACTCTAATGCAGAATACTGTTACCTCATATCTGAGCAGAGTTTAGCTTCTTCGATTAGGAGTCAAAAATAATGCCAGCGTCGTACTATACTGCTGGCATTTTTATTTTTAAAGAAACTCTCTTTCTTAGAATTAAAGCATATTCTCAAGGTTATCCATTGGAACATCTGGATTTACGTCTGCTGCGTAATCAACACCTTCCACATCGAAACCGAACAGCTGTAGGAACTGTTTCTTGTAGTCAGCATAGTCTGACATCTCAAACAGATTCTCTGTTGTTACCTTAGGCCATAATTCCTTGCACTTGCTCTGAACAGAATCACGAAGCTCCCATGAGTCCATACGGATACGGTTCATATCATCAATTTCTACTTTCTTTGAATAGATTTCAGAGAACATTCTGTAGATATGCTCGATTACTGATTCGTAAATGCCCTGCTCTCTCATAACCTTGAAGCAAAGAGAAATATATAAAGGCATTACAGGAATAGCTGATGAAGCCTGAGTTACAACACTCTTAAGAACAGCAACCTTTGCCTCACCGCCAACAGAAGCTAATCGCTCTGAGTTTGCCTTGGCTGCTCTATCAAGATCTTCTTTGGCTTTACCTAAAGCACCATGCCAGTAGATTGGCCATGTAATTTCTGTTCCGATATAGCTGTATGCAACAGTCTTGCATCCTTCTGCCAGAACATCTGCATTCTTAAGAGCCTCTATCCACAGTTCCCAGTCCTGTCCGCCCATAACCTTTACGGTATTCTCAATCTCTTCCTGAGTTGCAGGCTCTAGAGATGCTGTGATAATCTCATTTTTATTGGTGTCAATTGCTGTTGAGGTGTAGGTCTGTCCGATTGGCTTTAGTGAAGAACGAACAACTTCACCTGTCTGAGGCATCTTTCGAACAGGGGCAGCTAGAGAATATACAACAAGGTCAACCTTACCAAGGTCTTCCTTAATAATCTCAATAGCCTTATTACGACACTCATCAGAGAAGGCATCACCATTAATGTTCTTTGCATATAATCCAGCTTCCTTTGCATATTTTGTAAATGCACAGGTATTGTACCAGCCTGCAGAACCAGGTCTCTTCTCTGAACCAGGCTTCTCAAAAAATACACCTAAAGTAGCAGCGTTAGAGCCAAATGCGGCACTGATACGTGAAGCCAAACCATAACCAGTTGAAGCACCGATTACTAAAACTTTCTTAGGACCGTTTGCTACAGGACCTTTCTTTTTAACTAATTCAATCTGATCTTTTACGTTTAAATCACAACCTGTTGGATGAGTTGTAACACAGATAAAACCACGTGCCTTTGGCTCGATAATCATGAAAAATATCTCCTTTAATGAGCGTATTTATAAAAACTGCAGAGATTTTATCATATTTTAAACACAACGACCGCCAATGCGTCACAAACACTGTGATATGCCGTTTAAAACCGCCTCTTAGAACCATTATTTAGTGTATAATTCTCCGCTAGTACATTAGATAACTTAACTTACGAAAAAAAATGAACAAATATTTAAAATTACTAGCAGCATCAGTGCTCCTATATTCATCTTCATCCATAGCTATAAAATCTACTCCAAATCCAATTCCTGGCTCTCAGATCGGTGTTGCGTATTTAAGACCAAATGACAACAATATTTATGGACAAAATATAGATACCTACATGCATCCTGCCTCAACCTTAAAGGTGATAACAGGACTAGCTGCAATTCTGTATTTAGGACACGATTACCGCTTCAAAACAAATCTTGAAGTTTCAACGAGACTAGTAAGCTCACAGGGTAATATCAAGGTAGACAGCAATGGAGTTCTGCAGGGAAATGTCCTAATTAAATTCGACGGGGATCCTAGCTTCACAACTCAGTCATACAGAACCCTCTTAAATACCCTTGCCACTGCAAGAGTCAAACAGATCACAGGGGATGTTATTATCGATGTAAGTAAGTTTGCAGGTATGTCCAAGGGTGAAGGCTGGTCATGGAATGATCTTCCAATCTGTTTTACCTCTCCTGCCAGCACCGCAATCATCAACAGAAACTGTGTGTTTGCCCAGCTCCAGCCAAATGGAATTGGAGAGATAGCAACTGCAAAGCTGACTTCTGCAAGTCCAATATCCATTCAGTCAGATGCTATCGGAGTTAAACAGTCTAACTACGGCGGCAACTGTGAACTCGAAGCCAACCTTTATATGAAAAATCAGTACCACATAACAGGATGTGTACCAGTTATAGGAAAGAATCAGCCCTGGCCATTATCTTTATCAGTATCTGATCCTGATCAGTGGGCAGTTGACTGGACTGACCAGATCCTAAAGGAAAAAGGAATCAGAGTTAAATCCATAAAAATCGCACGTTCGCCACAAGATGGATACACAACCGTAGGCTCAATTGAATCAAAGCCTATGTCAGAGCTGGTAAAATATATGCTGTACCGTTCAAATAACCTATATGCAGATGCTATCGCAAAAACCGTTGGAGCAGAATTCTATAAGCTACCTGCAACTTATCCTCGTACTACCAGAGCCTTAAGAGCAGTTCTTCAGAAATATGCCAATATCAATCTAGGAAACACCTACATTGTTGACGGCAACGGATTGTCTCCTCACAACCTGGTAACACCTCACAAAATGCTGGAAATTCTTGAATTCATCAATCTTAACGATGACAAAATCGGTTTTATCAAACTGCTACCTGTTGCAGATGAATCTGGAACACTTCACTGGAGAGCTTCAACAAAGAATCCTCCTCTGGGAAAGAACGTTACCGCCAAAACCGGTTCACTACAGAATGTTTCAAATCTCATGGGATTTATGAGAACAAAATCCGGCACTAGAGTTCCATTTGTGTTCTATACAAATTCTCTGTCATACGATCAGAAAACCAGAGATTTGGTTAAATATCACAAGATCGCTTCTCCTCATTTAGGCTATGAACGTTATGTACTAGAGCAGATTTATGATGAGAAAGTTATGGGAAGAGATTTCTGATCTAACTAATATTATTTTTAAGCCCCGTGAGCTTCATGTTCACTAAAAGGGCTTTATGTTGTAAAATCAAGTTTACTCAAAACCAATAATAAATACGGTGTAAAAACTTAATATGAAATTACTACAAAAATCTCACAAACTTGATAATGTTTGTTATGACATCCGAGGAAAAATCCATCAAGAAGCTTTAAGAATGGAAGAAGAAGGACAGAGAATCCTCAAATTAAACATCGGTAACACCGCGCCATTTGGTTTTGAGGCGCCAGAAGAAGTAGTCCGTGATGTAATCAGAAATATTCCAAACTCTCAGGGCTACTGCGAATCAAACGGAATTTTCTCTGCCCGTAAGGCTATTGCTCAGTACTATCAGCAGAAAGGACTGAAAAACGTTGATGCTGATGATATCTTTATTGGAAATGGCGCATCAGAGCTTATCACCATGACCATGAACGCACTGCTAAACAATGGTGACGAGGTGTTAGTTCCTGCCCCAGATTATCCTCTATGGACTGCAGCAATCAATCTTGCCGGAGGTAAGGCTGTTCACTACATGTGTGATGAACAGGCTAATTGGTATCCAGATCTTGAAGATATGAAAAAGAAATTAAGCTCAAGAACTGTAGGTATCGTTCTAATCAACCCAAATAACCCAACCGGTGCAGTTTACCCTACTCCAATTCTTCAGGAAATTGTTGAGTTTGCAAGACAGAATGATTTAGTTATTTTTGCTGACGAAATCTACGACAAGATCTTATATGATGATGTTGCCCACAGAAGTATCTGCACCCTTGCAGATGACGTTACAATTGTAACATTCAATGGTCTTTCAAAGGTATACCGTGCATGTGGTTTCAGAATGGGCTGGATTCTGATTACTGGTCCAGAGAAGAGAAATAAGGGCTTCCTGGATGGAATCAAGATCATGATGGCAATGAGACTATGTGCCAACGTTCCTCTGCAGCATGCCATTCAGACCGCTTTAGGTGGATATCAGAGTATCAACGAGCTGATTATTCCAGGCGGACGTCTATATCAGCAGAGAGCAGCAATGTATGAGAGACTGAACTCCATTGATGGAATTTCAGTTGTAAAACCTCACGGTGCACTATACATGTTCCCTAAGATTGACAAGAAGTTCAATATTAAAGATGATCAGAAATTCGCTATGGATCTGCTACGTCAGGAAAAAATGCTGATTGTTCAGGGTACAGGATTCAACTGGCCAGAGCCAAACCATTTCAGAATGGTATTCCTGCCTTCAATTGACATCATTAATGATGCCTGTGATCGACTTGAACATTTCTTAAAGACATATCGTCAATAAGCTACGAAAAATCACATTATTAACAGAAGGGACTGCCTATGCAGTCCCTTTTCTATGATAAAATTGTCATAAATAACGTAATAATAATCAGCATCTATTTATGGCAGAAAAAGAAGTAAGTTTTATAACAGATCTTCAGGGCAAGAAAACACACGCTATTTTGCCTATCAACGTATATAACCAGCTGATTGCCCTGCGTGAGCTTGTAAAAAACACCGCACCTTTGGGAGCTCACGAAATTTATACATTCAGTATCAGAAACATAAGTGCAAAAGGATACCCTGAAGGGACACGAAGCAAACCTCATTTTGTGGTATTAAAAGGTTCTCAGGCAGTTCTACAGCCAGTCGAATCAGTACCACAGAATATCAGCAATATAAGAGAAGCTTTGCTTTCTGACGGGACATTGGAATTAGATCCTGTAAATAACTGTTTTATTTTTGCAAAAGATCTCAAGTTCAAAAGTGCAAGTGCCGCTGCTGCAATAGTTGCAGGCAACGTAAGAAACGGACTTGATGTATGGTTAAACAGAGAAGGATTCACCTTAAAGGAATCTGGTTACGGACTAAAGAAAAACAAGCGTGCTAAATAAGAATTGAGAGGTCATTATGACATTTGAAAAGAAAGAAAGCAGAAAAACTTCTGCAAGTTATAAAAACAAAAATAAAACTGTAGCACACTCAAATAATCAAAAGGATAATCAGACCGAATTCAAAAAGGACAGAAAATTCTCAGGCAAGAAGGATTTTGCAAGAAACAGCGATAACAAGAGAGCCTCATTCAAACCAAGAAATACAGATAAAACAAGATTGAGAGAAGAAAGTAGACTTGCTGATACTCAGGCACATACAGAACATGTAAAACGCAAAGGTTTTTCCGAATTCCAGTTAAGACTTGTAACCTCAATTCTTGAGGATGTACTTGTAATGCACAACTCTCTGGATAGAGCCTATGCGTTCTGGTTTAACAAGGTAAAAATTGATCCTGTCGAACAGGGATTCCTGATTAAACAGATTAACTTTATGTTCTCAAGACTATCTTTATTTGCCTTTGTGTCTAATTTAAAGAGACCTTCCGATTTTGAACGACATGTTGGCAGACTTACCTTTGCCTACTGTGCATACAAAGACTGGCCGCTTCCTGAACTTGAGGGGGAAGAGGGATTTGATCGAAGAGGTTTAAAAAAACGTATCGCAGAAGCTAAAGACGATCCTTTATACAATGATGGCTGTCCTCTGTGGTTACAGGAACTTGGCTACTCTGAATTAAAAGCTAAATGGGATGAGGAACGTAAAGCTTTGGGAGGTGAATCTCATCGCTACATCAGAACCAACACTATCAAGGGAACTCGTGATGAGCTTGCTCATAAACTGACAGAAGAAGGGGTTGTTACAAAATCTGTAGCAGGAGTACCTCTTGCTTTGGAAGTGACCTCAAATTCTGCACTATTCAGAACAAAGTCCTTTAAGGAAGGTTTATTCGAGCAGCAGGATGCCGGTTCTCAGCTGATTGGACAGTTTGTCGATGCCAAGAGTGGAGAAAGGGTTATTGATGCCTGCGCAGGCTCAGGAGGTAAAACTCTCCAGCTTGCAGCATCCATGGAAGGTAAAGGTGTTATCGTTGCCATGGACACCGAAGGATGGAAACTTGAGGATCTGAAAAAGAGAGCAAAGAGAGCAGGAGCCTTTAATATTGAACCAAGACTGATTGATTCAACTAAAGTTATCAAAAGAATGACCGAATCCGCAGATAAGGTACTGATTGACGCTCCTTGTTCAGGAACAGGTGTAATCAGAAGAATGCCAGATTCAAAGTGGAGAGATGGTCGCGAACACTTAAAAGAGCTAAGAGAAATACAGGCAGATATCCTTGAACGATATAGCAAAATGGCTAAAGTCGGTGGATTCGTGGTTTATTCAACCTGTTCAATTCTGCCATCAGAAAATGAAAAGCAGATCGAAAAGTTCCTTGAAAACAATCAGGGTAAATTTGAACTTGTAGAAGATAAACACATTATGCCATCATCAGGATTTGATGGTTTCTACATGGCAAAATTAAAGAGAATCGGTTAACAAAAAAGGACTTACGGCCTTTTCCAAGTTTTAAAATCCCACTGTATTAGTGGGATTATTTATGTCTTATATCAGATTTTAAAAGCCTTCTCTTCTTCCTGAGAATGAAGATCTGAATCCTGATTTAGAGCCTTTATCACCTCTCTTAAAACGACCTCTGTCTGAGCCGAAATCAAGACGTTCTCTTCTATCAGAACGGGATCCTCTTGAACTTCCTTCAAATTTTTTGAAATCTCTTCCAGAATGCTGTCCCTGACGATCAAATTTTTCTTCACCAAAGCGACCGCCCTTTCTGTTTCTATCTCTGCTACCACGGGAACGAGGAGGTTCTGCAGTATATAAACGCAGATCTAAAGGTCTACCACAAACTCTTGCCTGAGCAAGGATATGCATGGTGTCCTTTGGCATACCGTCTGGAAGATCTACTGTGGTAAAAGTATCGAAAATGGAGATCTCACCAATAAACTTAGACTCGATATTACCTTCATTAGCGATAGCACCAACGATCTGACCTGGTTTTACGCCATCCTTTCTTCCAACAGCAACTCTGAAACGAACCATTGCCATCTCAGGATACTCACGTAATGGAGCGGCTTCAGCTGATGGAAGACCTCTTCTCTGACCTCTTTCTGAATAATTGTCATCGTCAAAGGTTCTCATACGAGGCTCAGGCTTAGAATCATCTAAAAGTAGAGTGCCATCCTTCTGAACCATCTTTGCTAAGGCTGCACACAGGGTTTCAACCTCAATTGAGTCATCAGACAGAAGTTCTGAGATAACCTCTTCATACATTTCAAGATTGCCTTCGGCAATGGTTTCCATAACCTGATTTTTGAAGTTCTCAAGACGAGCTTTGTTAACATCGGCAACAGAAGGCATCTGCATAGGTTCAATCTTCTGACCGGTTACTCTTTCAATCAAGCGAAGAGCTCTTCTCTCTCGAGGTGATACAAACAAAATTGCCTCACCAGTTCTGCCGGCACGTCCTGTTCTGCCGATACGGTGAACATATGACTCGGCATCATAAGGAATATCGTAGTTAAATACGTGAGTGATTCTATCGACATCCAGACCACGGGCTGCAACATCCGTTGCAATAATGATATCAAGTTGACCAGCCTTCAGTCTGTCGATAATCTTCTCACGCTGACGCTGTGGAATATCACCATGTAAAGCAGCACAGGCAAGACCACGGGCCATAAGCTTATTAGAGACATCTTCAGCATCAGTTTTGGTTCTAACGAACACAATTACTGCGTCGTAGTTCTCAACCTCCAGAATACGAGTCATTGCATCAATTTTATGAGCTCCTGATGCAATCCAGTATCTCTGATGAACGGTTGTTGCTGTTGTAGTCTTAGACTCAATTCTCACATCAACAGGATCTGTTAGATGATTCTTGGCAATCTTAGCGATAACAGGAGGCATGGTTGCTGAGAAAAGTACAGTCTGTCTTGAATCAGGTGTATTGCTCAAAATCCAGTCCACGTCATCGATAAAGCCCATTCTAAGCATCTCATCAGCTTCATCAATAACCATAAATGAAAGATTGGACAGATCTACCTTGCCGCGCTCAATCAGATCGATAAGACGACCTGGTGTTGCAACAACAACCTGAGCTCCGTGTCTTAATGTTCTGATCTGATTCTCGTATGAGGCACCACCATAAATAGGTGCAACTCTAAAATCCTTAATATACTTTGAAAAACTCTGGCATGCTTCAGCTGACTGAATTGCAAGTTCACGAGTAGGCTCAAGAATTAAGGCCTGAATGCAGTTTCTTTTGCAGTCTATTCTAGAAAGAATTGGCAGTGAGAAGGCTGCTGTTTTGCCGGTACCGGTCTGAGCCTGACCAATCATATCTTTTCCAGATAGAACAACCGGAATTGATCTTTCCTGAATTGGGGTTGGAGATTCAAAACCAAGGTCGTGAACAGCGTGAAGTACTTCTTTACTTAAGCCTAAATCGTCAAATGTAACGATTGCCTCTTCAGACTGTGAAACCAATAAACTCTCGTCGCCGCCAACAGTGGTAGCGATATTTTTTTCAATTAACTCTGACATTTTTGCTCCGAAAAAAGAGGAGCGTCCCTTCTTAACGATATGATCTATATGACCTATAGATTAACTAATCTGAAAATACTATACAGACACACATAAATGAGCCAAAAACCCGCGGCTCAAGAAAAGAAAAATAGACACGCCTCAAAACTAATCGTGCAATTATACTTAAATTGTGACCAATGTTGCAATATTTTATTTAGTTAATTATACAAAACTCTTTTATATATTGATTTATAAGCTAAACTTCCATTAGCTTCATTCACTACAAAAAGCATATTTTTTGCGAATAATTTTCTCTGCGTCACATTTATACGTTTTTTTACAAAATAACCTATTTTTGCAATATTAATGTTGCACTAAAATATTACATATTTAACACTAATTGCATTATTTTAATTAGCAATTTCAATAAGTTGATTTTTTATTAAATATATTTTTGTATTATTTTATTGAATTGCAATTCTCTAGTGTTATGATGTCAAAAATAAAATACACTGTTTAATTTATTTTTTTACAAAACAAACGAATTTTGCAAAATAAGGAACGGTAATATGGGAACTTCAGATAAAAACCGAGTCATTATTTTTGATACAACACTAAGAGACGGTGAACAGGCTCTTCAGCAGTCTCTTACAGCGAAACAGAAACTTCAGATTGCGCTATGCCTTGAACAGCTGGGTGTTGATGTTATTGAAGCAGGCTTCCCTATTTCATCTCCAGGAGATCTTCAATCTGTAAGAGAGATTGGACTTGCAGTGAAAAATTCTACAGTATGTGGTCTTTCAAGAGCTTTGGATAAAGATATTGACGCCTGCTACGAGGCTCTCCACGGAATCGACCACTATCGAATTCACACCTTTATTGCAACCTCTGATGTGCATGTTAAAGATAAACTGAAAAAAGGTTTTGACGACGTTGTAGAAATGGCAGTAAAAGCTGTTAAAAGAGCAAGAAACTACACTGATGATGTAGAGTTCTCTTGTGAAGATGCCGGCAGAACACCTATAGACCACCTTTGCCGAATGGTGGAGAATGCAATCAAGGCAGGTGCCACCACTATCAATATCCCCGATACCGTAGGTTACACCCTACCATATGAGTTCGGTGGCATTATCAAGACTTTATTCAACAGAGTGCCTAACATTGATAAAGCAACAATCTCTGTTCACTGCCACAATGATTTGGGTATGGCAACAGCAAATTCACTTTCAGCTGTAATTGAGGGCGCTCGTCAGATCGAATGTACAGTAAACGGACTTGGTGAACGAGCCGGAAATACCTCATTAGAGGAAGTTGTAATGGCAATGAAGCTTCGCGAACAGTATATGAAAGGTGTATATACCAATATTGTTACCGAAAATATTGCCAGAGCATCTCAGGTTGTATCAGGCATTACCAATGAACCAGTACCAAGTCATAAGGCTATTGTTGGCTCAAATGCCTTCGCTCACAGTTCAGGAATTCATCAGGATGGTGTACTCAAGAACAAGAGCACATATGAAATTCTAACACCACAGAGCGTTGGCTTTAAAGAAAACAATATGCATATGACAGCACGCTCTGGCAGACATATGATCAAGGCTGTACTGGAAAAACTTGGATATAGAGAAAATTCATACAATCTAGATGATGTATATGCAAGATTCCTAAAGCTTGCAGATCGTAAAGGACAGGTATTTGATTACGATCTTGAAGCATTACTGTTTCTCTCACATGAACAGGAGGAAGAATCACAGTTTGAGCTTGATAACCTGACAGTACTTTCCGGAGGAAAGAATATCATTCCTACTGCAACTGTTAGACTGAAGATAGGAAAGAGAACCAGAACTGACTCTGGTACAGGAAATGGTCCTATTGATGCAGTATTCAACTGCATTGCAAGACTTACAGGCATTAAGCTTCAGCTGGACAATTTTGTGATTTCCGCAAAGGGTTCAGGTATGAATGCCCAGGGTCAGGTAGACGTGGACGTAATCTATGATGGCAGCCATTACCACGGAAAAGGACTTTCAACTGATGTCATCGAGTCATCAGCTCTGGCATTGATTTCAGCATGTAACAGTATCTACAGAGCCCAGCTTGTTAAAGAAGAAAAGAATGAAAAGGAGAACGTATAGAAATGGCTAATAATTATAAGATTGCAGTTTTGGCTGGTGACGGCATTGGTCCAGAAGTAATGGCAGAAGCATTAAAAGTTCTTGATGCTGTACAGAAAAAATTCGGCTTTACTCTTGAATATAAAAAAGAACTTGTTGGAGGCTGTGCAATCGATGAATGCGGTACTCCTCTGCCAGAGCAGACAATGGCAGCCTGTAAATGGGCAGACGCAATCTTATTCGGTTCCGTAGGCGGACCTAAATGGAACCACCTCCCAAATTCACAGAGACCAGAAGCAGGTGCTCTTCTACCTTTAAGAAAAGAGTTTTCCTTATTCTGTAATTTCAGACCGGCAAAGATTTATCAGGGACTTGGTTCACTATCTCCATTGAGAGCAGATATCGCAATGCGTGGATTTGACATGCTTTGTGTTCGAGAACTGACTGGAGGCATTTATTTCGGTCAGCCAAAGGGAAGAGAAGGCACTGGACCTCAGGAAAAAGCCTTCGATACCGAAATTTATCACCGTTTTGAAATTGAACGTATTGCAAAGATCGCTTTTGAAGCAGCTCGTTTGAGAAGAAAGAAAGTTACCTCTGTTGATAAGTCAAATGTTCTTCAGAGTTCTGTTCTGTGGAGAGAGGTTGTAAACGAAATCGCAAAAGACTACCCAGATGTTGAGCTTGAACACATCTACGTGGATAACGCAACCATGCAGCTTGTTAAGGCTCCATCTCAGTTTGACGTAATGCTATGCTCAAATATGTTTGGAGATATTCTTTCAGATGAATGCGCAATGATAACCGGTTCAATGGGAATGCTACCTTCAGCATCTCTTGGAGAAGGCGGTTTTGGTCTTTATGAGCCTGCTGGTGGTTCCGCACCTGATATTGCAGGAAAGAACATTGCAAATCCTGTTGCTCAAATTCTCTCTGCTGCTCTGATGTTACGCTACTCATTAAAAGAATATGATGCAGCACAGTGTATCGAAGATGCAGTTGCCAAAGTACTTAAGAACGGTTATCTGACCACTGATTTGATGGAAAGCGGTGCATCACCTTATCCAGCACAGTCAACCTCAGATATGGGCAACAGAATAGCAGAAGAAATAAGCAGATAGGCTTTCATAAGATTATTAGAACACATAGGTTTTTAAAATGGGAAAAACACTTTATCAGAAGGTTTATGACAGCCATATTGTCTTTGAACAGGAAGGCGAGTTACCAACCCTATATATAGACAGACAGCTTGTACATGAAGTTACCTCTCCTCAGGCATTCTCAGGAATAGAGAATTCAGGAAGAAAACTTCACAGACCAGATTTACATCTGGCAACCATGGATCATGATATCTCCACTAGGGAACAGACAATTGAAGCATGCTCTCCAATGGCTCAGGAACAGATTCGTGCATTAATGAGAAACACAGAGAAGTTTGGAGTTAAGTTCTTTGGCTTTGGCGATGATAACCAGGGAGTTGTTCATATCATTGGACCTCAGACCGGTTTTACGCTACCTGGTACTACCCTGGTATGCGGAGATTCTCATACAGCAACACACGGTGCATTCGGAGCCCTGGCATTTGGAATCGGTACCTCAGAAGTTGAGCATGTAATGGCAACACAGACCTTGAAACAGGGACGCCTTAAGACAATGAAAATCAACTGCAGAGGATCTCTCAAAAAAGGAGTTTATGCAAAGGATCTGATCCTAGCTATCATTGCAAAGCTTACCACAGCAGGTGGAACCGGATATGCAGTGGAGTTCTGTGGTGAAGCGGTAAGAGCCTTATCTATGGAAGGAAGAATGACACTATCCAACATGGCTATTGAATTTGGCGCAAAGGCTGGCATGATTGCACCAGATGAAACCACCTTTGAGTACCTGAAGGGAAGAATGTTCTCTCCTAAGGGAGAAGAATTCGATAAGGCCGTTGAATACTGGAGGACCTTAAAATCAGACGATGATGCTGTTTTTGATAAGGAAGTAACCATAGAAGCTTCTGAACTTGAACCTTTCGTAACCTGGGGAACAAATCCAGGACAGGGAGCACCAATCACCTCCACAGTCCCTTCTCCTTCAGATTACACCGATCAGGTTGTAGCAAAATCCTGCTCAGATGCGCTTGATTATATCGGACTTAAAAGTGGCGATAAACTCATTGGAACTCCAGTTGATTATGTCTTCATTGGCTCATGTACAAACGGAAGATTAGAAGATTTCAGAGAAGCTGCTAAGGTTCTGAAAGGGCATAAGATTGCTAAAAACATTCAGCTGGCAATAGCAGTTCCAGGTTCAGGATGGGTAAAACGACAGGCCGAAGCAGAAGGTCTAGATAAAATCTTTATTGAGGCAGGTTTTGAGTGGAGACAGCCAGGCTGTTCAATGTGTCTTGCCATGAATGATGATAAGGCTCCTTCAGGCATTCGTGTTGCCTCAACATCAAACCGAAACTTCGTTGGAAGACAGGGAAAAGGCTCAAAGACTCATCTTATGAGTCCTGCAACTGCTGCAGCCTGTGCTATTAAAGGCGCCCTTGCTGATGTAAGAGAATTTATCTAGGAGGAAAATATGCAGAAATTTACAGTTCATACAGGTGTTGCAGTTCCACTAGACTCAGCAAACATTGATACAGACCAGATTATTCCTAAGCAGTTCCTGCTTGCAGTAGACAGAAATGGTTTCGGAGCACATCTGTTTCATGACTGGCGCTATCTTGATGATGAGGAAAAACAGCCAAATCCAGAATTTAATCTGAATAAACCTGAATTTAAAGGAGCAAGTATTCTGGTAGCAAGAGACAATTTTGGAAATGGTTCTTCAAGAGAACATGCTCCATGGGCTTTAATGGGTTATGGTTTTAGAGCTGTTATCGCCCCTTCATTTGCAGATATTTTCTACAACAACTCACTTGGAAATGGTCTGCTGCCATTGAAACTGACAGCGCAGGAAGTTGATGAGATATTCAAGGTACTGCAAAAGAAACCTGGTACAGAAATAACCATCTCTCTTGAGGATATGACAGTCAAATGCGGAGAGCTTAATTTTAAATTTGAGTTGGATCCTTTCCGCAGACACTGTATGCTTGAGGGCTTAGATGCAATTTCATTAACCCTGCAGCATGAAAAGGAAATCAGTGATTACGAGTCCAGAATGCCAGAGTGGATGGCTCACGGGACAAAATAAAAACATCTAATATTCAGCACCAAATCTGGTGCTGAATTTCTATGAAAGTAAATCCCAGCAGAGCTTAGCCTCAAAAAGAGCAATCACAAGAAGCATTATCAGTTTTGTTCCCTTCATTCCCTTTCTGACAAAGAAAGAACATCCCACATAGTTTCCAGCGATATTAAACAAGCCGGCAATTAGTCCCATATATATAACAACAGAACCATGGTGAAGGAACACTGATAAAGCGGCAATGTTTGTAGTCAGATTAATTGCCTTTGTTAAGCCGTTAGCATTCTGTACTGAGTATTTTGCCAAAGCACAAAAACCTAATAACAGAAAGGTACCAGTACCTGGCCCATAAATTCCGTCATAGATACCAACAAAGAAAGCTATCATTGCGCAGGTTAAGACTACGTATAGACGACTGTATTTACTCTGATCTGGCTCACCGAATTTTCTGTATCTTAGAAGATAAAAAGCGGTTAAGGGAAGGATAACCATGATAGAAATCTTAAGAGCCATATCTGGTATCCACAGTACAAGTTCAGCTCCGATAGATGATCCGAGAATAGCAAAAATTACAGCTACAGCAGCATCTTTATATCTGATATAACCAAGTTTTGCGTATCTTAGAGTCGCAAGAAAGGTTCCCATAGTGCTTGAGAGCTTGTTCGTTCCCAATGCCAGATGAGGGGGAAGTCCGGATAATAGATAAGCAGGAAGAGAAATGAATCCGCCTCCGCCTCCGACTGCATCAATAAAGCCAGCAAGAAAGATAAGAGGACAAGCAACAAGGAAGAAATATATGTCTAAAACCATTTTTTTACCTCAGTCTTAGACATATTTTACTATATGTATAACAGGATCTATAGATGGATATAGAGCCTGCATTCTGAAAAATTAGCTGAATTTATAAATAATTGACTTAACCAGAGGCTTTTCTGGAGTAACAATTGGATTTAAATCAGCAAACTGTGGAAGATGAGGACAGTCAGGATAGAATTCTGGCTCAATACAAACTGCGCACTGATCCTTATAAATTAAACCATTATCTCTTGCCTCGATAGCACTATCCCCCTGATTTACATAATTACCGGTATACATCTGGAATGCAGGATAATCAGTATACATTTCAAGAGAAAGCTTTCTGTCGTCTGAAGTTAGCTTGATGAAAGGATTGTTAATGTCACCTTTAATCAGGAATGGATGATCATAGCCTAAAGCTGCAGTCATCTGGTCATCTTTTCTGAAATCACGGGCTAATGTTTTCTCGGAAGTAAAATCAAAAGCTCCACCTGCTACCTTTCTGACCTCTCCTGTAGGAATAGAAGTGTCATCTAAAGGAAGGAATTCTGTAGAATCCATCTTAACGGTATGATTCAGCACAGAGCTGTTAACACCATTCAGATTAAAGTATGCATGGTTGGTAATACATGCATAGCACTTGGCATCACATTTTCCAACATACTCAACCTTAAGCTCATTCTCCTCTGACACAGTATAAACAACAGTCAGGTCGAAATTGCCAGGAAATCCCATATCACCATCAGGAGAATGCAGTGTATAGGTTAATGAACTTGCTGATTTTGAAAGTAGCTTGAAACGTCTCTTGTCAAAACCGTCAACACCACCATGCAGACAGTGTTTTGCCCCTGAATTCAACTTATACTTTTTGCCATCAATTTCGAATTCAGAATTTGCTATTCTATTTGCAAATCTTCCAATAGTTGCATTGAAAAAACAGCTCTGCTTTGACCAGTCAGAAGGATCTTTAAGTCCTAATACAACTTCTCTTGAAGATTCGCCCTTTACAGGAACCTTACAGGAAATGATTGTTGCACCCCAGTCCATTACAGTTACAGACATTCCCTTAGAATTTGAGATTGTTTCCAGATTTGGATTTACTGAATACTGTTCGCTCATTTTGTATTCCTTATCATGTTGTCTATTATTGTGAATATTTTTATATTCTTCATTTTTACATACAGCGGTCATTATAAACAGAATTCTTTTGAAACATGTAAGCGTTTACAATAAATAGTGATATGTATCAAAAAAACTAATAAATTCTCTCGCTAGCTAATAAGAATTATTGATTTTTTTGTAATAAAATATCAAAAACAATAATAATTTAATACAATCGATTTCGGAGATAATTATGGATTTTCTTGATATATCAAAGCAACGCTATACAACAAAACATTATGATCCAACAAGAAAAATTTCAGATAAGGATATGAAAGATTTACTAGAAGTGCTAAGACTTGCACCTTCTGCAGTAAACATTCAGCCATGGCATTTCTACGTAGGATCAACAAAGAAAGCCAAGGAGAAGATCCTTCCTGCAATTCCAGATTTCAATATTCCTAGAATACAGGACTGCTCACATTTCGTGGTTCTCTGTGCAAAAAACAAGATTACAGATCAGGAATTAACAGCAATTACTCAGAAAGAAGATCAGGATGGCAGATATCCTAAAAAAGAAATCAGAGATACCGTTGATTCGCACAGAAAAATCTTTGCTCATATGCATGAGGAGCAGGGAGATTTTGCACAATGGACGGCCAAACAGACATATATTGCAATGACTGCCCTGCTCTATGCAGCAGCGTCAAAAGGCATCGACAGCACTCCTATTGAGGGAATGGATTTTGAGAAAACAGATGAAATCTTAAATCTTAAGAATAAAAACCTAAAATCTGTTATGATTGTCGCCCTAGGATATCGAGCAGAAAACGATTCAAATGCCGATAGACCTAAATCACGATTAAGCTATGATGAAGTTATTTCATCAATTGACTAGGTTATTACATGTTTGAATATACAACACACGGAACCTGCTGTAAGAAAATCTTCGTGCAACTGAATGAGAACATTATTGAAGATGTTAAATTTATCGGTGGCTGCGATGGTAACCTTAAAGCAATTCGCAAACTTGTTATTGGCAAGGAAGCAAAGGATATAATTGAATTATTAAGAGGAAATGAATGTAGAAACAAGGGTACCTCATGTGCAGATCAGCTGACATATGCCCTTGAAGAAGCTCTTAAAACCAGTTCAAACTAATTCTTTTCGAAAAATAACATACATTGGACGATATGGAAAAAAACTTATCGTCCAACTTTTTTT
>ONFP01000070.1 GCA_900317105.1 uncultured Succinatimonas sp. | reverse complement strand
TGGCGAATTTTAGAATTTCGTTACAGAATTCTCTTTTAAAATCCGTTAAATCATTTACTGAGAATTTTAGGAAACTTAAATGAAGAACAGGATATTTATCCTGATCCCATTTATCATAAATCCATGTTCCCTTGAAATAAGGATCAACCCCTTTTTCAAAAAGAGTGCCGATGGTGTTTAAGGTAAGTGATTTACCAAAACGACGAGGTCGAGAGAAAAATACTCGGTCAAAATCTTTAGTCAGATTGTAAATATATTCTGTCTTATCAACGTATATTGAATCCTTTTCAACAATGTTCTCAATATTTTCTGACTGTGCAATTAGTTTCATTTCTCGGCCTATCTGCTGAATCACTACAGTAATTATAACATTTATGCTTGTACAATCAGATTAGATCTTGTCAATTTAATTAATTGCTACGATTAATAAAATGGCTGATATTTCCTCATTTTATTTTTTACGGTTTAATATTTTTTCAATTTGAGTAACTGGATAAATACAAAGCCAGATATGAAGGCAGGATTGTAACTCCTATTATCGGTCAGGTGGTTTATCTTGAAGGGGGCTGCTACTGAGAAATGCTGGAAGGAGATTAAGTGACAGTCTGTCTTTTGGGATTCTATTGATTTGATAAAAAAGGCTGGCATCTGCCAGCCTTAATAATGATTTGGTTAAGATATTATCTTAAGGTAATGTACAGGATAGTTCCGTTACGATTGATCTTTATAGCGGAGATCTTTCCCTTTTCCTTTTCAAGAGTTGTCTTCAGATCGTGAAGGGTATTTACATCTGTTCTGTTAACACCGATGATGATGTCTCCCTTGCGCAGACCAAACATGCTTGCAACCGAGCCCTTGACTACATCTGTAACCTCGACGCCACCCTTCTCAGAGTTTGCAAAGGAAGCTCCTGCAAAGGCAGGGGAGATTTCCTGAGAATCCTTGGCTGAAACCTTCTGGGTAGCATCAGAGCTTAACTTAACCTTGATATCCTGATACTTGCCGTCACGGAATACGGTAACGGTAATCTCATTGCCTGCTCTCTGGGTTGCAATTTCAGCTCTTAAAGCAGCAAAGGACTTAACCTTCTTGCCGTTGATTGCGGTAATGATATCGCCAGACTTGATGCCAGCCTTATCTGCGCCGGAATCCTTGATAACCTCGTTAACAAAGGCACCTGTAGACTGATCATAGCCGAAGCTGTTTGCAAGATCTGCATTGAGTTCAGTACCCTGAACACCTAAAAGACCACGCTTTACTTCACCGTACTTTAAGATCTGAGCAGTTACAGTCTTAACCATGTTAGCAGGGATAGCAAAGCCGATACCGATGTTGCCGCCTGATGGAGCCATAATAGCGGTATTGATACCGATAAGCTTGCCTGACAGGTCAATCAGAGCACCACCTGAGTTACCAGAGTTGATAGCAGCATCAGTCTGGATGAAGTTCTCAATGTTCTCGATATTCAGACCGGTTCTGCCTAAAGCTGAAACGATACCTGAGGTTACAGTCTGACCTAGTCCGTATGGGTTACCGATAGCAATAGCGAAGTCGCCAACCTCAAGCTCATCTGAATCTGCCATATCAATCTGAGTCAGATTCTTTGCATTCTCAAGCTTTAACAGAGCAAGATCAGTGTGGCTGTCACGGCCGATAAGTTTTGCGTTGAATTCGCGGCTGTCTGAGAGCTGAACCTTGATTTCATCAGCACCGTCGATAACATGGTTGTTGGTTACAACCAGAGACTCTGCTGCATTGATGATTACACCTGAACCTAAGGCTCTGAATTCTCTCTGCTGAGTTCTGCCGTCACCAAAGCCGAAAGCATCACCCATTCCAGGGAACATGAATTTGAATTCGTCAGGAATAGAGAATCCCTGAACATCTTTTTTACCTTTTACTGAAATATTAACAACACCAGGAAGTACTTGTTTTAGCATTGGTGCCAGGGAAGGGGTGTTTCCCTTGGCTAGAAGATCTCCTAATATTGGAGCAGAGGCATTTGCGGTGTTGATTGTTGAAAAGACTGCTGCCGATGATAAAGCGATAATTGCGGTAGCGGTTCTAATCTTTTTTAGCATGTAATAAACTCCTAACGGAAAAAATAATCATACTTTAAGCGGTTCCTCCTCCTTTATCTTTTTCTCAGGCTCCTCAATACTGACGTCAGGATTTTCTGCAGGATTTTGTTCATCAGCTGCAACGTCCTCTGTCTGCATTACAGGATTCTTAAGAACATCCGGAGCAGGAATTGCGCTCTTTACTGGTTCAATCTTCTCTTCACTTTCGATTTTATTTGCAGGTGCTTTTTCTTCTTTACCTCTATAAACAGGCATTGGCGCCATATCATCTTCCAGGAAATGATGGAAACCAGATTCCTTTGGAGCAATCATCTGGGTCGTTTCTCTTAGAAACTGCAGATATTGTCTGTGGGCTGAATCTAGTTCACCGAACATATCCAAAGAAGTTTTCACGAATCTGTCCAGTGTCCTATGAGCTTTTATGGCTTCACGTTTGGACTTTAAAAGCTCATCCTTGACTCGCTTATGCTTATAAATCTGAGCCATGACGATGTAGCAAACTAAAGCTCCTACGACGAATCCCCCGACGAACAGGGTTATTCCAATTACGTAAAAGTTCATATTTCACCTATATATGCAAAGTGGTTTTAGCCAAAGTGGCTAATCACTTTGTACGAATGAAGATTAGATTTTAATTCTTAGAAGAAACTTAGATTTGAACATGCAATAATTTCAAATATGTTTTCCCTCTAGGCCTATTTTTATTATGAATTATTTTCTATAACATTAGTATTTGATTTTGTTAAAAATATGAGACGTTGCTAAACATTTTCACTAATTGTTTCTTAAAATAGCAGTCATTAAGAAAATTTCTCAGACGATAAAGATGATCGAGGCAGTAAATGATCATAAAAAATGGTTCGGTTTTTACCCCAGAAGGTAACTTTTCAGAGCGTGATATTTACATAGACAATGCAAGATTTTCCGAATCTGCAGATGACAGTCAAATGGTAGACGCCTCAGAGTGTTATGTACTGCCTGGCTTTATAGATATTCACTTTCATGGCTGTATGAATGCTGATTTTATGGATGGAGAGGAATCCTCACTAAAGACTATCTGCCGTTATGAGGCACAGCATGGAATAACCTCTGTCACCCCTGCTTCCATGACTATGTCTGAGGACAGTATTTCAAAGGCTCTTAAGTGTGCAGCCTCCTTTAATTCAGAGGAGGATATGGCTTCACTTGAGGGCGTTTATCTTGAAGGCCCTTTTATCAGTTCCAAAAAACTAGGAGCTCAGAACTCTCTGTATGTAAGGGAACCCGATGAAAGTCTTTTAGAGCAATTTATAAGAGATTCTTCAGGGCTTATCAAAACTGTGGCTATTGCTCCTGAAGTTAATAATGCACTGAATCTGATTTCACGATTTAAAGACAGAGTAAATTTTTCTGTAGCTCACACCAATGCAGATTATGATGAGGCATATAAAGGCTTTGAGGCTGGTGCCAGAGAGCTTACTCACTGTTTTAATGCCATGAATTCAATTCATCACAGAGCTCCTGGCCCTATATGCGCGGCAGCGGATTTTTCAGATGTATTCTCAGAGATCATCTGCGACGGTGTCCATATTCATAAAGGTGCTGTAAGACTTGCCTTTAGAGTATTTGAGAATATGGTGATGATCTCTGACTCAATGGAGGCTACAGGGCTTGAAAACGGTGTTTACGCACTGGGGGGGCAGAAGGTTGAAGTTAAAGGCAAGCTTGCAACGCTGGAGAATGGAGTGATAGCCGGCTCTGTAACCAATCTTTATGAGTGTTTCAGAACCGCAGTAAAGGAGATGGATATTCCTCTTGAGAAAGCTGTACTTGCCTGTACCAGAAATCCAGCAAAAGCAGTCAGGATCTTTGATAAGGCCGGCTCAATTGAGACAGGCAAGAGAGCCGATGTCCTTATTGTGGATAAAAAGAGCTTAGAGCTTAAGCATGTGGTATTAAGAGGAAAGCTCCTCTTCTAAGGAGCCTCTTCTCCAACATAGTTGTCCTGCAGAGTTTCGTACTGAAGTTTTGTCAGATCAGCTGCGAAATTCAGATATACCATGCTGAAGATAGTGCCATCGCGGTACATGGAGTATTTCTCCATATGCTTTAGCATGGATTCCTTGTATTTAACAAAATTGCGTTCAGCTTCTTTGAGCTCTTCTCTGCAGAGCTTTGGATTCTCACTTTCACTGCATTTTGCCAGTGACTTTTTGTAGGCTATGTTGAGCTGTGCATCGTAGGCTTCGAGTCTTTTGGAGCTGCACTCGTTGATCTCAACGGTGTTATCTGCCTTATCCCTGCACTTGTTGTAGATGCCTTCTATATCTGGTGGAACTTCTGCGTATGAGAGTCCTGATAGTAGCAGTAATGAGAGTAGGAAAATTTTTAAATGTGACTTCATTTTTTTTCTCGTTTTCTCTTCTTTTTGAATAACATTAGTCTGATTATAGCCTCAGTCTTCACTGAAGTATTTCTTTAAAATGAAAATGAATAGGCAGAGTAAAAGCAAAATCTGAATAACAGTCCTGTGGTATTAAGTTGAAAAAGTGAGCAGATCAGTATGCACCTGACTGTGCGGCAGCCTTTCTTTTCCACTTGGCAAAGAGTTTTTCATGATCGGTTTCGTAGTTGTTGCTGAAGCTCTGGTTCTCATAATCTTCACTGAAAATTCCAAGCTTATCCTGCTGACAATGGTCGATGAACTCTGAAGCATCATCGATTTTACCTTCATGCTCAAGCTTTTCTATTCTATGGGCCAGTTCAGAAGAGTCATCCTGTCTGCAGTTCCAGTTATTTGGTTCTATCTGTGCTGTTTTGTCGTGGCATCCGGTTAGAATAAAAGTTTTAATAACTATCGCTGAAAGCAGAATACATCCTGAAAATTTCTTCATGAATACTCCCGTTTGTTTTCACCATTACTGAATTTTATTTTACAGGACAAAAATTATTTAACACTTATACTTCAAGAGGTTAAAGATTGGTTAAATGCTCACTCCTTTGGAAAAGAGTATTCTTTCTGAAGAGAAATTTTTAGCAATTGAGAATTCTTTTTACTTTGCTCAATTTCATCATTTTGCTTTTGTGTTAAACTCCGGCTAACTGATGTTTAACGATAAAAAGCGAAAATAATCCAATACATATGAATATTGTTGAAAACAAAGAATTTGAAGGCGAAAGACCTCTTTTTTACCTTAGTGATCTTTCTCTTTCTAAGATTAAGGTTCTAAACGGTGAGTCTGCAATCAAAGAGTGCACCAATGTTACCTGTACTGATTCATCCTTTTGCGGAAAATATCCCTTCTGGCACGCCAACCATGCCCTGATTGAGAAATGTGTGTTTGAGACCGGAGGCAGAGCTGCCATCTGGTACTCTCATGATTTAACCATGAAGGATACTCTGGTAATTGCGCCTAAAATGTTCAGACGCTGCAGCGGTTTAAAGCTTGAGAATGTTGAGTTTACCGATGCTCTGGAAACCTTATGGGACTGTACTGACATCACTGCTTCTCATATCAAGGCGGTTCATGCTGATTACATTTTTATGAACAGCTCCAATATTGAGGTGGAGAATTTTGAGCTGCACGGTAACTATTCCTTCCAGAACTGTTCCAATGTCATAATCAGAAACAGTAATCTTGAGACTAAAGATGCCTTCTGGGAAGCTAAAAACGTAACCGTTGAAAACTGCAGTATTTCAGGTGAGTTTTTAGGCTGGCACTCAGAAAACCTGACTCTTATAAACTGTAAGATCAAGGGGACACAGCCTCTGTGCTACGCAAAGAATCTTAAGCTTATCAACTGCTCCTTTGATGAGGACTGTGATCTTGCCTTTGAGTATTCCTCAATTGATGCTCAGATTAAAGGTCATGTTACCAGCATAAAGAATCCTCTCAGCGGAAAAATTATAGTCGAGTCTGTGGGAGAGATTATCAGAGATGCAAATGCCAAAGCCCCTAATGACTGTGTAATCGAGGTCGTGAATGGCTAAGTTTAACTTTGATGAGAAGGTGGACAGACGAGGTACCTTCTCCTACAAGTGGGATTCTCTGTCTGATCCTGAGCTGCTGCCTTTGTGGGTTGCAGATATGGATTTTAAAGTTGCACCTCCTATCTATGAGGCTGTAAACCGATGTGCTGCTCATGGTGTGTTTGGTTATGCAACCGAGAATGATGACTATTACAATGCCATCATCTCTTTTAACAAAAGACATTACGGAGTTGATCTTGAGCGCGACTGGATTATGCCTGTCCCAGGTATTGTTCCAGCTCTGACTGCCGTACTTCAGGCTTTGACACAGCCTGGGGATGAAGTCATTCTGCAGTCTCCTGCCTACAACTGTTTTTTCAGCTGTATCAGAAATTCCGGTCTGGTAGCCTCAGAGAACAGGCTGTTATATAGGGATGGAAAGTTCTCTATTGATTTTGATGATCTTGAAAAGAGGGCATCTTCAGAGAAGGCCAGAGTTCTTTTAGTCTGCAATCCTCACAATCCATCCGGAAGATTGTGGCATTCAGATGAGCTTAAGAGGCTCTCTGAGATTTCCAGAGCGCATAATCTGATTGTTATTTCTGATGAAATTCACTGTGATATTAGACCAAACGGCAGTATTTTTCATGCCTTCTCAACTGTTAATGAGGGCTACAACGATCATCTGATTACCCTTGGAGCGCCTAGCAAGACCTTTAATATTGCAGGTCTTAAGAGTGCCCATGTTATCTGCAGAAATAAAGATTATCAGTACAGAATCGACCGTCAGATCAATATCAATGAAATCTGTGATGTCAATTTATTCGGTGTTGCTGCAACCATAGCTGCCTATACCGAGTGTGATGACTGGCTTTTAGAGCTTAACGACTATATTCAGGAGAACTATCAGATTTTAAAAGCCTTCTTTACTGAGAATTATCCTGATATCAGAGTTGCTCCTCTTGAGAGTACCTATCTTGCCTGGGTGGACTGTTCCTCACTTGAGCTTAGTGGCGAAGAGATAAAGAACAAACTAATAGATGAAGGCAAACTTTATATAAATGACGGAGAGATGTATCACTCTCCTCAGGATAGCTTTATAAGAATCAATCTTGCCTGTACCAAGGATACTTTAAAAGAAGCTTTAAAGCGCTTTAAAAAGGTATTCTGCCAGAATTAAAGAATGGAGCCATTGAGCTCCATTTTTCTGGAAAGAAAGGCAATAGGTCGGAACCTTTCAGTATTCCTCGCTATTGGCTACATGCGCTTCTTTTTTCCATTTGGCAAGCAACTTTTCTTCAGCAGCCTTGAAGTCCTCACTGTTGTATAATTTCTCGTATTCATCACTGAAAATTCCCAGCTTTTCTTTCTGACACTTTTCTATGAATGCCGAGGCACTATCGATTTTTCCTTCCTTTTCCAGTTTTTCAATTCTGTGAGAATGAGCTGAAGTTGTATCAAGTTTGCAGTTCCAGTTATTAGGAACTATTTTGGTATTACTGTCGAAACAGCCTGTTAAAAAGAAATAGCTTAAAGCAACAGCTGTAAGAAGTACACTTGCAGAAGACAGTTTCATAAAGGCTCCTGTAGTTTGTCCTCATACCTCTTGTTAAATTTTGTAAAAATGATAATTATTGTTAATTATAATATTTGTCATAATGGGGATTTTGCCCTGTTTTCAGCAGGTTAGTATTTATTTATAATTTTTAAATTGAAGAAATTAGGCAAGCGTCACTAATTGTGATTTTGGACAAAAAAAACGGAGATCAAAGACCTCCGTTTTACATACAATCAAACAAAAAACTTTAACCGCGAATTGACTTAACCTTTGCAAGAATATCCTGACAGGATGCGGTTATTCCCTTGTAATCCTCAGCCTTAACCTGCTTAGGATCAGGCACAAAGCTTCCGCCAACCGCAGCAACGTTCTTAAGACTTAGGTACTCTGATAGATTCTCAAGATTTACACCGCCTGTAGGAACAAACTTGATTGAGGCATAAGGACCAGCCAGCGCCTTAAGTGTCTTGGTGCCGCCGTAGGCGCCTGCAGGGAAGAACTTAACTACTTCAAGACCGAAGTCTAAAGCCTGCTCAAGATCAGATGGTGTTACAGTGCCAGGGCAGATTGCAAGATCATGCTTCAAACACCAGTCCACAACCTTTGGATTAAAGCCTGGTGTAATTACAAACTTGCCTCCGTTATCAAGAGTTGCCCAGGCCTGATCGACATTGTGCACAGTACCGGAACCTACCAGCATATCAGGACACTCTTTAACCATATTTCTGATAGCCTCGGCAGCTGCAGCGGTTCTGAAGGTTACCTCTGCAATTGGAATTCCTCCGTCGCATAAGGCATGAGCTAAAGGTGCTGCCTGTTTAGCATCCTCAAGCACTACCAGAGGAACAATACCGACTGCTTCAATCTCGCTTAATACTTTGAATTTCATTTTTATCTCCTAAAAAACACAGCGCTTATGTGATGCTATGAATTTCTCTAATTCCTCAGGGGTAGGCAGGCCTTCATTATCACCAGTGAAGGTACACTGAATTGCGCCAATGGCACAGCCTCTCTCTACCGCCTTCTCAAGAGGAAGCCCTTCCATATGGGCAGAAAGCACTCCGGCTGCAAAACCGTCACCGGCACCGACTGTATCTACCACCTTATCAATGATGAAGCCTGCGACCTTTATATCGCCGTCACGGGTACTGCAGAAGGCTCCTTTCGGACCGCATTTGGTGATTACACAGGAGGCTCCGTTGTTAAGGTAGAACTCATTAATCTTTTTAGGATCACTGCTGCCGCAGAGAATGTCTCCTTCTCCTTCACCTGGCAGAACCATATCCACCTTTGAGGCGATGTCATTTAAGGTTCTGACCATAATCTCCTTTGATTTCCACAGCTGAGGTCTAAGATTAGGATCAAAGGAAATGTAGAGCCCGGCTTTGCGGCCAAGTTCAATGAGCTTGTAAACAGCCTTCAGAGTGGATTCTGAAACTGCAGCCATGATTCCTGTCAGATGCAGATTTGAGAATTTTGAGAAATCTACGCTTTCAACATCGCTCTCTGATAGTGTTGAGGCAGCTGAGCCTGAACGGAAATAGAAGATCTGAGGATCACCGTTGGAGACTTTACCTTTAAGCATAAAGCCGGTACGTTCGGTATCTGAATATCTGACCTGAGAGTTATCAATACCGTTCTGTTTGATTGCATTCTCAATCAGCTTGCCGAATGGATCATTGCCAAGTTTTGTAAGATAGGTGGCCTTATGGCCCAGGCGGGCAATTCCAGTTGCAACATTGAATTCAGCACCTGCAACATCCAGTGAATAATCCTTCACGGTTTCAAGTGCGCCTTCCTGTTTGGCAATCAGAAGGCCCATTGGTTCACCTGTCAGCAGTAAACCTTTTTCCATTATGTATGTTCTCCTGACTATGTTTGTAGTAATTAAAGTCTGTTTTATCCAAGAGATTATACGCCCTGCAGAAAAGCGGGCGTATGATCATGATCTTAGGATAGACAACTTTTACTAAGATTCTATGCACTCTGATGCTAACTAGAGAGTTACTCCATCCTTCCAGATTAAAAGTTCATGGAAATCTCTCTTCTCCGAGACGGATTTCTGTCCTGAGGCAATGGCGATTATGTAATCCAAAAGCTCCTCAGCCAGCTCGTCAAAATCCTTTCCGTCAACAATTACACCTGCATTGAAATCAATCCAGTTGCCGCCTTTTTTATCGTAAAGGGCATTGTTGTTGGAGATCTTGATGGTAGGTACTACGGTACTGAAGGGAGTTCCTCTTCCGGTGGAGAAGAGAATCATATTCACACCGCAGGCTGCCAGAGCTGAGCAGGAAACACCGTCATTACCAGGCGCGTTCAGAAGATTAAGTCCTGTGCCTCTTATGGTTTCAGCATATCTGATGGTGCCTTCAACCTGAGCCTTGCCTCCTTTCTGAACACAGCCTAGAGATTTGTCCTCTAAAGTGGTGATACCACCTGCCTTGTTACCTGGGGATGGGTTCTCTGAAACCGTCTCGCCATGAGCTTTAAAATAACCTTTAAAGTCATTGATAAGGTTTACTGTATGCTCGAAGATCTCCTCATTTTTGGCTCTGTTCATCAGAATCTGTTCAGCACCGAACATTTCTGGAACTTCGGTCATGACTGAGGTTACGCCTGAACCTACTATGAGATCACTTACTCTTCCGATTAGAGGATTTGCGGTTATGCCTGACAGACCGTCTGAACCGCCGCACTTAAGTCCGATTCTAAGCTTCGATTCTAAGCTTTGATAAAGGTACACTTTCTCTTCTTGCCTGATTAGCCAGATTAAGAAGAGTATCAATAATGCCGTAGCCAGCCTCAAGTTCGTCCTCAACATCCTGAGTATTTAAAAACATCAGTCTCTCATCAGAAAGATCAAGAAAGTTCTTGAATACTGACAGATTGTTGTTCTCACAGCCAAGCCCCAGAATCAGCACCGCACCGGCATTAGAGTGACGGGTGAGGGATGATAGAAGCTTCTGAGTGGTGGTCTGATCCTCTCCCATCTGAGAGCAGCCTTAAGGGTGAGTAAAGGCATAGCAGCCGTCGATATGAGAATATGAGGACAGTTTCTCTCTGGCGTAGGCTTCAAGCTCTTTGGCAATATGATTTACACAGAATACGGTAGGGATAATCCAGACCTCATTTCTGATTCCAACCTGACCATCTGCTCTTACATAGCCTTCAAAGGTTCTATCAACCTTTTTCAGGGCTGCCTGAGGAGCCCTGTTATAGGTATAGGATTTTGTTCCTGAGAGATTGGTTTTTACATTTTCAGAATGTACATGCTGGCCTTTAGTGATTCTGCAGGAGGCATGTCCGATTGAATATCCGTACTTGATAATCTGATCGCCTTCATTGAGATCATAAAGAGCAAACTTATGACCACGTGGAATGTCATCTGTTAAGGACACGTCTCCCAAAGTGGTTTTTACAGTCTGCCCCTTTTTCAGATCTTCTAGGGCGACAGCGACAACATCCTCTTTAGGATTGATAAC
Source organism: uncultured Succinatimonas sp. (assembly GCA_900317105.1). Classification (GTDB taxonomy): domain Bacteria; phylum Pseudomonadota; class Gammaproteobacteria; order Enterobacterales; family Succinivibrionaceae; genus Succinivibrio. The sequence goes on along the minus strand of ONFP01000070.1, from coordinate 644 downwards.
TACTCACTGCATTATCTGTCTCCTAACACTCTGCCATGGTTGCTTTTACTCCCTTGGCAACAACGCTGTGGGTAAGTTTGGCAATCTTTTTTACATCAAGGCTTACGGTAAGATCCTCGCCCCAGAGCTTCATGTCAGAGAGAATTGTCTTAACGGTTTCAACTGCTGATTCTTCTGAATCCTTATAGAGACTCCAGGCCTGAGCCATAGTCTTTACTGCATACTCATCATCCTGGAACTCACCTGATTTGCCATCGGCTCTTGTAACCTTAACTGGTGAGGTGCCGTCAGAATTTCTGTATAGGGCAAAGAAGGCTGCCAGGGCAAAATAGAGTTTTACCGGATGGGTATTGTCAGCTCTTGCATCCAGAATTGAAGGAATAACACGAGCCTTAACCTTTGAAGCGCAGTTCATCAGAATTGATGCTAACTGATGATGAAGGGAAGGATCCATGAATCTGTCCACAACAGCGTCAGCAAATTCTTTCAGCATGCCCTTATCAAGCTTAACAGCAGGGATGATTTCATCGTAGATTACAGAACGTGCAAATGGACCTGTAACCTTATCGGTCATCATCTGATCAACGGTATCAAGACCTGCAAGGAAGGCTGCAGGTACGTTTGAGGTATGAGCGCCGTTCAGA
>ONFP01000026.1 GCA_900317105.1 uncultured Succinatimonas sp. | reverse complement strand
TATCTACGTAATATGCATTCTTTTCAATTACTGTTGAAAAGTCTTCAATACCTGTTAAAAACAAAACATCTTTCTTCATAAACGCCTCTTTACTGTTTCTATATAAGATTTTAGCACAGGAATTGAACCATATAGGGGAGTTGAACAAAACTTGCCGTGACTAGAACAATAAAGCAACTTTTGAGTTTTGCTTCTTAACATGTTATGGTTCTAAGGAAAAATCTTTCAAGGAACGTTACATTTAGAGAAGTTCGAGAAGAGAAATCAAAAGAGCCTAAGTTTAAAAAAGAATTTGAGGCTTTGGAGACAGAATCTCTTTGTTTTGATGAGCAGCCCAATGAAGAAACAATCTGCGCTTTAGAAAACAGTAAATTAGGAATAGGTGTTCACAAAGCAAAAAACATAGATGATTTATTCGTACAGCTCAAGGCAGATGACGAATAAGAGTATAGATAGGTCCTCATTGTTAAACCATGACTTAAGGACAGAAAACAGGTCTGCTTATTATTCCTTACAACAGTTCACCTTAAACTATACCAAACAGCCAGAAACAATTCCTGAGCTCCTTAACGCATCTAAAACCAGTTCAAGATTCTTAGGATCGCCAATATTCAGACGCTTTTTCAGAAGGTAATTCTGATCTTTTGACAGAGAGCCACGAAGCCAGGTCATCTGGTGCTTGGCAAGATGTGCAGTTGCAATCACACACTGTTCAATCATCTCTTCCCTGTCGTATTTACCATCTAGGTATTCCCATACCTGACGGTAACCAACGCATCGCATAGATGGCATCTCAAGGTTCAGATCACCTCTGGCTTTTAGAATTGAAACCTCGTCAATGAGGCCATTATCAACCATGCTCTCAAATCTTTTGCGAATAAGCTTTCTGAGCTCCTCACGATCATCATTTTCAGGAAGCAGAATAAATTCAAGACGGTCAAAGGGACAGCTGTCAGTTTTGGTATCAAAAAAGGATGACATTGCCCTTCCGGTCATCTCGTAAATCTCAAGAGCACGGGAAACTCTCTGCTTATCGTTTGGATTAAGTTTTGCATAAGAGACAGGATCAACCTCCTTAAGTCTTTCATGCATCTTAGGCCAACCATAAACCGATGCCTCCTTCGCAATCTTCTCACGAACCTTAGGATCGGTCTGAGGCAGAGGAGATAAACCATCCACAAGCGACTTGTAATACATCATGGTGCCACCGCATATAACCGGCAGAGCGCCTCTAGCTGAGATTTCATCCACCAGTCTGATGCAGTCTTCGCGGAAATTTGCTGCACTGTAGCTCAGGGCCGGATCGCAGATATCAATAAGATGGTGAGGGACAGAATTTAACTCGGTCTTTGTAGGTTTTGCCGTACCGATATCCATTCCCTTGTATATAAGAGCAGAATCAAGACTGATGATCTCAATCTTAAGATATCTGGCAAGATTAAGGGCCAGAGAAGTTTTTCCAGATGCGGTTGGTCCTAGTATGACCAGGGCTTTATTCTTCATAGACTAGTCTCAAAATCAAGAGCAAGCTGTTTAAGATTCAGTTCCTTTACAGCATTCTTTATTTCAGGAAGAGAGTCAGGCTCAGAAACTCTGCTGATTAGCTCTTCAGCTGAGGTTGAATTTGCTCCTAACACAATGTTTGAACCAATGATTCTGGCTAGAGCTTCTGGGCATTCACCACTATCTAGGGCAGAAACATTGGAAATAATCAGGCTAAACATTTCTACGGCAATACCTGCCAGATTAGCTCCTTTAAGTTTTACCGGAATTTCCAGCAGTTCCACCTTGTTTTTTAACACTCTCAGAACAAAACCGCATTTCTGCAGCGTGAAATAATTCTCTTTAAGCTTTCTGCATAGAGTTTCATCAAGATGATTAAGCGTATAAGGCAGCGTCATCTTAAAGCGTTCAACTCTGTTTGCCATAAGCTCCTGACGGTATTCCACAGAGAGAAGATGAGTTCTTAGAATCTGCAGATTCAGAAGATAGAATCTGGACTGAACTCTGATAAGCGCAGTTTTCTCAGTAATTTGATCTAAAAGTTCTATTCCATTATCGTGCTCAGCAGACCTAAAGGTATCCGTCTCCAGATTGGTTCTGGCATTCAGACTGATATTCGAGGCAGCAACAGAGGATCGGTAGATACTGATATTTCGCTGGATATCTTCTGGATTTGTTGCAAAATTAGTCTTAAGACCTCTGTGCATTTCAGAAGAAGAACTGCTCATCGTAGAAGATGTAGATGAACCATTACTACCGATAGCACCTGAGGTGGAATTATTTCTATCGGACGACCTGATAATTACAGGACGACCTCTGTCTGCAAATTTATTAATATCAATAACCGCACTGACTCCGGATGGAAAAGCAGGGAGTTCACTGCTTCTGATGTCATAGGAGGTTGCGTGAGGTGACACCTTATGCATCTCCTCAGGAATAGATTCAGGAGAAAGAATCTGCTGTCCCAGAGGATCATTGTCAATCATCTGCTGATAAGAACCGATACCGTTCTTTCTTAAGGTATAGACGATACTGTCTACAATCAGATCATGTATCAGCGAGGTCTCATGAAATCTTACCTCATCCTTTCGAGGATGAACGTTCACATCAACCTTGGCAGGATCAATCTCCATATAGAGGACGCATCGTATAGGCAGAGTCTTGCCCAATACCTCAAAAAAACCTTCCTTCAGAGCATGAGTAACGACCTTGTCTGCCAAAGGTCTACCGTTGAGAAAGATATAGATTTTCTCCGCCAGAGCTTCTTCTTCACGTGGAGGTGGCAGGAGCATGCCCTCTATTTTAAGATTTGGATCCTCACAGCTAACCCGCATTCCCTGAACACCGAATTCTGCGCCTATCAGGGTGGATGTTCGCTTTATATCAATACCTTCACCTTTGGCTGCAGTTACTCTTGTGATGGTTTTAGAATCTGAGACAAATTCAAACCCAACGTCAGGATGAGCCAGCGCAACTCTGGTAAAGGTATCCTTAATTCTTGCAAACTCCGTTCTGTCAGACTTTAAAAAACGCCGTCTGGCAGGTGTATTGAAAAATAATTCCCCTACATCCACGGTTGTACCGGTTGGGTGAGCAGCAGGAAGAATAGTTGGATTCTGCTCAGGTCCTTCTACACTGACAGAATAGGCATTCTCCTCATCGGCAGTCTTTGAGGTTAATACCAGTTTGGATACTGAGGCAATAGAGGCCAGAGCCTCTCCTCTGAAGCCTAAGGTCGTAATTGCAGCCAGATCATCCACACTTGAGATTTTTGATGTAGCATGAGGAGCTAAGGCTAGAGGCAGTTCATCCTTTACAATACCGCTGCCGTTGTCTCTCACGCGAATCAAAACCTTTCCTGCATTTCGGATTTCGCAAAGAATATTTGTCCCACCGGCATCAACCGCATTTTCAAGCAGTTCCTTAACCACTGAGGCAGGTCTTTCCACAACCTCGCCTGCAGCGATCTGACTTGCTAACTGTTTGGACAATAATTTGATTGAAGACATGGCGTTGTACCGTTTTTAAGGCAGATATAGGACCTGACCTACGGATAGAGTATCTTTTTTCAGTGAATTTAACTTCTTGATTTCACTGACAGTTGTTCCATAGCGATTGGCAATGATAGACAGGGATTCGCCTTTCTTAACAGTTATACTGCGCTTGCCGCCAATCTGTTTGGTTCTGGCATATGATTCCTGTCTGGATTTGATTTTCTGGGCAGGATATTTCTCGTAATAGGATTTAATACCTAGATAGATATGGTATGCAATCTGCTTCTGGTAATTTGGCTGATTAAGCTGGATTTCCTCATAACGGTTTGAAAGATATCCGGTTTCAATCAGAAGAGAAGGAATATCAGGAGACTTCAGTACCGCTAAAGAGGCTGATATAGGCTGACTCTTTCTTAAATGGGTGAAGGAACCTAATGAACGCAGGATCTCCTTTGCCAGAAGATTACCTTCTGAACGGGAATTGGTAGATGACATGTCCAAAATAGCTGTTGCCAGATAAGGATTTCCCACACTCTGATCCATAACCTCACCTGCACCGCCTATAAGCTGAGTCTGTTTATGGTTCTTCAGGATTTTGCCATTCTCGCGCTCAGCTCTGTTTTCAGATAGAACAAGAACACTTGCTCCTCTGGCTGTGGAGCTTCCTGAGGCGACCGAGTCTGCATGAATTGAGATTAAAAGATCAGCCTTACGCTTTCTTGCAATCTCAGAACGTCTGTCCAGATCAATAAAGATATCAGAGGAGCGAATCAGAGTTCCTCTAAAGGATTTGTTTGAATTAATATAACTTACAAGAGCCTTGGAGATTGCAAGGGTAACATTCTTTTCTCTTACCCCTCGCTTGCCTATTGCACCTGGGTCTTTGCCACCATGACCTGCATCAATAGCGATAATAAAAGGTCTGGCTACAGGGGTTGCATTCACTGGAACTGGAGGAGCTGAAGTATCAGCAACCTCTTCTTCAACCTCGATTCTAGAACTGCGGCTCTTCTTTACAGCAGAGCTCTGACGTTCAGCAGCAAGAGCCTCATCCTGTTCAAGCTGAGCCTTTTTATAATTTTCTCTTAATTCTTTAAGTTTCTGATTATAGATTGTGGCATTGGCAGGAGTCATGGTTCTAAAACCATCCTTGCCTGCAACTGAATATTGAATAAAGAGATCTCTTTCCTGTGCAGCCAGTGACTTTGAAGTATCTACACCTGAAGTTTTTGCTGCATTTACTGGAGCGCCTCTGGTCTCTACACTCTTTATCTGAGCTTTATTATCAGAGGCCAGAGAGGAAACAGCCTTGCCATGAGGAAAATCAATTACCAGTCTGTAATTCTTAGAATCCTTGGAGGGTGCCAGAATAAAGGTTTTTGGAGTTTCACAGCTTTTCAGTGAGAAAATATAGCGGACATCCCTGCCGTCTGTCTTTTTCGCAACAGAACTAAGACAGCTTTGAGGCTTAAACTTTCCTCCCTGAGGAGCTTTGGACAGATTATCAATATTTCTGATACGAACAGCCATAACAGACTTGTCTTTGGACAGCGCCGTAGAAAAGTCCGGTTTTGATTCTGTATCCAGAACCACACGGGTTTTCTCTGAATTATGATAGTTTCTGAGTTTGTAAACCTCCTGAGAATAAGCCACCTCAGGTATCAGAAGACACATAACCCACAGTATTGGAAATAATATTTTAAATCTGGATATCACAATCATTGTTCTAACGGAAACAGGAGGCAATCCTGTCTAATTCATCCTGTGAAAGTACTGATGATTCTATCACAACAGTTCTGCTGTTCTGAGAATAACTTAAAGCAATTCTTATATCAGCCTCAGGCAGTAAGCCCTGAGCTTTATCAGGCCACTCAATCAGACATACAGAGGTTCTTTCAAAATAATCTCTGATCCCCATGTACTCTAGTTCCTCAGGATCTAAAAGTCGATATAAATCAAAATGATAGATACTGTAATTATCAAAGTCATAAGGCTCAACAAGAGTGTAGGTAGGTGATCTGACAATATCCTTATAGCCGCAGCCTTCAATAAAACCTCGGGAAAAAGTGGTTTTTCCTGCACCAAGATCTCCTTCTAAAAAGATAAGCACACTTTTTGAATTCTTTACAGCATAAGGAACACAAAGCTCAGACATAAGAGTTCCTAAACGAACAGTCTGCTCTTCCCCTTCTATCTTAAATTCAGTCTTTGACATTAATAAGTTCTCGTATATTCTGACATAAATCCATTGGCAGCGTGCCAATCATACCCCTTTTCATGCCTTCAATATAGCCTGCTCTTCCATGCAGAGCAGCACCGACAATAGCAGCCTTTTCAGGAGATAAGCCCTGTCCTAAAAGGGATACTATTATACCAGTCAGCAGATCACCTGCTCCACCGGTAGCAAGAGAAGGAGCACCTTCGTGAATTATAGTAAGTTTTTCGCCGTCACAGACAATGGTACCAGGACCTTTTAATAAGACCACGCCTCCGAATTTCTGCTGCAGTTTGTAACAGGCAGACAGTCTATCGGCATTAACCTCGTCAGGACTTATGTTCAGCATTCTTGCAGCCTCTCCTGGATGTGGAGTCAGTACACGGTTTTCTCTGTAGTAATCCTGCTCAAAGGTTGCCAGCACATTAAGGGCATCCGCATCAAACACCAGATTCTGATCCTCGATATCAGATAGCAGAGATATCAGTTGAGCTGTTCTCTCGTTGATTCCAAGTCCAGGTCCAATAGCAATGGCATCTGCCCAGCTTATACTCTCAAGAATAGCCTTATCATCATAGAGATCTACACTCATCAGTTCAGGTCTTACAGACAGCATCGCGGTCACATTTGACGGATCCATAGCGATCTTCACCAGACCGGAACCGCTTCTTAAGGCTCCGTTACCGCAGATGATTGCAGCACCGCCCATCCCTTTGGCACCAGAGATTATCAGGACCTTACCGTTATCGCCCTTGTTATAAGAAGGAAGCCTGATTGGCAGCTCCTCTTCAAGATCATCAAAGCCAACCTGATAGATAGGAAGAGGAGATTTGTATGAGGATTCAGTTAAAAGCTCATGATAGCCTGAGGTATCCACATCCAGTGATGCAAACTCAATATCTCCCACAAAATCCACAGCATCGGAGGTAAGCAGACCTGGTTTTAAAGCCAGCATGCAGACGGTGGCATTGGCGCAGACACACATGCCCGGAACACCGCCGGTATCTGCACAGACACCGGATGGAACATCCACTGCTACAGTAAAGGTATTCAGCTTATTTATGTAGGAGATCCATTTGGCCGTAATTCCAGTTGGTGCAGACTCAATTCCGGTACCAAGCAGAGCATCAATAATCAGATCAGGCTTTGAGACATGAATGATTTCTGATGGAGAGTCACTTACCAGTCCGTTGTTAGGCAGCTCGTATTCAACACTTCCCCCCTGCTTTACAAAAAGCTCATAGGCAAAACTGGCCTCCGAACCTTCGTGAGGGATACCCGTTGCAAACACACGGTGCTTAATGCCGTTCTCCAAAAGCAGTGAAGCCACTATATAACCGTCTCCGCCATTGTTGCCCTTTCCGCAGAAAACCCAGACCTCCTTTGCGTCACCACACTCACGTACAATATAGTCAAATACAGATTTTCCTGCCTTCTGCATTAGATCAAAGCAATGTCCGTTATGAGATTTAGCATGATCAGCCTCAATCTGTTTTACTTCATCACTTGTAAAAACTTCGTATGGTAATTTAGACATTTGACAACCTCTTAGAGATTAAGGTCAGGATTGTTAAGATCAATACCACCGGACGCAAGAATAACAACATCCTCGGCAAGATCTTCTGGATCAGCACATTTACAGGTGATTCTGTTCTGCTCAACGAACACACAGCCATACTCATCACGGCTGTCCAAAGAGAACAGCTGCTCAAAATCCGTAGAGGATATAACATAAACCTCTCTATCCCCTCTTTGGAAGATAAAGCGTTTTATGTCCTCGGGCAGAACCGGTTCACTCTTTGTTTCAGAGCAGTCATCGAAAATATCCGGTAAATTAGAAAGAAATCTTCTTTTAATCAGGAACTGTCCACTGCTTAGGATATCTTCAAAGACACCGTAGTCATAATCATCAAGCTTCTTTATTTCGACCTTCCAGTCCTGTTCGCTTAAAAGATATCCAAAATCTGAATAACTAATGCAAAAGACCTTTTCCATAACAAAAAAACATCTGATAATAAAAAACACCTACTCTTTCAAAAGTTTAGCACAGAATTATGCTTTCTGATGCCAAATTGGAGAGATCTCACACTATTCTGCAGTATTTTTTTTAGAAAAAACTTATTTAGACACAATAACCGGTTCAAAGTACACAGTTTTCCTATTTTTTTTGACTAAACCTCTATCTTTTAAATAATTTCTATGGAAGTTCAGCTTGTTTATTGTCTATACTCAGAAAAAATGAATAACTACGTCAGATCAAGGGGTTTTCCATGGAAATTTTGGGTGTTGATATTGGTGGCAGCGGAATTAAAGGCGCGATTGTCGATACAGAGACAGGCGAACTTAAAACAGAAAGACTAAGAATCCCTACACCACAGCCAGCAACTCCAGAGGCTGTAGCAGAGACTCTAAAGGAGCTGGTAAAACAGATTGGCTATAAAGGTCCAATCGGTTGCGGTTTCCCTGCCAGAGTCATAAACGGAGAAGTTCTTACTGCAGCAAATATTGACAAGACTTGGATTAACGTAAAGGTTGAAGAATTATTCTCAAAGACTGTTGGTCAGGATGTTTTCGTTGCCAACGATGCCGATGTGGCCGGTCTTGCAGAATTAAGCTTTGGCGCTGTAAAGGGCTACAAGGGATCAGTTTTATTTTTAACACTTGGAACCGGTATCGGATCTGCCCTTTTCTACAACGGACAGATGTTCCCTAATACTGAATTTGGTCATATAAAGTTTAAGGGAGATATTGCCGAGCATTACTGTGCAGATTCAGTAAGAGAAAAGGAAGATCTGAAATTTAAGGAATGGGGAGAAAGACTGAATAAATTCCTTGAATACATAGCATTTTTAACTTCACCTGATTTTATCGTGCTGGGCGGCGGTGTATCAAAGAAATTTGAAAAATATAAAGATCAGCTGACCCTGAAAACAAAGGTTGTTCCTGCAACAACACTGAATCTTGCGGGAATCATCGGTGCAGCCATGTATGCAAACAGCCGCATCCAGAAGAAATAGGCAATTCAATCAAACAAAACTTGAAGCCTGAAATTCTATTTCAGGCTTTTTTTTAGACTTTTTCAATTGAGGAAATTTTGATTTCAAGACGCTGAGAGCCCATATAGTGGTTAACACCAATGGTGTATACCGCTCTTACTCTCATATTGGCTTTGATTTCGCGCTCGCTTGGAGTTGCCCGAAGTTTTATTCCTCTCATATAGGAGCCATCATCGTTGCGGAGCGAGAAACGCAGATGACGGTTTCCAACCAGAATTACATCCTCAACTGTATACTCACCGTCAAAGCAAGGTTCTTCAAACCCATTGCCCCATGGACCATAAGCCTCAAGATCACGGGCAAAACCGATGGTCAGATAGTTAGAAGGCAGTTCTCCGTCAGAAATAATCTCTTCATCATTTGGATTTCCAAGATTCTCCTTTGCCACCTGATTAAACAGCTCCTTGAACTTCTCAAAGTTATCCTTATGAATGGAAGCACCTGCCGCCATAGCATGTCCACCGAATCTAATCAGAAGATCAGGACATTTCTCTGATAAAAGCTGAAGATTCTTAACAATGCTAAAACCAGGAACAGAACGGGCGGATCCTGCAAGTTCATCCCCTGAGCCAGAGAATACAAAGCAAGGAACAGAGAACTTCTCCTTGATTCTGCTGGCTATAAGGCCGCCCAAGCCAACCAGCCAGTTAGGTCTGTAAAGCACAATCGCACAGTTGCCTTCCTGCTTTAGAGCATCCTCTGTGGCTTCCTTGAGAAAAACACGCTCATAGTCACCACGACGCTTGTTACACATCTCAAGATCACGGGCAATAATGCAGGCTTCGGTCTCATCGTCGGTTAACATCAAGGAAACCGCAGGATTGTTCTCCAGCTTGATTCTGCCGGGAGCATTCAGTCTTGGACAGAGATCAAAGGCAATGCTTACAGAATTTATGGCAGCAAGATCAACTCGACAGGAGGCAGCCAGAGCCTTGATACCGATAATAGATTTGCCTGCTTTGATCTTGTCAAAGCCATATTTGACCAGCTTGCGGTTGTTGGCATCAAGCTGCATAACATCGCCAATAGTCCCTAAGGCCACCAGATCAAGGAATCTGGCAATGAGAGGCACCTTGGAAGTCTTATAGAAACCGCGATCACGAAGAACAGCTCTGGTTGCAACCAGAACATAGAAAAGAACACCGGCACCGCAGAGATTTTTTGAAGGGAATTTATCTTCAGGAAGCTTAGGATCAACTATTGCATCAGCATCCGGCAACAGTTCAGGAGTTTCATGATGATCTGTAATTACAACCTTAAGACCTTTGCTCTTAGCGTAATTGATTGATTCAAGACAGCTGACACCGTTATCCACGGTCAGAAGCAGCTTAACTCCATGAGAAACGGCATCATCTACAGTCTCATTGCTGACGCCGTAGCCACCCTCATATCTTGATGGGACAAAATATCTAACCTCAGAGGCACCTAAATCCTTAAGCCCCCTTACCCCCAGGGCTGTACCTGTAATACCGTCAACATCATAATCACCAGAAACCAGAATCTTATCTCCGTTTTCAATGGCATCGGCAATGATGTTACTTGCCTTGTCTATATCATGCAGATCTCTGTAATGGTAGATATCTGAAAGCTGACAGGTAACCTCACTTTCTGATTTGATGCCTCGTCTTGCAAGTATCTGCCGGATAATCGGATCGGATACATAGGTCTGCAGGTGACTATCATCAACGATATCACGTCGTACTATTTTCACGATAAATCCCTTAGGTTTCGTATTATTTAAATTCGATATATATTGTCCGTGACACCATTATATGAGTTTAAAAGACGAATTACATAGAATGTGAATAATAAAATTCAATAATTCTGAAAATATTGTTGTATAGAATAAAAGTTTCTGCATAGGAACAATAAAAGAATAAACCTTTGGGATTCATGATGTAATATCTAAACAATCAAAATAAAAGAGTCAAAAAACATGTCATGTTCCTTTATAATTTGAGAAGTGATGTATAAGGAATCAATATGGATAAGAAAAAAATCATAGTTGGGATGCGCTCTCTATCTGAGATTAGAGATAAAGGTGGTATTTATATTGATAAAACCCGTTTTATTGATTACCTTGAGAATAATGCCGTAACCAGTGTTCCTGTATTCCTTCGACCTAGACGTTTTGGAAAGAGCCTTACTGCAAGTATGCTGCACTGCTACTACGATATCGCTAAAAAAGATACCTTCGAAAAGAATTTCAAAGGTACCTGGATATATGATCACAGAACCCCTCTAGCCAGTTCATATTACGTCATTCATTTTGATTTTTCAGATGTTTCCTCAGAACCTTCGGAGGTTAACTATACATTTCTCACTTCTGTAGGCAGTGCAATTAACTCCTTTAGTAATACCTACCCAGATAAAGGTCTTTCTCAAAAGCAGCTAGATTTTTCAAGTTATAAAACGGCAACGGATCTTATGCTTGTTTTTCTGAATAATTTCTCAAATAAGGCGAAGAAAGGGGAGTATCTGTATGTAATCATTGATGAGTATGATCACTTCGCCAATGAAATTCTGACCAGAAATAAAGAAGCCTTCAAGGATATAACATCAACGGCTGAAGGTCATGAAGGACTCATCAAGAGATTCTATGCTCTATTAAAGAAATTTTATAGAGGAGAAGGAAATGGCAGCATCGACAGATTCTTTATTACAGGGGTGTCATCGGTTTCTTTAGATTCTGTAACCTCGGGCTTTAATATAGCAACGAATATCAGTTCAATATCATTATTCAATGAGATGATAGGTTTTACTCATGATGAGTTATCAGAGGTTATTGATGAGACTGTGGATTTTTCACAGTTGCCAGATATTTCCAAAGAGCAGCTAATGCAGATTATGGAAGAAAACTTTGACGGTTACGCTTTTGAGAAAAAAGCAAAACTGAAAATGTGTAATTCTAATCTCTGTCTTGCCTATCTTGGAAGATTAATTTTGGAAAGGGAACTTCCTTTGCTGAATGAAATCTCTCTGAATGATGATGCAGGCAAACTCAACGGAATGCTGAATCTCTGTGAGGACGATGTCAGAGACGAAATAGTCAGGGCAATGTTTAACAAAGCGCCTATTGTGACAGAATTACCTGACAAGATGAATCTTAACAGTACCAATTATTTTGATAAATCTCAGATGGTATCTCTGCTTTATCACCTGGGATATCTGACAATTGATACAGAAACCTCCAGAAAAAAAGGAATTACATGTTTTGTCATTCCCAATAAAGTCTATGAGAAACTGTTCCTAGACTACTGCCGTATGGCTATTGGCTACAGATCGGATGTCTACAAGGATTTATCCTCTATGTATGAAGAGACTGCTGATATAACAACTCTCCTTGAGACATTAACAGAGCAGATAGAGAAAAAAATAAATCCACAGTCTTTAGGAAAATTTACCGAGATGGCACTGCAGCTGATATGTGACAGTATTATCAACAACGGTGGCGACAGGCAGCTTAAATCATATACTGAGTTTTATACCGGTAAAGGCTTTGCTGATATCTTTGTAAAGAATACCTATCCTAACGGACACAATTTCCTGTTAGAGCTTAAATACCTGCATAAAAATGATGGCAGCAAGCCTGCTGTTGAAGGTAAGTTATTAGAGGCAAAAGAGGAAATCGAAAGATACCGACAGGGTACAGTTCTAAAAGAAAAGGTCGGTAATCATCCTCTTGACTGCTATGCGATTGTATTTGTTGGCTCAGAGTGCAGGTTGAGCCAGAGGATAGATTAGAACAGCATAAAAGATATAACATAACAGTCTGAAGCGTCAGACTGTTTTGCAGTAAAAAACGGCTTTCACAACAAAAGAATAAATAAACAAGATCTCCTACTTTTCCTTAATTTTTTTAACCCAATATTTTATATATTCTGACCGTTCTACTCTATTCTCATTATTGTAGGTTCTCACTTCTGAGCACCAAACGTTTATAAAATCTAGCAAACACGATGCCACTGCAAGACCATTTCCAAAACCAGAACACAACAATCTAGAATTAGAGTTAGGAAGGATTTGAGATAAGTTATGAGAAATAACTATTTAAAAATCAAACAAAAAGAAGAGGTAAAATGAATATGCGGTTTAAGCCGTAGTAGGTAGAAAAATCCAATAGGAGCCTGCCAGATCCTATTGGTAAGCCAGCTAACTTATTTGTGCAACAAGAAATTTTCAAATTAAAATCTTCTTAATTGTACTTCTAGTATTGGTTTTACTAGCTTGGGCTTCTCCTGCTTAGCAACAAAACCGTAGATAAATAGAAAAGCTCAATCTCAGCACTTCGACTTTGTTATAGTTCAAAAAACTTATGCTCAAAGATGTTATTCGGAAACAGAATTTATCAGTACCACAAGTAGTTAATTAGAATTCTTCAGGAAAATAAAAATTCAGCCCTGGTTCAGTAGCTTCCACCTTTTCAGACAATCGCCTTCATAACTAGAATAGACAGGAACGCATTGATAATACTGATGGCAAACATCAGTCTATAGTTACGAAACTCAAGTCCTATTACTCCGAGGATTCGCCCCATATACTGCAGCTGAGCCCCCATCAGGAAAATAGCCGGAGTAATAATTGCCAGCTGAGTCTGAGAAATCTCTCCTGTAGCACACATGGTTGCCCCCATGGCCACACCACCCAGGCCGGAGAACCAGGCTGAGACCAGAACCACCATGGACTGACCGTTTAAATCAAATAGCTGCATCAGAGGAGAGCCAATCTTCCCTAAAAATTCCATAGCTCCGATTTTCATGAGGACTACAGTCAGAACAAAAGCCATAATCACGTTCGGCATCATAATGTTAAGACTGATATTGATGGCTCTTCTGGCTCCGCTTATGAAGGCATCAGCTATATTTGTAATATCCTCGATGTTCTGCTTTCTAGTGTTCAGCACAGCGGCCCTTTCCTCACCGGGGTAACTCTCTGAGATTTCATCATATCTTACGTAAAGATAAGCTCTTATGAGGTTGGCTCCTACAATCTTCATAATCAGAATAATACCTAAAGGCAGCAGAATAGGCAGATTAAGATGAGCAGAAATGATAGGCATCGCTGTCAGATATACACCTATAGAACCGCCAGATGAGAATTCAAAGGCAGAAAAGATGCAGCGTTGTTTTTTGCTGATAATTCTCTGATCATAGAGATCTTTAGTCATCACCGCGCCACTGTCAGAGCTTTGCAGGGAACTTATAATCGCAAAGGCTGATGAGCCAGGAATTCCTAATAATGGTTTAAGAATAAAGGAAAAAATACGTCCTGCTGCATTCAGTGCGCCAAGATAGCCTGCAACAGAAAGCACGCCTAATGAAAGAATGATTCCTGGAATTATGGACAGAGCAAATAAAAAGGCACTTCTGACACTGATATCTCCGTGACCTGTAAAATTATCAGAGGTTCCGGCAATAGTTCCGAACTTGCCGAGAATAGTTGAATAATCAAATGCAGAGAGCCATTCAGGACCTTTTGCACAGACTCCCGAGAAAAAAGCTATCACCATGACAAGCGATATATATTCCATCGCATTTTTGATTATCACTCTGAAATTAAACAAGAAATCACTCTCCTTTCGTGAATAAGTCTTTCTTCTGATACAGTTCTGAAGCTAAAGCTTTAAGCTTAGCTCTTGCAGGTTTTCCTGATTCCGTTCTTGGAAGAACAGCAGTTCTTAGAAGAATCTTCGGAGCCCAGTATTTAGGAACCTTATCCTTTATCTGACGCAGGATAGATTCATCAGATATGCCTTGAGGGGACTCAGGGTTACTCTTCATGAGAAGACATACGACTTCCCCATACTTCCTGGATTCCACTGAGGTTACATTAAATTCACAGCCAACAGTTTCTCTTATAAGCTCTTCAAGCTTCTCTATCTGAATCTTGATACCGCCGCTGTTGATGATATTATCGACTCTTCCGAGGATATTAAAAGAGCGATCTGGATTAAACTCAACCACGTCATTGGTCTTAAGCGCTTTGACTCCAATATAAGGGGCATCAATCACAAGAGTTCCATCCTGTGCCTGTTGCAGACTCACTCCTTCAAACGGTACATATCCATTGGAATTTACCTCAGAACTATCCTCGATATTCACACGTCTTAGGGCAATATGAGAGATAGTTTCTGTCATGCCGTAAGTTGACCAGATACGGTTTGAAGACAGCATCAGCTGAGCCTTAAGACTGCTGTTTACAGCACCGCCTCCAATTATCAGCTCTTTGATATTAAAAAGAATTTCTCTTTCAGCTTCACTCTCCAGGGATGAAAATACCTGAGCAGGAGTCATTGCCGCAAAATAGGGAGCTTTTCTCAGTCCCAAAAGAGGATGTGATGACGGATTGACCGCCACCAGTTCAAGCTCCTCTGACAGAGCTCTTATAACCACCATCTTTGCTCCGATGAATTTAAGGGGCATACATAAAAGAGAGGAGGCTCCTTTTGGGATTTTAAGATAGGAACATGTCATATGAGCACTGTTCAGCATATACTGCTTTTTAAGCTTCAGTTCTTTAGGCTCGCCTGTAGAGCCTGAGCTGAAAACGCTTATTGAATCAGAATCAGAGATAAACTCCTTATACAGATTCTCTATCTGAGATCTATATTCTAAAGACAGAATCTCCTCTGACTGTGCTTTCAGATAGCCTCTGGCAAAAAGCAGAGTATAGTTTTTATTTAAAATACCGTCCTGCATTATGGTAGATTGTTGAGTTTGCTGAAATTAGGCTTTCTCTTCTCTAAAAAGGCCTTGCCGCCTTCCTGAGCCTCATCAGTCATGTAGTAAAGCATGGTGGCATCACCAGCCAGCTCCTGAATACCAGCCTGACCATCAAGTTCAGCATTCAAGCCAGCCTTAATCATGCGCAGAGCAAGAGGACTTAATTCCATCATACGCTGTGCCCATTCGACAGTGGTATTCTCAAGCTCCTCTACAGGAACAACAGTATTTACAAGTCCCATATCCAAAGCTTCCTTTGCGCTATACTGACGGCAGAGGAACCAGATTTCACGGGCTTTTTTCTGACCTACCACACGTGCAAGATAGGAAGAACCGAAACCGGCGTCAAAGCTTCCAACCTTAGGGCCGGTCTGACCGAAAATGGCAGTCTCTGAGGCAATTGAGAGATCACATACAACATGCAGCACATGACCGCCGCCGATGGCAAAACCGTTAACCATGGCAATCACAGGCTTTGGAAGTGATCTGATCTGCTTTTGCACATCCAGGACATTAAGTCTTGGAACTCCCTTTCCGTCAACATAACCGCCACGGCCCTTGTAGTTCATATCACCGCCGGCACAGAAAGCCTTATCTCCGGCACCGGTCAGAACAACAACTCGTACATCGGCACATTCACGGCAGTAATAAAGCGCATCACTCATCTCTGCTACAGTCAGAGGAGTAAAGGCATTTCTGTAACGAGGACGGTTAATGGTAATACGGGCTATACCCTCGTAAAAATCAAAAAGGATCTCTTCGTAATCTTTAATCTTTGTCCACTGACGCATTTATAATGGCCTCTCTTAAATTATGGGTATCTTTGATAATTAAATTAGTCATTCTGATGGTTGAGAGCAGCTGTTCTTTCTCATTGAAAACATCCACATTCCAGATATGAACGGTTTTCCCGATTTTTACGGGAGTAGCAACAGCATGCACTTCTGAATTGAAAAAGCCCGGAGCCACGTGATTGGCACTTACACATGATCCCACTGGAATAGTATCCTTCTCACACAGTTCAAAGGAGGCAAAGCCAGCCAGATTCTCTGCAAGAGCAACACTGGCACCGCCATTCAAAAGTCCGAATATCTGACAGGTTCTGCTGTCAACCGGCATGGTTGCCTTAAAAACTCCGTTCTCATCTCTGAACATTTTTATACCAAGAGTCTCAACCATGGTATGCTGCAGATGAGGAGACATTTTTTCTCCGCTCATAGACAGACTTCTCCTTAAAATGCTTAAAGCTCTTTTCTCAAAACTTTAAAGAAATCCAAAGCTCCTTCGATATCCAGTTCACTGTAAGCAAAGGACATTCGCTTTAAATCCATTGAAATATAGCTGTCGTGTTTTTCACGATCAAGATTATTAACCTTTTTAATAAGATCGGTTCCACTTATATTCTCGTAATTGAGAATATTGTATACCGCAACCTTAAGACTGTCCTTTGGAGTGTAGGCCAGCTCTATATGAGATTTATATGCAGAGGCATCAATGGATTCCTTTTTGAGCATCAGCACAATGGTTCTGATTACCTTGTCCCCCTGCCATGGAAACAGAGCAATTCCGGTTGGACCATCATAAATATGTGAATGCTCAAGATGCATTCGTTCAAACTGCTCTATTCCCTGCTGAACGTGTTTTGCGGCAACCTTATTGAGATATACCGGTACTTTTCGGTTTCGGTATATTTCAAACATTCTCTTTCTGACCTCATTGTGAATATGTCCGGCACTTCCGTTCATCTGCAGTGGCTGAGCGTCATGGGGATAAGCTTTAACACCAATCAGATGTCTTTCCTGAGAGAAGAAATTAACCTTCCAGCCTCGACCGGCAAAAAGGAAGGTATCACCAATAATCAGATCCTGAGATAAAGGAATGGTACCTATCTGATGCCCCTCATGCTCAATTGTGAATTCCTTTGGTGTATCAAAGGCCGCATAGAAATTCCAGTTGGATACAATTTTCTCACCCTCAAGACCTAAAGCCAGGGAGCCATCATTGAGCTGTACAATGAGATCTTTTTCTCCAAGACACTTTAAAAACTGCATAAAGATTTTTGGAGTACACAGAGAAAACGGACCGGTCTTGCACAGCAGTTCATGCAGAGCCTTGGCAGAGACACTCCCATAAGAGGCAATCACTGACAGAGTCTGCTGCAGAAGTGTCGAAAAGGCATATTCATGCTCTAAAGGAGGCTCATACCAACGTTCTAATAGTAGCTCTATCATGGCCACAGTCATAACTGTGTCCTCATAAAGCTCAGTTTTTTTAGTATCTGTCAGAGCTTCTGGAATAAAGACTCTCAGAACCGCATTATGTTCACGGCGACCAGCGCGCCCCAATCGCTGTCTTAAAGAGGCTACAGTAATAGGATGCTCAACCTGGGCAATAGATGAGACATCGGAAATATCAATACCCAGCTCTAAAGTGGCAGTACAGATAGCAGTAGTTGGCCATCTGCCCTCCTGCAGTCGGTATTCAAGGCTTTCTCTGAGCTCCTTTGATAAAGAACCGTGATGCGGGAAAAACTCATTAGGAACAAACCTGCTCTTGCTTTTCTGCTCAAGTTTTCCAGCAAGAGTTTCTGTACAGAATCTGGAATTGCAGAACACCAGATTTGTAGAACCGCGTAACAGCCTGAAAATGTCATCGGAGATAGCATCAAACTCCTTTGGAAGCACCTTGCCTTCAAGTTCAGGATCATCCAGGGCTATATGATCATACCCCTTAATCTGAACAGAAAGCTTATCTTCACTGCTTTTAGCTGCAGTTATAACCTCACATGGAATGGAGGAGTTAGGACGAAGATATGACATAACGCCATTGGCATCTGAAAAGGTTGCCGACAGAGCTACTCGCGTTACCCTCTTTCCAATAAGGTTTTCTATACGATGCAGCTGAGACTGAAGCTGATAACCGCGCTGAGAGCCCATAAAAGCATGGAACTCGTCAATAATCACATAGAACAGATTCTTCATGGAAGATTCTATCCAGCTTTTGTGATTTATCAGAAGTGATTCAAGTGACTCTGGAGTTGTAAGAATTATGCCTTCAGGCTCATCAAGAATCTGGTTTTTCTTGGAGATGGAAACATCACCGTGCCATGGAGTTACCTTAATCTTAAGAAACTCTGTCATCTCATCAAGGCGGCGGTACTGATCGTTAATTAATGCCTTAAGCGGACTTATATAAAGAATTCTGACACCAGAGAGTTCCTTTGTTTTATGAATTGCAGTCAGAGCAGGCAGAAAGGCAGCTTCTGTTTTACCACTGGCAGTAGATGCTGAAATAATAACATCATTTTTTCTTTCAAGGATCGGAGCGATGGACTTTTCCTGAATCGGCAGCAGAGACTGCCAGCCTTTTTTAAACATCCATCGCTTAAGATCAATATCCAGCAGATTTATTGAATTATTTTCCATGAAAAATACCTTTTGTATGGATGTCTTAAAAAAAAGCTCTTAATTGACAGGTTTCTGCGGATTTCTGAAGGAAAAACCTTCAATAAACAATCCGCAGCAGCAGTTTTCTGCTTATAAAGTAAATGAGGTTAAATCATCATCGTCATCTTCAGAATCTGTATTTTCAGAAGCGTTCTCTTTTGAAGAATCTTCAACAGGATCAGATGATATGGATACAAGAGAGGAATCAGTTTCAGATTCGATGGAAATATTACCGATCAGAGTCTTCCAGTTCAGATCCGGATTCTGCTCAAGGATAGATAATAAATCCACAAAAGCTTTAATAGTATTGCGAGGAGTTCTGAAATATGCATCTCCAATATTCTTTGAACAGTGCTCTAAGAATGCGGTTAAAGCCTCATCAGGAAGAATATAGTTTTCCTTTTTACCGTTAGCAAAGACATTTCTGATATTGCACAGCAGAACATAAATCTCCTCAGGAGACAGATTCTGCAGAATCAGAATAGGACTGTTGTAGTCAACAACATTCGCAATCTGAGCAAAAGTATTCTCTGCAAGACGTGAATGCAGAGCTTCATATGAATAAAGACCTTTTCTCTGATCCATCAGAAACTCAGGGGTGCCGCCAAACAGGAATCCAATAGACTGAGCTGATCCCTGGAAGCAATCATTTAAGATTCTTAAGACCTGCTCATAATTTGAATTACGGGCTCTCTGAGATGGAAGCTTGTAAAGATTTACCACCTCATCGAGGTTAACCAGCAGTCCTTTGTAACCGGCCTGAGTAACAAAACGGCTCAGAAGTTTGATGTGATCATAGACATTATGATCCTCAACAATTGCTCTTACACCAAGATCACGTCTGGCATCTGCCTTTGAAGTATATTCTCCTCTCAGATAACGGATCGCATTATTCTTAAGATCCTCGTTATTCTCGTTGTAAGCTTTCCAATAGGTAGCAATTACCTGAGCAAAATCATAACCATCCACCAGTTCAGACAGGGAATTGAGTTTCTCCTTGATTACCTGCTCAACATCAAGGCCCTGTTCATCTGCAATACGGCGCTGTTCAGTAATGAATTTCTCAACCAGAGGTACCATGGCATTACCTTCAGGATGAGCTCTAGTAGATAGATTTCTGGCAAGTTCCTTATAAAGATTACGAGACTGGCCGGTTGATGCAAACAGTCTTCTGTCAGGAGACAAATCCGCGTTAACAACCACCAGCCCCTTCTCCAGAGCAATATATCTTATAAGCTGTAGAAAGAATGATTTACCGGCGCCAAAATCACCGATAACAATACGGAAGGCACTGCCCTTGTCAGCAATATTATCAAGATCCTTTATCAGAGCCTTAACTTCATTTACTCTTCCGACCTGTATATACTCAAGACCGATTCTTGGGGTCACGCCAGCACGAAGAGACTGGATAATAGCAGATCTTTCACGAGGTCTGATGTTTGCCATGATAAAGCTCCTAATTTTTAAGTGAACTGATCATTATATACCATGTTTTATGATGTAGTGGAGGATATTTAGAATTATGCATTTAAAAAAAAATGGATTACAGGTAAAAAAAATCTTTTAAGAAAAGATCTTAAAAGATTTAGAAAATTCCAAACTGGAATGAGTACACGTTAGAAATAGGAAACTTTTAGATATCTATTGACTGATATTTTTCTGTATCAAAAAATTCTGTTGTAGCATGACGTACAGCATCCTTAATCTCCTTAGATACAGCGCTGGAAAATGCGGTTTTAAGAATTTCTCTACCTGTAAATCTAGGATTGGAGGTGGTGGTCATAGTGTATATTACAGAGCCATTTTCATAAACCTCTGTAAATTCATTTATATACTTGTTTGAAGCCAGATCCTGATAACTCAGTCTGCAGATTCTAGACTTTTCCCCCTTAAGTAAGGATGGAGGCACCACCATATTTATATTTGAATGGCTGGTAGATTTTGTTACCAGTTTTCTGCAGTATTCATCAGAGGAATAGTCGATATCATCATATTTCTTATCAAACTCGATTACTGCGGAATATTTTCTTGTATCGTTAAGTAAGGTAATAGACTCTCTTGGAAGCTCTTTCTCATCCTCTTCTACAAGATTTCTATGGATACCTATAAACTCAGGCTGAACCCAGAGATTCATGTCGTTACTTTCGATCATTTCATCTTCAAAAAAGACTTTAACGTCGAAGTGTGCGGTATTTGCCTGTGAATATTTTTCTGAAAGAATTTTGCGTTTTTCTTCTTTCTCCATCTTTCTGACGGCTCTCGCCACCTTTGCCTTTTCATATAAAGAAAGACCGTCTGAAGCCTTCTGTGACGCAGCGTTGTCAGAAGGTTGCTCCTTTGTACACCCAATGAGACTTACTGAGGAAAGCAATGTAAGACCAACGATTAGTAGTTTAGATGATTTCATTTATAGTGAATTAACCTGAGTTTTTTTTATTTATATATTGTGCAATATATTTAATACTTTTTTGCGAGTTATGTCAAATTATGTATTTAGATGGAGCTTAGATAGCATAATTATCACTCATTTAATGCAAAAATGTATATTAATAACTCATTATCTTTTATTTTCAAGGAGTTTTATATTTAGTACCGTACAGTAATTTTCTTGAACATATAACTGATAATGACGTTTTATGTGAAAGTGTCACATATTCTAACATTTCAGAAGAACAAGTTACAGGTAAAATTATCAACAAATATATTGATCGATGTAATCTCTTGAAAATCAAAGAAATTATGATCAAGATCACATGAAAGGACTATGACAAAAACATCAGGTCTTTAATGTATTAAAACGGGATATAACCTGATGTTTTTGAGGAAAGACTAGTTACCGTGCTTCTTAAGATCCTCTTCCTTGTAAATCATCGGAATAATATCTTTACAGAAGAACACACTTGCAAGCATTGTGGCTTCAAGGTTCAGATTATCCTTGTAATCCAAAGCAAGATTGGCATTACGGTGAGCCGTGGCCACCTCAAAGTCATCCATCATTGCATGGAATGTTTTTACATAATACTGCAGGACATCATTAGGAATTCCCTTAGGAGCAACTATGCCTCTGGATGAACCATACCATTTATCGTAATATCCATATTCAGCCAGAGTTGGCACCTCAGGATAGTCCTTAAGTCTTTTCTCTGAAAAAGAGGCGAGAATTCTTATTTCAGGGTTGGTCTTTTGCAACAGCGGAACAACATCCGGAACCTTTACACAGGTAAACTGAACCTCATCATTTAAGAGAGCCTTTAACTGATCAGATGTTCCTCCGCAATCTACAGCTATATAATCAAAGCCGCCGGAATGGGCCAGAAGCTGGGCAGCCGTATGATTCGATGCCATAAAACCGTTTGTGGAGGCCAGAAGATTACCTTTAGACTTAGCATCTTCAACAAGATCTCTTATCGTTTTATATGGGCTATCAGCTCTTACGACTACGATTGAAGTTTCTGTCACATGATTACAGATAGGCACAACATCTGTCATTTCAATTGAGGAATTCAATGTCTGTGTTGCAAAAGTAGGCAGATTAATGAAACCTATTGTATATCCATCAGGCTTGGCTTTAATCAGAGTATTCCATCTTGTAGTCCCATCCTCCCCATTAACATTTTTCACAACCAGCTTATGTTTAAAAAAGCGCTCAGCAAAAGAACTTAATAGTCTTGCGCCGGTATCTGTTCCACTTCCAGGCTTATAGGCAACAATGACCTCTATATCCTTAGTAGGTTCCCAGGCTTGAGCATTAGTTATACAGCTGACACCAATCATGCAAAGCAGGGACAGTAAGTATTTAAATCTCATAACGCCACCATTTAAAGAAAAAGGAATTAAATTTACAAGCGTCCATATTTAAAGATAAGACAGATAACGTCAGCAAGATTCATGCTCGCTCACGAAAATAAACTAAAAAACGAATTACAGACGCTATATAAGAACAGTCAGTTGGGGGAAAAGGGAAAAAAGGTCTACAATCCCTCGTTGTTAAGATTTTCATATTCGTCACAGCCTGGTTTATAGTGCAGATAACAAGCTTTAGAATAGTAGGCTTTACTTATTGTGTAATCCTGTTCAATGCCCCAGCCGTTTGCATACATAACACCAGCATTGAAGCATCCTTCACCTGCTCCAAGATCACAGCCCTTTGTGAAATACTCATAGGCCAGCTCATAGTCCTGCTCTACACCCTCGCCCTGAGCATAATTCAGTCCGATATTAGCGCAAGCCTCCCCACTCTCCATTTCACAGGCCTTAACATAATAGGTATTTGCAAGTTTAAGATCTTTTTCAAGACCCATTCCGTTGTAATAGGCATTGCCAATCAGAGTACAGCCTGTAGCCTGTTCATGCTCGCAGCCTTTTCTTAAAAGAGGAATTGCTTTATCAAGAGATTTCTCAATACCGGAGCCAAGAATATAGCTGATACCAAGATTTACACAGCTTTCGTAGAAATTCAGATCACAGGCTTTTTTATACAGAACAGCAGCCTGATCAAGATTGAGTTTAACCCCGTTTCCTACGGTGTACAGATACCCCAAATGACCACAGGCAGAGCCATTATTCTTGTCACAGGCAGAGGTAAAAATATTTGCAGCCTTTGGCAGATCCGCTTCGATCAGATCGCCTCGGGCGAATTCACAGCCTAAAGCATCACACGCATCCAAATCTCCAGAATTACACTGACTCTCAAGAGACTCTATACGTGACTGCTGTGCTATTGCTGTAGTTGACACAACGCTGGCGATAAAGGCCAATATCGTTATAGATACGACTTTTTTCATAAAATTTCCAGGATTACATTTGCCACCGCAAAATCTAGACCTGATCTATACCTTCATAAATTTAACTTATTAATATAGTTTTGTTTTAGTTTATTTATAGTAGTAGGTACTATTAATTTTATAAAAATAAATCAATATAACAAACTTCAGTACTATTAAAATTGTGATGAATGATTCTTTTTGATGTAATTTACAGCATAGAGATAAAAAATGGATCCCAAAAGATCCATTAAAAGAAAATGTTTTATGAAAAGACATAGAGCCTTATTTATTTTCTGGTTCCGGTAAGTAGCGCCCAGCCTTCCTTATCCTTAACCTTATTCATGATAAAGTCTTTTGAATAAGCCTCAATAACAGAGTCAGCCTGCTCAGTTAAAATACCAGACAAAGCAAGCAAACCACCACTCTGAGTTAAATCTGCAATTATTGGCTCAAGCTCTGCCAGAGGACCGGCAAGAATATTTGCAACTGTAATAGGAGATTTAGGAAGCTCCAACTTTTTATCAGAGCCCATTACCAGCTCAAGTTTATCTGCAACTCCATTTCTGGACGCATTTTCCTTAGATGCAATCAGAGCCTGCTCATCAATATCAACACCAAGAGCCTTCTTTGCTCCAAGCTTCAGGGCTGCAACAGCCAAAATACCAGAACCACAGCCATAATCTAAAACCTGTTTATCCTTTAAATCCAACGAATCAAGATACTCAAGACACAATGCGGTTGTAGGGTGAGTACCGGTTCCAAAGGCAAGACCAGGATCAAGCATAACTACAACACTATCCTTCTCATCAACACTTAACCATGAAGGACAGATCCATAGTCTTCTACCAAACTTCAGAGGCTTAAACTGATCCATCCAGGCTCTAATCCAGTTTTTATCCTCTAGATGGGTGGCAACCATAGGAATATGATCTCCAAGAATTGCCTTTAATGCATGTAAAATAGGTTCAGGATCAGTTCCCTGGGCTAAAAGGCCTGTAACTTCAGTATTTGGCCAAAGCTTTCTCTCTCCGGGACGAGGTTCAAGAATAGGAGAATCTTCAGCATCAGTGTAGCTTACGGATAATGCGCCAAACTGCTCTAACAGCTCAGCAATAGTATCTGCCAGCTGATTGGTTGTTCTTAATTTAATCTGAATCCAATCTGAATCGCTCACTTTATTTTTTCTCCTGAAGATTTAATACATAATTCTTTAAATCAAACTGTTCTGACAGTTCAACTTCATCTGTTGTGTAATTGGAGGATTCCTCAACAATATTATTGAGTCTTTTCCACACGATGAAAGAAAGTGTTCCTAACGGAATTCTAAGGTTATTCTCTGAACGAATAAATTCGATTCTTTTTTTACTAATTAAATTTATCTGCGGAATAACGACTTTCTTATAATTAAAAACCTTTATAAAGAGAAAATCCTTATCAATCCAGACTGCTTTAAGATTACTCTTTCCGCCAATTCCATTAAGAATAGAAATAAGGAAGAGATCAGGATTTTTGATATCTCTCAAGTTAAAACCGGAATTTCTGAATCTGCGTTTTAATTTGTTCTTCAGATGATTAATCTTTCCGATTTTAGAAATGACGATCTGCATCACCAGAGGAATCAGCATTGAAAAGAAAATAACAGCAAAATGCGAAGATGACAGCTGCAGAAAAGCCAGATTCCTGAGAATAAGATCAGGCTGATACAGCATATAGAAACTGGTAAAAGTTCCAAGCTGCAAAGAAAGATTCAAAAAGAATAAAAAGATTGAGCTAAAACATAGAGCCAGAAATGTTCCAGGATAAAAGAACATAAGGATCAAAAGCTCTACAGAAATACATGTACCGATTTTAGAAGTTAAACAAGTTATAAAAGCCAGAAACACCAAAAACAGTCGGTTATAGGATTTTGCAAACGAAGCTCTTGTAATAATTATGGCAGGAAGTGAAATCATATTAGTCAGCATAATACTATTCAGCATTGCCTGAATAATAGCACTTTCAGACTGCAGACTAACCAGAGAATTCAGAAGAGAACTGAATCCTAAAGTAAGCATAATTTCATAAATTGGAACAAACAGACAGGATAAAAACGAATCTAAGAAAACAGAAGTAAAGGTAATAAGAATAGAATGTTCAATATTCTTTACTACCACCATAATCGTAAAGAGTGCGATAAAAGGAAATGTAAAGATACAGAATACCTTTGACAACAAAGAGCGGAAGCTCAAATCTTCGGACTCAATATCGCTGTTTGGCAAAAGAAACAGTGTTGCCACCAGTGATGAAAGTATCCAGGATGTTGGTTGTGTAAAAAAATTCTGATATTTAGATAAAGAAAAAGCAACGAGAATAGAGTAAATAAAAGCAACAGTAGCAATCTGAAGCTTGCGGTTAAATGTAGGAACCATACAGGCTGCAGCAATAGCAAAGAACCCTGGAAGAATAATTCTGCAGGTTTCAAGCAGAAGAGTCTGAGACTCGATATCAAGCAATGTTGGGATTCTCTTGTCCAAAGCATAGGAAACAATCGCCAGTAAACCTAAAGGCAAAAGCAGTAGTAAACTCTTTTGTTGAAATTTAGAAGATGGCATTTAATTATCCGCGAATCTATGCTTAAAAAAACTGTTTGAAATATAAAGCATCAGACTTAAAACAGTGGTTATATATTACTTACAGAGCAATTCTACCATTGAAGCCACAAAATAGGAATACAAAGGAAGAGCTGAGGGAAGGACAAAACAAAAAAAGCCTCTGAACCTCAGAAGCTTATACAAATTAACTTATTGAATTTAAAGGAGATGGTGCTGATACCGAGAATCGAACTCGGGACCTCACCCTTACCAAGGGTGCGCTCTACCAACTGAGCCATATCAGCACTTAAATCTGATATTAA
>ONFP01000191.1 GCA_900317105.1 uncultured Succinatimonas sp. | reverse complement strand
GATTATATAAAAAAAAATAAAATAGATAATGTCGAACCAATTAATGTGGCAACAGGAAGTGAAACAGGAGAAATTGGATTTCATTCAACAGAAAATATGAATTCAATTGTTGTTAAAGGTGAAGTTTCAAACTCAGATAAATTAGTAAAAATTGTTAAACTAGATGATTACTTCTCCGAAAGTCCTACTCTAATTAAGATGGATATTGAAGGTGCAGAGTTAGACTCTTTAAAAGGGGCATCCGAGATTATCTCAAAATTAAAACCAAAGCTTGCTATCTGTATTTATCATCTGCCATTGGATTTTTATGAAATTCCTAAATATTTAAAGGCATTAGTTCCTGAATATAAATTTAAAATAAGGCAGCATGAAGACCTGTTTTGGGAAACAGTTTTATATGCTTATATATAGAATAAACAAAAAGTCTAATTTCCCTTACTGATTAAATTTGCTTTTTTTGATACGAAATATTGGGGAAGAAGCAATCATTGAGAAATGAACAATACCGAATAAATTATAAGGTCCAAACAATATGATCAGACTTGCAGACTACTTACTATCCAAACTCAGTGCTCTTGGAATTAAACATCTTTTCTACGTCCCAGGAGGTCAATGTGTTTTTCTCTGTGATGCCTTACGCCGTAGTGAAACTATAAAAGGAATCAGTATGCATCATGAGCAGGCTGTTGCTATGGCGGCTGTTGCCTACTCAACTTTAAACGAAACTATTGGAGCAGGATTGGTTACAACCGGATGTGCAGGAACTAATACTTTTACAGGTGTTCTGCATGCTTTTCAGGATAGTATTCCTCTGATTATTATTTCAGGCCAGCAGAATTACGAGAACACAGTTAAAGCATCTGGCATACCAATAAGACAGATTGGTATTCAGGAGGCGGATATTGAAACTCTTGTAAAGCCAATTACAAAGTATGCTGTAACCGTAAGTGAGCCAAGTGAAATCAGATATCATTTTGAAAAAGCTGTATATCTGGCAACTCACGGCAGAAAAGGTCCTGTATGGCTGGATGTACCGCTGAATGTTCAGAACACCATGATTGATGAGAACAATCTTAAGGGCTTTACTGATTACGAAGAATCTAATAAGCCAACTGCAGATGCTCTTGATTATCTGAAGCAAGCCTATGCTGATGCTAAAAGACCAGTTCTTCTGGCTGGTAACGGCGTACGCAGTGCCTATGCCAAGACAGAGCTTAAAGCTCTTGCTGAAGAGCTTCATATTCCTGTGGTATTCAGTCGTCTAGCTGCAGATATTCTTCCTTATGCTCATGAATACAATTTCGGTATTATAGGTGGTGTTGCCGGTGCTGATCGTTATGCTAACTTTATAGTTCAGAACTCTGATCTGGTTATTTCTGTTGGATCGAGATTATCTATGGAAGTAACCGGTGGGGACAGAGCCTCCTTTGCAAGAGAAGCTAAGGTTCTGGTTGTAGATGTCGACCCGGTTGAGCATCAGAAAAAAGGCGTTAAGATTGACAGATTCATTAACTCTGATGCCAAGCTGTTTCTTGAAGCAATGATGGGATTAAATCTTCCGAAGGTATCAGAAGAGTGGCTGGATAAATGCAGGCACTGGAAGGATACCTTCAACTATCCTATGCAGTGTGATATTACACATATCTATCCTGAGCTTACAGACAAGACCTTCTCAAGTAGAGATGCTCTTATATCTGAAATAACCTCTGATGACAGCCGCAATATTGATATGAAGTTTTTCATGACCAAGCTGTCACAACTTGCTCCTGACGGTACCGTCTATGTCTCTGATGCAGGCCTTACCGGTGCTGCCGGTCCAGCTGCAACCGAATTTAAGCCTAATGACCGCTTTGTTATGGCTTTATCGCAGGGAGAGATGGGCTTTGCTCTGCCTGGTGGCTGCGGTGCTTCTACATTAACAGATGGTCCTGTTGTTTCCTACTCTGGAGATGGTTCTGTGATGATGAATCTTCAGGAGCTGCAGACAGTGGTGCGCAATCAGTTCAATCTTAAGATTGTGATTGTAAATAACAACGGTTACTCTGGTGTTCGTCATGGTCAGAAGGCTCATTTCAGAGGAAAGAGTATCGGTACCGATCCTTCC
>ONFP01000061.1 GCA_900317105.1 uncultured Succinatimonas sp. | reverse complement strand
CCTGTGCCTTAAGCGCTGCAAGCTCCTGAGCCTTATGTACTGCCGTACCGAAGGTAGAAAATACTAAACTCATCGGATCAATAGCATAGTCATTGATTTTCATGAGATAGCTTTCACGGGCTCCACGGATAAGCTCCGTAACCGAGAACCTGTCAAGCTTTCTGTCCCTGCAGCCGGCAGCAAGGCTGTAAAGTGTAGGTCTTGCAATGCAGGCATGCCCGTAGACACATCCTGCAAGACATTGTTCTATTGTAACCTGTTCGCCGTTAGGGCATATAAAATTTTTAGCTGTCATAATTATTCCTCCTTGACATTCAAATTTCATATTATACCTTCGAAAACAAAACACGCTTTCCAGACACGATTTAGGTATTAGCTACCTATCAGTGTTTGGAAAGCGTGTGATTTTACTTCCACATTCTCTGCATAATTTCGCTTTTGAGGAAAAATTTGATTTTATCTTCAGTTTTTACAGGATGAAGTTTATCTCTTGCGACAAGATCACTTATATTTTGCCTGGTACAGTTAAGCAGTTTCGCTGCTTCAGCTGTACTGATAACCCTATTGGCTAAAAAGCTGATAAAGTCATCCATACATAACGGAATATTTATTCCGATATCATAAAGTACCGAGTCTGGTATTACTGCATTTTCTCCCCAGTATATACTATATCCTCCCGTTTGAACAGACACTCTATCAAACAATGCTTTTGAAGCTAAAACAGGCTTAAAAAATCTATCATCTTTCTTAAGGTTATTGATATCGCAACGCTTTACCTCTCCGTTTCTGAAGAAAACCAAAAGACTGTTATTGTTTAGCGGTATAACATCCTCTACCTTTTTTGCATATCGTTCACCAAATTTCTTTAGCACAACGGCTTCGTCTATGGGAACAAGATAATAACTGTCTTGTGCACATCTACCATGACCTAACATCAGCAAATCAAATTCATTATATTCTGTAAGAGCATTATCTTTTAATACCTGACCAAGATTTTGTCTGTCTGTCGGTACAATCCTTTGTTGAACCCACAGCCTGCTCCAGTATGAATTTATCGTTTTATAACCTTTTTTTGCAAAAGATGCTAAAAGGAGCGGTGTCTCCCAGGGGTCTGCATCATCTGGCAACTCAATATAGAAGCGTTTATCTGCTTCATAGTAAATCAAGTAAGCTAAATCTTTATTGCTGTATTCTTCCTCATCCCTGATTGCAAATACCTTCATAAACCTGCCACCTTTTCCATATCATAGCCCATATTTTATCACGCCATGGCTTTGGCAATATATCTTCCAGCCCTTCCATTAACAAAACCTCATCAGTTTCTTTTAAAGAGCTAAGCCTAGGACGTTTGTCTTTGGGTATAATTTTCAGGTTGCTAAGGACAGAATTGCTGCCGACACAGCACTGTACACGCAAATCTGACAGAACATCAAATTTTTGCAGTGCTTCTTCATCCATGCAACTGAAAGCCAGAGATAATCCGTGGTCAAAAAGAGGAGCCAAGCGCATGGTCTTTTTACGTCTATTCCTGAGCACTTCAATATTGGCTCCGTGTCTGTCCCTGTTTAAAATCAAATAATCTATAACCAGCATCTGATATATATATTCTTCCCAGCCCTGTCTTATACAGAACTCCAGTAGATTCTCACCGTTATTTCTTTCTGCTTGGAAGTATGCATCTAAAGCGATTTTGCTTTCTCCTGGTTCTTTGAAATCTTCGGACATACATACATAGGTATCAATGGCTTTATCGTCTAATACAATGTTGGCGTGTATGAGATTGTAAGCTAAATGCGGGATACCAAGTAAAGTTAGTAAGCGGTCAACAATAATTTCATTTATACTTTCATGTCCCACGATACCTTCTTCGATATTGTAATTAGATAGTTTATAATATTTTTTCTTCGTTCCGAAGTCATCGTAGGCTTTTAAAAACGAACCTGCGGTTCCTGAGGAATTTCTTATTTTAGTCCAGGATAAATAGGTCAAATCCTGTAAGTCTTTAATAATTTTGGCGTCCATTACTATCACCTCGCGATAATAAGTATAATAAATAACTTGACATATGTCAAGATATTTATTATACCACTTGTCATATGTCAAGTCGTGCCAAAATTCTACGCAACTTCTTTATTTTTTTCGATAAGTTTTCCGCAGTCAGGACAATATTTCGGGATTTCTCCGAAGAACTTTTTCCTGCATTCACGGCATAATTTTCTTTTAATGATTTTTCCCTCAGTAATGATAACTGTCGTTTTCTTTTCCATGATTCACCTCTTTATACATAATTCTTCTATAATTATTATGGTATTTTTATATAATTTTTCCATATAAATTATTCTAGCCATTCGTTTTCCATATCCACGTTGATTCCTACCTCACGTCTAAGTTCGAGGATACCAAGCTCAGTCGTTACTTCAAAGTCTTCGATATTTTCGCCTATCCTGATAAAGTCATAAGGATGATCTATATCGTCAAGCTCTTTAAGATAGTTCTTTAAAAACTCATACCTTTCTCAAATTATCCGTAACCCTTACGTCTTCCATGCTGGGCTTCGGGTCGCCTGACGGATGGTTATGGGCTATGATAAACGAGGTTCCGTTATGACGCATGACGCTCATCAGAATCTCACGCTGGCTTACTACGGTATTAACGGCAGAGCCTACCGAGACTACGTCCTTGCCTACTACCATGTTCTTGCAGTTAAGCGACAGGACCAGGAACATTTCTTTTTCAAGATACTGAAGCTCGGTTGCAAGATATAACGCAGTAGTAGCAGGATCGCTGAAGTGCTGCAGGTCGGGAAGCTTTCCTTTAGCCATCCGTCTGCCAAGTTCTACAGCTGCAGCCAGTCTTTCCCTGCATCTAGCAGTAAGCCCTGATGCTCTGTCCGGAATACCGTAAAGATTTGCAAGCGCTCTGTAAAGGTCAGGAGTCCTTTCAAGAAACCGCTTCACTGATTCTGTCTTGCCTATGATGAGCTCGATAAGTTCATCGTCACTAATCGATTTAATCTCTTCTCCCATGTGATAAAGAAGAAAACCATTTTACCCTGCAACCTGAAGAGATTGACAGCGTAAAATGGCTTGATTTTGACATATGCCTGGAATCCGTGAAAAATAATGCATTTCCACATTGCATAGACGTTGAAGAGCTTGAACTGCTCTATAAAAATATAATTTAACGGAGGATTTTAAAAGTAAGCTCTGCTGTTAAAGCTGAAGCTGCCAAGATTGAAATCCCTAAACCCAAAAAGACCAAAGCTAAAAAAGCCAAGAAATAATTGACAGCCTTTGGAGCCGTGAAAAAACTTAACGTTTTTTCACGGCCCCTTCTTTTTTATGCAGATTTTATCGTTAACCCTACTTGTTTACTAGGTTGACAATGAATTTGGTTAGCTTTATAATGAGTCTAAGTTAACCAATTAACGAAAGGCGGTAAACGTAAAATTATGGGAAAAGGAATATTTATTACTGCAACAGGAACAGATGTAGGTAAGACCTACGTAACTGGTTTACTCGTAAAGAAATTGCGTGAAGCTGGACTAAATGCAGGCTATTATAAGGCAGCACTCAGCGGTGCGGAAATTACTCCAGAAGGCCTGCTACCAGGAGATGCAGACTTTGTAAGACGAATGGCTGGTTTAGATGTAAAACCTCAAGAACTAGTTTCCTACATCTACGAAGAAGCTGTATCGCCCCACTTAGCAGCTCTTCGCGAAGGCAATCCTGTGGAACTAGCTAAAATTTCCGAGGATTATGCCAAAAGTCTAGAAAAATATGAATACGTAACTATGGAAGGTAGTGGTGGTATTATTTGTCCAATCCGTTGGGACGAACAACATATATTGCTAGAAGACATCATAAAAGAACTTAATTTAGGTACTCTTGTAATTTCTACTGCCGCACTGGGATCAATAAACGCATGTATCTTAACTATTTTTTATCTAAAAGAACATGACATTCCAGTACGAGGCATAATATTAAACAATTATGATGACAATGACTTTATGCAAGTTGATAACAAAAAAATGATAGAAGCAATTGGTGGAGTGCCCATCTTAGCCTGCGTTCCACCCAATGCAGATAATCTTGAAATCGACGTCGACCTGCTAACAAGCTTATATAAATAATGTTTTAAGAGGAGAATTAAAATGGATAGAATGAATGAATTAGCACAAAGAGATTTTGCTCACATTTGGCACCCCTGCTGTCAAATGAAAGATTACGAAACACTTCCTTCCATCGTTATTGATCATGGTGAAGGTGCTTACTTATACGATGTTAACGGCAATAGCTATTTAGACATTATTTCCAGCTGGTGGTGCAATCTTTTAGGACACTGTAACCCCAAAATCAATGCTGCTGTAAAAGCCCAACTGGACAAATTAGAACACGTAATTTTCGTTAACTTCTCTCACGAAACAGCAATCGATTTAGCTGATAAACTTGTA
Source organism: uncultured Succinatimonas sp. (assembly GCA_900317105.1). Lineage (GTDB taxonomy): Bacteria > Pseudomonadota > Gammaproteobacteria > Enterobacterales > Succinivibrionaceae > Succinivibrio. The sequence continues at coordinate 7,105 of ONFP01000061.1, read as the reverse complement.
AATATTCTTCCCAAAGGACTTAACAAGTTAAATTTTGCAGATAATGGCTCTGCTGCAGTAGAAATAGCTTTAAAATTAGCATTCCAATATCAACATCAAACAGGACATTCTGAAAAAACTCGTTTCATGTGCTTATCAGAAGGCTATCATGGAGAAACTATTGGCGCCCTTTCTGTTGGTAGCATGGACTTGTTTGCACAGATTTATAAGCCAATGATGATGAACAACATCCACGTTGAAGCACCTGACTGCTATCGTTGTCCGTTTAATAAAAACAGAGAATGTTGCGAATGTGAATGTTTTAAATACGCAGAAGAAGCCTTTGCAAATTATGCCAAGGAAACCGTAGCAATTATCGTTGAACCAATTGTTCAAGGCTGTGCTGGTATGCGCATATATCCCCCTCTTTACTTAAAGAAATTACGTCAGCTCTGCAACGAATATGGTGTTCTTTTGATTGCGGATGAAATCGCAACAGGGTTTGGCCGTACAGGCAAAATGTTTGCTTGTGACCATGCTGATATTACACCTGATATCATGTGCATTAGTAAAGCACTTACCGGTGGTTATATGCCTATGTCCATTGTTTGTACTACTGATAAAATCTATGATGCATTCTATGCAGATTACAACGAAGGCAAACAATTTATGCATAGCCATACCTATGCTGGCAATCCATTAGGCTGTTCCACTGCTTTAGCTGTACTGAAAATCCTTGAAGAAGATAAAATTTTAGAAAAATGTCAACCCAAAGCTGAATATTTCAACAATCTGCTCAACGAAGCTTTTGGCAATCATAAAAACATCGGTGAAATCCGCCATATAAATTTAATCAATGCATTAGAACTTGTTACAGATAAACAAACAAAAACTGGTTTTGACGGCAAACTACGCATAGGCTACGAAATCTATAAGAAAGCACTGCCCCACGGACTGTTGCTACGCCCACTTGGTAATGTTATTTATTTTAATCCACCTCTTAACATTGAAGAAAAGGATTTAGAAAAAGCTGTACGCCTTGCAAAAATTGCTATGGATGAAGTTTTAGGTTAAAAATGAAAAACAGGTTTTCCAAAACCATAGCGCATACTGGTATTTTAGCTACAATCATTCTCTTGTCAGGAATAATTAAAATTCCCTCTGTTTTTCCAGGTGGCGAATTTCAATTATCAGCTCCTATCGCAGTTCTAATTTGCGCCCTATTTGGGTTTAAAACTTATATAACAGCTGGTGTTTTAGCAAGTGTTCTTGGGCTTATCCTTGGTTTGACCAATATATTTAATATAATCATAGCAATGACCTTCAGACTTGTTGTAGGACTAATAATAGCTGTCGGAGGTAAAAATTTCTTAACATTGATTGTCGCCGGACCCATAGGAACAATTATGGCCCGTCTAACTTTAGCACAAATAACTCAAGTAGATTGGCAGATACTCGTTATAGCCGCCGTACCAGGAATGCTTTACACTGCAATAACAATTTTAGTGGCTTATAAGCCAGCACAAATTCTTTTTAAGAGAATGAATCTTTAAATATAACAGATTGGAGAAACCATGACTTTATACAGCATAAAAATGCGTGCTTCACAAAAAGAACACCATGTTTCTGGAGCCGAACGCATTCTCGAAAAAAAACAATTAGCTAGTGCAGTTGGCACCTTGACCGAAAGAGCTTTACAGCATAGTTTAGGCACTGCAGACTTTATCAACCTAAAAATAGAAGAAATTAGTGAAGAAGCTGTTCTCAGACTACCAGCCCTCCCAGTTACAACAAAACCAAGCCAAAATATCGAAGATAGCTTTTCAGTAATGGCAAGTATGCTAAATGAACTTGGTATTACCAATCCTGATAAACTTATTACTTTGTTACGCAACGTTAAACCTATGCGTGGTGCTGTTTTGTATGATATTGCCACAAACCAAAGAATTGATCCCAATCAAGAACGTGGCATACGCGTAACATATATGGATGCAACAGATTCAGATTCTCTTTCAAGCAATAAGAATCATTTCCGCGAAGCACTTGTATTAGCAACAAAAGTTGTAAATACTCCTGGTATGGTTGCAGAGCTATGTATTTCTGATGATCCAGATTATGTAACAGGCTACCTTGCTTCAAAAATGCATGGTTATACTAGAATTATGCCGCTTAAAAATGTTGGCGACCCCCATGGAGGAAGAATATTCATCTTTGATAGTCGCCAAGCTAAGCCTGAAGAAGCAATTCATTTTCTTGAAAAAGTTCCAGTATTAGTAGATAGCCTCCCAACAGAAAAAATAACCATCGAAGCCCCTGAAATTTCCATCAATAATAAATTAGATGAACTTAAAAAGAATGCACTGTTCCGTTCCATGCGTACTATGAACAGTGAACAAAGCAAATATGCTATTGTAAATGAGAAAAAACAACTACTCATGTCTTCCAACAGTTATCTTGATTTAGCAGCTAATCCACGCGTTAAAGAGGCAGCAGCACGAGCCGTTCTATTATGGGGTGCAGGTAGCGGAGGCAGTCGTTTGACTACTGGTAATACTGCTTTAGCAGAAGAACTAGAGAAAGCATTGGCTAAATTTAAGAGAAAGGAAGCAACACTTCTGTTTAACACGGGCTATATGGCTAATGTTGGCATTATCAGCGCTTTAACTGATAAAGAAAGTGTTATTTTTAGTGATGAATTTAACCATGCTAGTATTATCGATGGCAGTCGCTTGAGCGGGGCTAAAATAATCGTGTATAAGCATAATGATATGCAAGATTTAGAAACAAAAATAGTATCCACTCAGTATCGCAAAGGTCTTATCGTTAGTGATGCAGTTTTTTCTATGGATGGAGATATTGCTAATTTGCCAGAAATAGTTAAATTAAGTCAAAAATATCACTTGCTATCTATGTTGGACGAAGCACATGCAACAGGCGTAATTGGAGCTAACGGACAGGGCATTGTAGAGTATTTCAATTATACTGCCGAACCAGACATTATTATGGGTACATTAAGCAAATCACTAGGTTCTGAAGGTGGTTTTGCGTGTGCTAGCAATGCTATAATCAATTATCTAATCAACAAAGCTCGTAGCTTTATTTTCTCTACTGCTCAATGTCCTGCAGCCTTGGGCGCAGCATTAGAAGCTCTGAAGTTAATCGAAGAAGATAATGCTCTTGTTAAACAATTACAACATAATGTTGACTACTTCTGTGCTTGCTTAAGAAGACAAGGCATAAATGCCAATTCTCCAACTCCTATTATTCCCATAATCATAGGTGACGAAGCTAAGGCAATGTCTGTAGCAAAGGAGTTAGAAAACGAAGGTGTTTTGATTCCTGCTATTCGTTATCCTACAGTGCCTAAGGGTACTGCACGCCTCAGAGTTGCACTTATGGCTACTCACACTGACGAAGAACTTGAGCATACTGCACACCTTATTTCCAAGGCAATAAAGAAATATCAATAATTTTAGTTTTCTTTTGCAAACAAAAAACAGTTCATTAAAGCACTGCGCGCGTAAAGTATGTTATTTAAAGTATAAGGGGCTGTGAAAAAACGTTAAGTTTTTTCACGGCTCCTTTTTATTTTTTGTGATGGTATTGAAATTTCAGCAATCTACGTTAGTTATTTTATAATATATTATAAATAATTATATTTAATAGATTAATATATGGTTTAGATTATTATAGGCTTAGATGTAGATAATATATAACTGGTATAAAGATATCTGTGCCTATTAAAAATAAAAGGACAGGGCATTTTTACCCTGTCCAGCAATGCGTTTAGAATAATTGTCCTGGAAGCTTCAGCTTTTCTTTAAACGGAAATGTCTTTTCATATTCTTTAAAGCCGATTGCATCTTTTTCAACGGCAAAATATCCTTCCGGCGTAGAATATTCTCCAGTAACACCATTTAAATAGCCTAGAATCAGTTCTTTGCAAAGAAAGAAGGACGCGTCTTCACCTTCAGGTAGACCATGATAGCGTATCCCGTATTTCGAGGCAAATTTAAACCCGCTTTTACCATAGAAATCAATATTACCTTCGAAACATACCGCTCCAAAACCTAGTTCCTTGGCTTTTTCAAGAGAATAGTCGAGAAGAAGCTTTCCGTATCCCATTCTCTTATATTGGTTATCTATGCAGATAGGTCCCATGGTAAGAATCTAGTAATTTCATAAGCTTCTTCCACGATAATTATACTGTCGACAGGTACATCGAATATGACGGCAAGCCTGAAAAGATTATCTACTGTAGGCAGGCTTTTCCCATAAATCCATTTGTAGACGGCATATGTTGTCTGAAATTCCAGAATCTCTTGCAGATCCCTGACGCTAAGACCTCGTGCCCGCATCAGGGATTCAATATTTCGGCCTGTTGCTTCCATATTGACAACAGGCTTTTGTATGTCATTTTAGTCATCCAACCTTTCTAAATACGTTCTTTCGGATAAAAATAAAAACTGCTTCCTATGTTTGCCGTACATGGGTAAGCAGTTATCTTAGAACCATATCAGATTATGTTGGAAATCCTACTCTTATATCTGGTGTTAATATATTTTTAGAGGAATATTCCAAGCAAAATCTTTATTGCCTATCCATTTTAAGCAAACGCAAATAAACTTCACCGGCTTATGCAAGCTAAACGGTGCAGCTGGGAATAATTTGCTATGTTTGGGTAAGTGCAATAAAGATAATAACATTTTTAGCTTTTTCCTCCTGAATTTCATATTTCTAAAAGATTTTTATATTCTATCACACAAAAAGGATTTTGTCATTATACCAATAGTATAAAATTTGGTGTCGATGGTCGGATTTGAACCGACAAGGGATATCCCAACGGATTTTAAGTCCGTCGCGTGTGCCAATTTCGCCACACCGACATATATGGTGGACCCTTCCGGAATTGAACCAGAGCCTCCTGTTCTTCAGACAGGCGCTCTACCTACTGAGCTAAAGGTCCGTGGTATCGGCAGCCGGACTTGAACCGGCAAGGGTGTAACCCAAAAGTTTTTGAGACTTCCGCGTATGCCAATTCCGCCATACCGATATTATCATTATGGTGAGTTCAGCAGGACTTGAACCTGCGACCATCCGATTAAGAGTCGGAAGCTCTACCAGCTGAGCTATGAACCCGTATATGGTCCGGATGACGCGATTTGAACACGCAACCACTCGCTCCCAAGGCGAGTGCTCTACCAAATTGAGCTACATCCGGATGTGGTCGCGGAGGCAGGACTCGAACCTGCGACACCTGGCTTATGAGGCCAGTAACCTGCCACTGGTTTACTCCGCAATAAAATGGTGGGTATTAAAGGATTTGAACCTTTGACCCTCCGATTAAAAGTCAGGTGGCTTTTTTCTGTGTGTGAAAATCCCTTGCTTTGGTATCTGCCAGTTGCAGCAAGCCCTTCGATTTTAGCTCCGACGCGCGTTACGTTTTTTCCCTGAGCTAATCGACATTTTATAATTAAATATTGCCTGTTTAGTACACATAGTTAGATAAAAAAGTATTTAACGCCATCTCCATTCTATTCAGGAGATGGCCATTTTTATTAAAGGGGTGATTTTATATGCTTTACGGCTACATTCGTTTTACTGTTGGTGACAACCAAGATAATTCTTTAGAAGCCCAAACCAATTTATTAAAAAAAAACGGTTGCAACAATATTTACGTAGAGGATTCTGCATGCACAGCCGCATACCATCCAGTGTTTGAAAGCCTAATCCTGAATATATTAGAAAAAGACGATACCCTGGTAGTATGCAAGGCCGATAGGTTCGCTCATAGCATAAAAGAATGCGTAAGTGTTATATTCTACAATCAAACGTACCAAAGCAATATTATGCTCTGTTTTCAGCAGTATCCGGGATAACGGGTTCATTGATTACGATCGGTTACCAACAGAAGGTGCAAAACTACCACCCAAAACAGCTACTAAATATATCTCAATCCCGCGCCGGGCTTTTAGCGCTGAACATTTAGAAAAAATAGTTGATGCCTCTCGGAATTTTACCTGCAACGGAAAAACCTGTAAAATCTATACTGCTGCACTGCTGATTCTCACACGAACCGGTCTGCGCCTTTCTGAGTTGTTAGGGCTGTGCCGTAAGGATATTGTTATTATAAACGATGAAGAACTGACCATATCCATAAATCGCTCTGTGCATACAATAAAGAATGCTTCAAATAACGGAAACAGCTGGATAATCGGATTAACGAAGTCTGAAAAATCTCGGCGCACGCTAATGATAAAAGATGAACGCTGTGTTACGTTGATACGTTATATTTTATCTTTAACAAACAGACCCGTATTTTATGAAAATCAGGAATATAACTTCCTTTTTGCTACCAGAACCGGACGACCTATAAGCAAAAGTAATTTTACGCGGAATTTTGTTAAGATACGTAAGGTAATCGGTAGCGATATCCGGATTCACGAAATACGGCACAGCGTCGCCACACTGATGGCCAACAACCCGGCTATCAGCTACAACAACGCTGCCGCATTTATGGGTCATAGCCTAAATGTGTTTATGCGCTATTACGTACATCCTGGCGATGATTACTTAAATAGCTGTAGTGACGCAATTAACAGCGCTTTTAAAAGAAAGTAACGGCCTATCTGTGTTGCAAATCTTCGTCTAATGTTTTGGCCTGTAAAAACACCTTAAGAAATTAAGGATTTTAACTGCTTTCTACTTTGATTGTGTTCTTTAACAGAAGACACCGGTAAAGAATCAAACTGAAATGACCGTTTTTTTACAAAAAAAGTGTCACTTTTAAAAGAACCTCTTTTAGAAAAAAATTATTTTTGTAATCTTTGTCTTTCATTCTCGATTTTTGACACATTTTGGTGTTTTGACACATTCTCTGTGGACAAAGCAGTAATTATTTTGCCAACTATTGCCAAATGTTTAGTCAGCACAGATTCTCGTTTCACAATAGTCACTTAAAATAAAAATCGCCATCCGGAACCAATTCCGAATGACGTAAACCCGCTATTTTACTAGTCTGCGCATAATTTTTTTTAAAAAGAGCAAAAAAAATGGTGATCCATCCGCGACTCGAACGCGGGACACCCTGATTAAAAGTCAGGTGCTCTGCCAACTGAGCTAATGG
>ONFP01000040.1 GCA_900317105.1 uncultured Succinatimonas sp. | reverse complement strand
AAAAAATAATCTCACAACTTGTTACTTTGTATCTGACAAACAAAGAACTATAGGTAATTCCACAATGTGGAAAGGTGAGAGGATTCCATGCACTTCGCTAATTGGGGGAGCCTCTTTCATGTATGCATAATAAAAGAAAAGATTGTGAAGATTACAGTTTGCAGGCAGTTAATACTTGAGCTTTTCGAATATAAAAAAAACAGTGGAGCAAGCAGAAGTGCAATTCATTCTTTTCCAAACATCATAAAAATGAATCAGAATAAAGTCTTCTTCTTGTTTTTTAAGAAATTAGTTGTAGAACGTTAGTTGAATTAAAAATGTAAAGCCCTGCAGATACGCAAGGCTTTAATTCAAATTCTGTGTTTACCAGTCAGTCTAATTGACGAACATGACTTTTACCAGCGGTTATACTTTGAGCTCATTAAACCTGCAGATTTCTCATTCTCTGCAATCTGATTCTGTATGATTTCGATTCGCTGTTTCTCTTCCTTGGATGCCATGAAATTAAGGGTTTTCAGGGCTGCATTTAAGGACTGATTCTCAGCTTTTCTGCATAGTTCAACAAGATGAGTTAGAGGAGACTTTACAAGATCATTTGCGTTTGCAGATAAACGTTCAATCTCTTTCTTTGAATAGATAGCGATATCGTTTTCTAGAACTGTCATATTTATCTCCATAAATAAAATTTACAAAAAAACTGTAAAATATGATTTACATCAAATTATATGCTTATCGAATTAAGAGAAAAGGGATCTCCAGGTGTACACCTTTATGGTGCAATTGTGATCACTAATAGTGAAAAATATTAATTATAAAAAATTGATATATTTCATGTTGTTTTTTAATGATTTTTACAGGAATAAAAACAAAAAAAGCAGATGTGTTTTCTCGTTATCAGAACACATCTGCCTGTTGTTTAAGGATTTTTTTTATTTTTGAGCCATCATTGCCATATACACATCAAAGGCCTGCTTGGTTTCCTTTACATCATGAACTCTTACAATTGCAGCTCCTCTTTCAATGCTTAAAAGAGCGCCTGCAACAGAGCCTATAATTCTGTGAGCTGGCTCTTTTAAACAGAGCCTATAATTCTGTGAGCTGGCTCTTTTATTCCACAGGCATTTCCAATCATGGTCTTTCGTGAAAGAGCAGATAGGACAGGGTAGCCTAAATCAACAAAATCCTGCATATGCTTTAAAAGGGTGAAATTGTGTTCAGCGGTTTTACCAAAACCAAAGCCCAGATCAAAAATGATTTTCTTTCTGTCGATTCCGTGAGATACAGCTTCTTGCGCTTTATCTAAAAGGAATTTTTTAACCTGTTCTACAACGTTGCTGTAGTTAGGATCATTCTGCATATTCTGAGGGGTTCCCTGCATATGCATTAAGATTACCGGAATATCCAGCTCCTTTGCTGTTTCCATAGCATTCTCACGGCAGAGTGCTCTGATATCATTCCAGATATGGGCGCCAGCCTTGCAGGCTTCTCTCATTACCACCGGTGAAGAGGTATCAATTGAGATAATCGCATCTGTTTCCTTGGCAATTCTTTCTACCGCAGGAATAACTCTTGAAAGCTCTTCATCTTCACTCACGGTAGGTGCACCTGGTCGGGTGGATTCGCCTCCGATATCAATGATGGCTGCACCTTCATTCAACATGGTCTCGGCATGTGCCAGTGCCTTGCCTGCACTGTTCCACAGACCACCGTCTGAGAAGGAATCTGGAGTTACATTTAAAATTCCCATGATTTTTGGGGATGATAAATCCAGAACTTTATCTTTACATATGATGTTCATTGGAATTCCTTAGTTTTTGTGAGATGTTGTGATTATTTACCAAATAGATTCTGGAAATCTTCCATAGTCTGCTGCTGAAGCTTTTCTATTTCTTCAGGCCTTGGGGTATCTGGCTTGGAAATCTGGTTTTGGGGAATATCCAGCGCATTGTGAGGCTCGGTATTGAATCTTACTTCAGTTCTCTGTTGTCTTGCTTTTAAAAGCCTCTGTGCAAAAGCTCTCTCCCAGCCTACCTGATTGCGGCTTTCATTTTTGCTGCACCAGTAATGTCTGAAGCTGTTGAGATCAGTAAGGGTGTAGGTTGAATCCTCTAGACCGCAGAGTATTGCTGTTTTATGAAAAGTTGGACCGGGTTCCCATTTTGTGGTCATGACAAATGGTGCTTTTGGTACTTCCTGCTGTTCCCTTACGTAAAGCGGCAGTTCAAAGACGCAGCCCTGCCAGTTGGAAGTTTCACTGAGTTTTCTTAATAATCCAGCCTTTTCAAGCTCATCAAGGCACATTGAAGCTATCTGATAATTAGGTAGATAGTTTGCTATGGCAGTAAGATCAATGATGCACTGATCCTGAGCTGCAAGATCTCTTAAGTAGAAAGCATATAGAGATTTTGCGATGTGGCTTAGCTGTGATGATTTAAGATAATTTAACTCTGTTGCGTTCATGGATCTATCCTTTGAGGATATTTTAACAACATTCGTGATGTTTTCTAAGAGTCTTAATCTATCCTGCTCCAAAAATTAACATTAATGGCTTTTTGTTTAAATATTAATGATAAAAAAATAAAAATAATTATTTGATAAATAATACTAATTATAATAATAAAAAATTTTTTTTAATGATTTTACTGGTTCGTGATATGATTCTACAGAATTGGTTTCATATGGAAAAAATAAATGTCAGAGCAGCATAAATCAGATTTTCTTTCATTAGGACAGACCTGTACTGTGCTGGATATTTCCCTGTCCACTCTGAAAAACTGGCTTAAAACAGGCAAAATTAAAGATGATTCTGCTGATGGCTCACTGAAGTTTACAAAACAGCAGATTGATTCAATTATCAGTAGCAGAAACTCCTTGAAAAGAAGACGTGCAGTTGCCAATTCAAGGCAGTCGGTCAGAGCTCAGGAACTGTACATAAACTATATTTCCAAAAACTCACCAAACCATATTGCCTTATCCATTCTGGTTGAAGATTTTTCAAGCACCCTAACATATATCAGAGCGCTTTTGTGTGAATCTTTTCTTCAGCTGTTAATTGAAGCAAAAAAGCTTGAGACCTATGTTAGTTCCCATTATTTCAAGGCCTACCTTGAAGATAGACTGGATATAGGCAGATACGACTGGCTGATACAGGAACTTATAGACAAGACACCAAAGAATTCACTGTTAAAATCCTGCAGAAATCTTCCTGAATTTGAACTGCATTATGTCCCATATGAGGATACACTTGGGCTAATATATCTTTCTCTGATGGAGCTTTCAGCCCGCCGTCAGCAGGGCAGATACTACACTCCGCAGGAACTTACTGATACAGCCTTAGAGACTATTTCCATAAGGTCAGGGCGTGTATTTTTAGATCCTTGCTGTGGTTCGGGTAACTTCCTTTTAAGACTTTTAAAAAGAGGTGCCAACGTTAATGATCTGTATGGCTGTGATCTTGATTCTCTGTCTGTTTCTCTTGCAAGGATCAACTTTGCTCTGGCTGAGGATAATCTGAGTGAAGATTTTTTATGCGCTCATCTGTTAAAGGCTGACACTCTTACCTCTAAGAACCTGCCTAGATGTGATGTTATCGTGGGCAATCCTCCTTTTGGCAGCTGTGAAGATCCTGCAGCTATCAGACGTTATGCCAAATCTCTTGAAGAGGCAAAAAAGACCAGACCTTATTTTGCAGATCTCTTTGTTGAAAGATCGCTTAATCTCCTAGATGAGGGTGGTATTGTACAGTTTGTTCTGCCAGAGGCGATACTGAATGTTGCCTCGCATGATCTTATTAGAACCTTTATCTCTATGCATGCCCGTGTTAAATCTGTCCGTTATCTGGATGAGGTTTTTCATGCGGTACAGTGTCAGAGTGTTGTTCTGACCCTTGAGAAGACCTCTTATTCCGGTGCTGTGGGAGAGGTTATTGTAAATACCAATGACTCAACCTATATTGTAAGACGTGACCGTTCTCCTCTTGATTTTAATTTCAGAATTACCGATCAGGAAGCGAAGGTTCTATCTAAGATGGATGATTTTGAGCATTGTGTAAAACTGCGTGGTCATGCTCAGTTTGCTTTGGGAATTGTCACCGGCTCAAATAACGGTATGGTTCATAATACACAGAATAGCGGGGATGAACCCGTACTCAGAGGCGTTGATATTGAACCTTTTAAAATCGGAACTCCAAAAAGTTTTGTAAATGTCTCCCAAAGCTCCTTTCAGCAGATGGCTCCTATAGAGTATTACCGTAATCCGGTAAAAATCGTCTATCGCTTCATTGCTAAATATCCGATTGTGGCGCTGGACCGAAAGGGCAGACTTACCTTAAACAGCTGCAATTTCCTAATCCCTCGTTTTGATAATCTTTCTCCTGTTTATTTATGCGCAGTTTTGAACTCAAGCGCAGTTCGCTTTTATTTTGAGAGAAAATTTCACACGATTAAGATTCTGCGTTCACTCTTAGAGGAAGTTCCTATTCCGCTGGCAAGTCCTGATGAACAGCTGCAGATTGAATTCATGGTTAATGATCTGATGGAAGCTTCGGGGAGTGAAGCCGAGAAAATCAAGCATCAGATAGACCGAAAAATTGCTGAAATATATGGGCTGGGCAAGCGTGCTTTAAAGTTGATTTCTGCCTAAATTATTTGAGCTTGCAAATTGCAAATCCTTTTACTTTCAATTAAAATTTTCAGAGTTTTTTTTTACGGAGAATAAACGATGTTTAACATGGGCAATATGATGAAGCAGGCTCAGATGATGCAGGAGCGTCTTCAGAAGGCACAGGATGAGATTGCAAAAATGGAAGTAACCGGCGAGTCTGGTGCAGGTATGGTTAAAATCACCATTACCGGTAACCATGAGGTTCGTCGTGTTGAGATTGACGATTCTATTTTCGGTGATGACAAGGAGATCTGTGAGGATTTACTTGCTGCCGCTTACAATGATGCTCACCGTCGTATTGAAGAGCAGTCAAAAGAGAAGTTATCAGCTGTAACCGGCGGTATGCAGTTACCTCCCGGCATGAAGCTTCCTTTCTAATATGTCTTCAAGTTCTCTGCTCGATTCAATGGTTGAGGCACTACAGGTAATGCCAGGCATCGGTCCTGTCAGTGCAACCCGTATTGCGTACTATCTTTTAGATAGAAAACGTAGTGAAGGTCTTGCCATGGCCAAGGTAATAGAGCAGGGATTAAACAACATTTCTATCTGCCCTCACTGCAGAAACTATACTGATGAGAAAGATCAGGAATGTGAGCTGTGTTCTTCTGCTAAACGTAGAAATTCCGGCAGTATCTGTATAGTTGAATCTCCATCAGATGTAATGGCAATTGAATCAAGTTCATCCTACAGCGGTAATTATTTTGTACTGCATGGACATTTAAGTCCTATTGACGGCATAGGCCCTGAAGAGCTTGGTTTTGATGTTCTAACCCGCAGACTTAAGGAAGAGAATATCACTGAGGTTATCCTTGCCTTAGGTCAGACCGCTGAGGGTGAAGTAACCGCCTCCTACATCGCAGCCATAGCCAAAAAGCTTAATATCAGTGTTTCTAAAATAGCCACAGGTGTACCTGTCGGAGGAGAATTGACCTCTGTTGACGGTAACACGCTGGCTCTTTCTTTTAATTTCAGACGAAAAATTTAAAAAATTTTCTTGAAATAGTAAAAATCATCCCCATTTGTATTTCTAGATGACAGTGTTCATACACTTTAAAAACAAATGGAGAATTTATAAAAAATGACAGCTACTGTTCATGGCTTTCAAACACAGGTAACCAAATTATTAGATTTACTTGCTAATTCGCTATATTCAAACAAGGAAGTTTTTCTTCGTGAGTTAATTTCAAATGCATCTGATGCTATTGATAAACTTCACTTCATGTCTTTAACCAATCAGGATTTAATCAAGGATGATCCAAACTTCAAGATTCAGATCCGTCCTGATAAGGATGCTAAGACACTTACGATTACTGATAACGGTATCGGTATGACCTTAGATGAGGCAAACAGTCACCTGGGTACTATCGCTGAGTCTGGTACAGAAGCTTTCATGAAGAATCTAACCGGTGATGCCAAGAGAGATTCTCAGCTGATCGGTCAGTTTGGTGTTGGTTTCTATTCTTCATTTATTGTTGCCAAGAAAGTAACCGTTATTACCCGTTCTGTTAACGCTTCAGAGGATGAGGGTGTTAAGTGGGAGTCAGAGGGTAACGGTACCTTCACTTCAGAAAACATTAAGGTTCCTTTCCGCGGTACTCAGATTATCCTGTCATTAAAGGATGATGAAACCGAATTTACCGATACCTGGAAGCTGCGTGAATGCATCACCAAGTATTCAGACCATATTTCTACTCCTGTAGAGTTATACGAAGAGAAATATGAACAGCCTAAGGAAGGCGAAGAGAAGAAAGAGCCAGAAAAGAAGTTCGAGTACACTCAGATTAACAACGCACAGGCTCTATGGACCCGTACTCCAAAGGATGTTAAGGATGAGGAATACAACGAGTTCTACAAGCACTTAAGCCATGATTATCAGGATCCTCTAACCTGGGCTCATAACAAGGTTGAAGGTGATCTTGAGTATACATCTTTACTTTATGTTCCAAAGATGGCTCCATGGGATCTGTATAACCGTCAGAATGAGCATGGTCTGAAACTTTATGTACAGCGTGTGTTCATTATGGATAAGGCAGAGGCTTTCCTTCCAAACTATCTGCGTTTTGTTAAGGGCCTGGTTGATACCAATGCACTTCCATTAAACGTTTCACGTGAGTTGCTTCAGGAAACTGCCGTAACCCGCAAACTTAAGAAAGCTTTAACCAAGCGTGTTCTTGGTATGCTTGAGAAACTTTCAAAGGATGCTTCAAAGTACACAGAATTCTACAAGCAGTTTGGTAATGTTCTGAAGGAAGGTCCTGTTGAGGATTATGACAACAAGGATGCTATTCTAAAGCTTCTGCGTTTCGCTTCAACCAACAACGACAGTGCAGAGTGCTCTGTAAGTTTTGAAGACTATATTTCCCGTATGAAGGAAGGTCAGGACAAGATTTACTACATTACTGCAGAGAGCTATGAGGCTGCTAAGAATTCTCCATACCTAGAGCAGTTAAAGACCAAGGGTATCGAAGTTCTTCTGATGTGGGAGCGTGTTGATGAGTGGCTGATGGGCAATATCAGTGAGTTCAGCGGCAAGGAATTCGTAAGCGCAAATTCTCAGGACTTAAAGCTTGGAAATCTGGCTGATGAGGAAGAGAAGAAGAAGCAGGAGACTGCAGCAACCGAGAACAAGGATCTGATTGAGCGCTTCAAGAAGGCTCTGGGTGACAAGGTCAAGGATGTTGTTGTTTCAACCCGTCTGATTGATTCTCCATCCTGCGTTATTTCTGATACCAACAGAATGATGACTATGCAGATGCGTCGTCTATTAGAGGCCAGCGGTCAGAGTCTGCCTGATGAGAAGTACACTCTTGAGCTGAATCCAGAACATAAGCTGGTTCAGAAGGCTTATGCCGAGATGGAAGAGAACCGCTTCAACCAGTGGGCTGATCTGATTTTCGAGCAGGCCCTGCTTGCAGATCAGGGGGCTTTGAAAGATCCAAGCACTTTTGTTAAGTCAATGAACGCCTTACTTCTAGGTTAATTTAGTGCAAAAGCTCCGCCAGTCGGAGCTTTTTTGTTTCTACTGTAATGAATACAGTTCACACATGTTATAATTAGACACTTTTTTTATTTTTATTGAGGATTAAAAACAATGCGTATTATCCTATTAGGACCTCCAGGAGCTGGTAAAGGTACTCAGGCTCAGAATCTTACCAAGGCTTTCAACATTCCACAGATTTCAACCGGTGATATGTTAAGAGCTGCTATCAAGGCTGGTACAGATTTAGGTCTTAAGGCTAAGGCTGTTATGGATAAAGGCCAGCTGGTTTCAGATGATATCATTCTTGGTCTTGTAAAAGAGCGTATCGCTCAGGATGACTGCAAGAACGGTTTCCTTTTTGACGGTTTCCCTCGTACTATTCCTCAGGCTCAGGCTTTAGTTGATAACGGTATTGTTATTGATGCTGTTGTTGAGCTTCAGGTTCCAGATGAGAAGATTGTAAACCGTATGTCAGGCAGACGTGTTCACCTTGCATCAGGCAGAACCTATCACATCGTTTACAACCCACCAAAGGTTGAGGGTAAGGATGATGTTACCGGCGAGCCTCTTGTAATTCGTCCTGATGATGAAGAGAGCACTGTCCGCAGCCGTCTTGAGGTATATCACGCACAGACCGAGCCTCTTGTTGCTTTCTACAAGGATCTTTCAAAGACTGCTCCTACCAAGTATGTTGCAGTTGACGGCAATCGTGATGTTCAAGTAATCTCTGATGAGATTATCTCAACTTTAAAGAACTAGTTTATGACAAAGAGCATTTTAACTAAAGGTCTTTTAGGTCTATGCATTGTTCCATTTATGGCTGTAAATGCTCAGACCGAAATCAGCGATACTGTAACTTCCCGTACAGTTGAGAATATTACAACTTATAAAGTTGTAAAAAATCAGTCGGGAAAAGATCAGTTTTCTAACAGCTATCATGTAGCTGCTGGCGAGAAGGAGCAGAACATCTATCCTTGTCCTTTTGGCTGGACTGTAAAGCCAAATCCAAGTGTAGATAATTCCTTAAGCTATTTAAGTTCTGATTCTAAACTTGCTATTAGCGTTACCAATCTGGAAAAAACACGTGGTGTTGATTCAACTCCAGAGGTTTACGCAAGAGTTGCTGCTATGCAGATGAACTGTGCTTTACCGGTTCGTTCTAATCTTATAGAAGGTGCCTGGAGTTTTGAATGCTCTGATGAGAATGTTGAAACAATTATCTATGGAGAGCCAGGAGCTCTTGCTATGCTTGTTATTTCAGGCAGAAATGCAGATACAGAAGCCTCTGTAGAAGAATTTATCAAATTTTTAGATTCTCAGTCGTAATATCAGTTTTAAATAAGGGGAGCAGCATTTGCTTTGTTCCCCTGATTTGTTATCTTAGCTTCCTTTTTTTACTTCAAATCCGACACAGTCGGACTGACCTTTCTCATCAAAAATACAAACCTTATAAAATCCGTTTTCCTTTATTTCTAAAAAATCCTGTTCAACCTGCAGATCATCTGAATTCAGATAAACTTTTCCTATTCCTCCTTCATATCTTACGAATATTCTTCCGTTAAAATCAGGAGAAACTACACTGTTATTTAAAGGAAAAGTTATTTTCAGTTTATCTTTTAGGTTAAATATTTCCTGATTGGTATTCTGTTTTTCCAAAGCTCTTGGAGCTTTATTTGCAAACAGTACATCATCAATTTCTTCCTTTTCCAGATACTCTTCATCAAGCTGAAGCAGAATATCAAATAAAAGAGGTGCCGCATCTACATAGCCAGTGTTGTTATAGTTCTGTGTTTTATTATCCGGATGCGTAATAGCAACTCCGACTGTATATTTGCCATATGATCCAATCGCCAGGGCATCCTTAAATTTGTATGAGGTTCCTGTCTTGTAGGATATAGTTTTATTATCGGGGTGATTTGCAGGTCGCGCGGTATTTTTTAGTATTTCAAAGACAGCTCTTGCAGAGGCTTTTGATAAGATTCTATAGCTATTGGACTGAATATTTACCTCTGACTGATTCTCGTCTTTATCCTGTGCAAATAGCCTATAGTCATAAAGTTCTCCATCTGAATTTAACATCGCATAAAGCTTGCACAAATCCATTAGTGTAATATCGGCACTACCAAGCACTACAGATAAATCTGGGATACCATCCTTTATACGAAGCCTTGTATAAGGAGTATTTAATCTTTCACAGAATTTATCTGGACCAACCGCTTTTATTACTTCTAAAGCAGGAAGATTTAAAGACATGCATAAAGCGTCTTTGGCTTTTATCTCTCCGTTGAATCTATAGTTGAAATTGTCTGGACTCCACGAACCGTATAATTTTCCTGCATCTTTCATAATAGTCTGAGGATGCAGTTTTCCTTCTTCAAAAGCCATGGCATATGCAAATGGCTTTAAGGTTGAACCAGGTGATCTCCTACTGAACGGAATACAGATCTGGCTGCTTTGAGTGTCGGAGCTTCCGATTAGAGCGACAATCTGATGAGTTTTGTCATCTAATACAACCGCGCTCAGAATAGCGTTATCTTTTTTATTTTTCTCATATTTATCCGCAGTCCTGTTTAGAAGAATCTGTATTCTTGAATCTATAGTAGTGAATATTTCATTGTTTTTATTAAGAATATTAGAATTATCTGCTCTGTATTTCATGGAGTTGGCATTTAAAGTTGAGTTATTCTTAATATGAGAATTTATCCTGTTACCTTTCTGTGAAAAAAGAAAATTGCCAAGGGTATAGGCGCTCTGTTTTATGTTTTGCAGTCTGAAGCTGCAGTCCTCTGCAAGAGCAATCCTGAGAAGATCTCCGTTTATGATTCCATTTTTATAGGCAAGTTTAACTGCTTCATTCTTATAGTATTTTGCTCTTTGGGGATATAAATCTGGTCTTATAAGTTCAGGTGCTCTAGGCAGAGCCACTAATAGAGCAGCTTCTGATGGCGTTAATCTATCTGGCAGATGATTAAACCATTTGAGAGAGGCCGCCTTTACCCCTTCAATGTTAGATCCAAAAGGCGCCAGAGTCAGATACCATGATAATACCTGTTCCCGACCATAGGCTGCTGTTATGTAGACTGCACCTATTATTTCCTTTAATTTGTTCACATATGATCTTTTTTTATGGTTCGATAATCTTTTAACCACCTGCATGGCAAGGGTTGAGCCACCGGAAGTTATTTCTCTGTTTTTTAGATTAAAGATAAGAGCTCTGATAAGCGCTTTGAAATCAACCCCGATATGAGAGTAAAAATTCTTATCCTCATTAGACAGCAGCATCTTAAGGTATATTTCACTTACATCATCTTTAGTTGTAAGAAAACGATAGCTCTGATTATCTTTGCTTAATGAGAAGGCGATTACATTACCGTCTTTATCAAATAAAATGTTTGAACGGTTCTGTAATGGAGAAAAATCGATGCTCAGGATGCTGTAAAGAACAAATGCAAAGAGGGCAAGACAGGATAAAACGGATGTGACTATTACTCTTTTTTTTGTTATGAAGTCAGAGGACAGTTTTAATCTCATGTTGTTCAAATGTTATTCTTCTCTGGCAAAACAGATTGTCTTTTATTTGGCATAAACATCATTTTACGCTAGTCTTTATGCATTAGTATTACTTGTAAAACAAACAGATAGTCACGAAGAAGAGACTCTTCGAAACTATCTGTCAGATATAAAATTACGTTTTACTGTTTCCCGCCTGTTTTTGACTTGGCTGTCTCTCCAGAGTCTGTTTCATCAGTAATCCTGAAGTTAACAGGATCTGCATAGTAATAATGTTGCACACTGAATGTCTTCATGGATAGTCTGCTCATTAGCGGGGCTGACTGTCCTTTATAGGCAGCCTTCAGCATAAAGGCAAAGGTTAATGGCTTCCCGTTTAAAGCTCCTGATACATTGTATGAAGTGTCAGAAAGCTCGGTTTCCATCTGGTAGTTTTCTGTCAGATTGTATTTCTGCAGGAAAGTGTAAGCTTTCTTTACTTCATTTGAACTCAGTTTCCTTAAAAATACCATATCTGATGGTAACTTGAGGTTTACATATGCTTTTGAATCACTGAATTGAGCTGATTTAGCAGAAACCAGTACAATTACATCATCATTTACCTTAAGCTGTGAGTCTTTGTTTAAGGCATTTCCATTCCTGTCGAAATACATAATCTGCAATGAAAGAGAATCTGGATTAATTATTTCTCCTGATACCTTACCGGTTACTGATACAGAGGCAACGGCATTTTTATTAGAGTTGTTCTTTACCTTAATAACTCCATTCTCTACTTTTGCGCTCTGCTTTGTTGCATTCTGTCCATATTTTTCAGAAAGTTCGCAGAGTACAGCTTTGGACTGACTATCCAGATAATCTCCCTTTAATGTCTCGGAATTGAGCATCTGAAGTAAGGTCTCAACATCTGTATTACTGTCTGCATTTAATTTTTCCTTTAACAGTGTCAGAACATCATAAGCTACCGTGTTGATATAGAAAGGCTGATAGTTTTTTATAAGCTCTAACAGCTCATTCTGCTTTTTGAAATTAGGTGCAGATAGATATAACTGTTTAAGTTTTAAGGTTTCATTAAGATTCTTTAAAGCCTTATTCAAAGCTTCATTCTGTCGAAGTTTATCTCCATATAGTCCAAATGCAGCTGCATAGTTACATAAGGCATTTATGGATTGTATTTCGTTATGATCGAATCTATAGGTTAAAGTGGTATTTACGTTGACTCCCTGAGCTGCGGCAAGCTTCATAGCCAGAGCGGCTACGGTTTCGTTATCATCGTTAAGATTACGGGAAAGGGCTTTCTCCAGATACTCAAGGGTGGAACTGCTTACATCAAATCCATCCTTATAGGCATCATAGAGGAATTCTGCTGCATATACAGAAGCATATTTTGAGGCTTCATAGTTATAGAAGTTAATGTTTACATAACCCTGCATAGAAATGTGTGACTGCACATAATCAATAATATCTGAAAGATATCTCTGATAATCTCTGTATTCAGCTGAATCCTTATCTTTCATTTCACGGAGAGTCTTCAAAAGAATAATACCTTTTGAGACTTCATCAAAGAATGAGTACTTATACTTGAAATCAAGAGATTTTATTATCTTCTGGTTATCAGAAATAGGCAGTGCTCCTAAGGTTATTTCTGCTGGAGTACCGTTTGCAAAATTCTGGTTTAGTCTGATTTCCTGTTCTGAATCTGCAGGTACAGAAAAGATTCTGTTTTCTGTGATGTCAAAGCGACTGTTTTTCTGCTTTGAGTTCTCCTTTTTTATCACACTTTACGGAACCGCTGCATTTAACTTCAAAGCTGAAATCGGCACTGTCATTGATAATATTATCAACTCCTAAAGTTCCTGTTAGTGAATCTCTGTTATAAAGATAATAAGGTGTATTTAAGGTAGTTACCGCTTTATCCTTTATAGGCAGATCAATGGAGGTACTACCAACCTTGTGGGTGTTAAAGGCTGTAAGCATCAGTTTTGCTGTGGTTGAAATAGCTGGCAGGTCAAATTCAACCTCTGCCTTTCCGTTCTTTACCTTAACAGCTCTGGTGTATAGTGATAACAGATTGTCTTTGATATTTGACAGTGCCGCTGCACTTTCTCCTGACATCATGTCATCTCCATAACCCTGACCATCTCCCTTGATATCCTTTATGATATGTCCGTACATATCAACAATGGTTGTTTTTAGAGACTCCTTGCCTGCCAGAGCTTTGATGAGATTTGGTACCTTATGTTTATTGATTGAAAGAATTCCATTGTCCACCAGTGTGACTGTTACATATGTATCGTCATCAATTGCAGATTTATCCTTGCTGTTTACAAGAACCTCAAAGTGCAGCTTTGAGTTTGGTTTTATCTGAGGATTGCCTTCTTTTACAGCCTGATCAAGAGAGGTGGAAATATCAAGCTCCGCCTTTGATGAATCGACGCTAATGTAATTCAGACCAACAGCTCTGGCTGCAGTCTTGTATGGATTGTCCATTGCGCTGAATGTGGTCAGCAGGGCATATGTACCGAATTTGAAATCATCATCAATTCTGACCTTGATTTCATTTAATCCCTTTTTAATTTCATAATGTGAGATGCGGTTGTTTCCATTATTTCCAAGAACCAGATCGGCATATCCGTCAAACTCACTTTCAAAGCTTAAGGTTGCTGTGTCTCCGGTTTTGTACGTATCCTTATCGGTGGTTAGAACAAATCTGTCTGGTGAGTTTGGATTGAAAGTACTGTAGCTTCCAACGTAGAAGTTATAGGAGGTATTAAAACCGGTTTTATCATCGGTTATTTCAAGAACATATGAGCCGTCTTTAAGATCAGCTTCTATATTGTTCTTCTGGTAATCACTTGCAATTGTCAGCTCTCCGGAGGTGACAGGGGTTCTGTATTCGTTTTTGATAAATTTCCAGATGTTGTTCTCAAAGATATACTGATAGCTTATGTTTCTTTTCTGGATAATGTAATTTGCTTTGCCTTCAAGTGCTGTTCCGTCCTGCTGGCACATTATTACATTAAATGCTGTTTTATCGTTGTTGTTCTTAAGTTTCTGCACTCCAAGCATTGGTGTTTTAAAATCATATTTAAACTCATGATGCATGTAATACACATCTGATGCTGGTGGCATGATGTTGAGATTCAGCTCCATAAGCTGAGGATATTTTGCATAGGCTATAGCTGGAGTAATAGTGAATCTTCCTTTTTTACTGGTTTTTCCTGAATCAATTGGCAGGTTTCTGACATGATCTGAAACCTCATCCTCGTTCAGTCCAAAATAGTAATCCTTGAATTTCTCAACTGGATGATTATCAGGTTTGATCAGATAATAGCCTTCTACATTCAGATCTGAGGCCATTGAGCCATAATTGTATTTTGATTCAATCTCAATTCCGTCACCATCCTTTATTATTTTTTTATCAGATAGAAACTGTGCGTTTATTGAGCTTGGCTTAAAGGCTGCTACAGTGAATTTTGTTGAGGATAGAATCTGATTCCTGTCATATCCAAGTTCCAGGCGGTACTCACCTAGCTGAGCGTTGTCTGAAAGGGTAAACTCATAATCAAAAACACCAGCCTTAGGCTTGTCTAAAGTTACTTCCTTTAAAACTGTATAATCTGGTCTATATACTGTTAGCTTCAATGCCTTCAGTGGTGCTGCACTTAAATCGGCATTTCTAACATGTGCCTGATAGTAGACTTTTTCTCCTGGTCTTAGCAGGCTTCTTTGGGTAAAGGCATATATTCTGAAATTGGACTGTTTTATAAGTTTTGAAAATATGGTTCTGTCGTTATTCTCTGCATATTCATTGTCTGTTGCAGCATCCTCCAGATACAGATTTTCTGCTCGCAGATCCAGCGGGAAGGTATCGTTGCCGTCTGTAATAAGCACTGCTGCTGCAGCTTTAGAGTTGTTTCCTGACAAAAGTTTTTCATCAAAATGAGCATAACCGTCCCCATCGGTTGTAGCTTCTCCTAAAACTTCATTACCAGATGACAGAAGTTCAACTTTTGCACCTTTCTTTGGTTTTGCATCCTTAAGTGATCTTACCGCAATGTCCAGACCCAGTGCTCCTTTGTAGGCTGTCGCTCCGATATCGGTGATAAACAGCAGCTTGGATAGTGCGAGTGACTCATAATCTGGAGCCAGATCATAAACGCTGTCACCATCATTTTTGTCATCAGCTGTAATTAAAAGAACAAATAATCCATCTTTAAGATTCTTCTTGAAATCCCTGATATTAACAGTGGTGGTTTGTTTTTCATTTTTTTTGTTTGGCAGCTTGTATACTTTGGACTGGATGAATTCACCATAGTTATCGACGAGTGAGTTTATCTGCCATTTATCCAGTCTGTTTTCCAGAAGTGTGAAAAGAGAGGCTCTTGGAATATCTGAGGTTGCAATTCTAAAAACTGATAGCTTGAAACTCTGCATATTTATTGAGTTAATGTTAATACTATCAGAGTTGTTTATAGGAAGAATCAGTCCGTTTGTAAAGGATACGGAAGACTGAGCATCAGCAGTTTTAAACTTTACCGATAGATCTTTATCGGTTGTCTTTGAGATAAAGCCTTCTATTCCTTTCTTTATAGTCAGACTGTAATTTTCTCCAAAATTCAGTCCGCTCAGACAGAGTTTTCTATCAGAGATAAAAGGAGAGAATGAGGAAAAATCCGCTCCATTACTGTCTTTTAAGGTTAGATATTTTTTGAGGATATTCTGGTTCTGAAGCGCATTCATCTCATCATTAAAGATAAGGCATGATGTTGCTTTACCCTGGGTACTCTGATCAACTATTCTCTGGAGTTTCAGGGGATTATTCTGATTCTTGTTGGATGATGCTTCAGCACAATTTGCTTCAACTGATACTGTTGTTAAAGCGGTTAGAAGAAGAAGTTTAGAGCTTATGTTCATATATTGACTGCCTTATCTTTTTTAATGCACTTATATCTCTATATTTTAAATTTAAATTACTTATTTATATGATATAGGATGATAGTTGTTTGAAGTAAGGCAAAATATAATGTATCCAATTTGCAATGCTTTTTGTATGGCAGCAAATATTCTGCTGAATCTTAATGTTCTCTGTCCTTTCTGAATTTTTATCTGTTTTGTCGTTTTCGATCTCCTGCCTTTTTTGTTAAAATTGCAGACAAAAAGATTACTAATTACGATTTAAATGATATTTAATCTGTTTACGCATAAAAAATGCCAGGGCAGTACTACAAGAATAATTATGTCAGATTTACAAGCTAATACTTACTCAATAAAAGATCGATTCCGTCAGTTTTATCCTGTTATTGTTGATGTTGAAACAGCAGGTCTTGATCCTAAAACTGATGCTCTGATTGAAGTTTCCATGATGACAGTGAAAATGGATGAAAAGGGCATGCTTGTGCCTGATGAACAGTTTCACGCCAATATCAGACCATTTCCTGGCTCTCTGGTTAAACAGGCCAATATAGATTTCTTAGGCATTGATCCTTTTGATGAATCAAGAAACCTTGTTTCTGAGGAAGATGCTCTAATTCCTATGTTCAAGGCTATAGCCAAAAAGGTTAAGGCTAACAAATGCAAAAGGGCAATTCTTGTAGGTCATAACGGATCTTTTGATTTAGGTTTCATTAAGGCGGCTACTGAGCGTCTGAACTATAAACGTTCTCCTTTCCATCCTTTCTCCGTTTGTGATACAGCCTCTCTTTCTATGCTTGTATATGGTCAGAGTGTTCTGGTTAAAGCCTGTATTGCCGCAGGTATTGATTTTGATCTTGATAAGGCCCATGGAGCTGAGTATGACACAAAAATGGAATGTCTGCTGTTCTGCAAGATCTTTAATAAGTTTACAACTTTCTGCGGGGTCCCTGAGCCGGTAAACGAAGAGATTGATTACACAAAATCCTCTTCTGAAAGTTCAGATGAAGGTAATAAATCCGAATAAGATAAATAGCCTGTTTGCTACCTCTAATCTAAGTTAATAAAAATACAATCACAGGTGAGAGGAATAGTATGCAGTACATTATTAAATCTATGCTTAAACACATTTCCACTATACTGATTGTAGTAGCTGTCTGTGCCGGTGGATACACCTTTGCTCAGCATGAGAATATTATCGGCAGTTCTGATTCAAAGTCAGAAGTGGTATCAGATGATTTTGCTCATAATCACATCCGACCTGATGCCCCAAATTCAGTTAAAGGTGTAAAGAAAGTTGCCAAGGAAGGCGATTATGTACTGCTTCGAGGCGTATTTGTAAGACGTGCAGATGCCGGAGTCTATGAATTTCATGATGACGCCGGGGATGGTCTGTTCATCGATCTTGGCAAAAGCTTTGTTTTAAATGAGAGATTCTTTAACACAAGTGAACAACAAATCCACTACAATTGAAGCAATCTCCATGTCAGCAAAATCTTTCCCTGTAACAAGCAGAGTCCCTTAGTCCTCTAGTTGTGTTTTATTTGGACCAGTCTACAATTTCTAAGGACTTTATAGCAGGATGATTCAGGAGTTTCTCATTTGGATCGACAGCAAATCTGTGAGAGCACATCATTAGCATAGGCAGATCGTTGATAGTATCTCCATATGCATAAGAATCCTCTAAAGACAGACTTTCCTTATTTATTATTTCATTTATGCGTTTTACCTTATCTACCTGATAAGGAACAGTTCCACACTGCTTGCCTGTAAGTCTTCCTGCTACCTTTTCCATCGGTGCAGCGATAAAATCACTGATCCCAAGTAGAGTGGCAACATGTTCTACAATATAGTCACAGGTTGAGGTTACGATAAAAACGCGATCACCTCTTCCTCTTTTCTTATGAAAATCCAGGGCTCGTTTTGCGCCTGGTTTTATAAGTGGAATAATCAGATCTCGAACTGTTTCGTGCAGAACCTTATACTGCTCATCTTTTGATAATTTTACTAAAGGGGTAACCGCAAATCTGACGAAGTCATTAATATCAAGGGAGCCTTCAAAAAACTTCTGTTCGCATTCACTAAGCTTTACCAGCATGTCTGAAGGAGCGATACCAAGTTTTACGAAATGATGAAGGGTGATGTTGTTTGTGTCTCCTCCAACCAGGGTTCCGTCCATATCAAAAAAAGCCAGACTCACTTAGTCCTCCTCATAATCACTTGTTGAATCGATTACAACTTCCAAAGGTTTTATAAGATCCTGTTCTGTTACTTCTCCTGATATGTATGCAAAGGTTTTCTTCATATCAAGATTTGGAAATTCAAAGCGATATCTCCAGGTTACATACGCATCAGAGTGATTGATGATTACTTTGGTTCTTGTTGCAAAGCCCAGCTGAATTAAAAGACTTCCCAGCTGTTTGCCCTTAACATCGGTTTCGACTGAATCGGAGAACAGAGGATCCTGTCCATCCTTTCCGAAAAGCCATGATAAATTCTTTGGGTTATTCTTTAATGCGTTTTTTACAAAGTCGTATTTGCCAGAGGCTGAATAGGGAAGCAGCTTTCCGTTATTCATCATGCAGTGGGCTATACAGGCAGGACAGAACATTTTAGGACAGTTGGGATTGTACATCTCATCATTATCAGCAAATAAGAATCCGCCGTAACACTGCTCTAACATATCAAGATATTTCTCAGGGGTGATCTTCAGATTCTCACTGAATCGGATTATTTCATTCTGATAAACTTCTTTAATATCGTCTCGTGTGAACCCAAAAAGTGCAGCAAACATTGGTTCTGATGAAAGATCATAAACAAGTGGTAATCCTTCGGAAGTTTCTGATGCCAGTGAGAAATTGATGTGTCCTGAGATTAGACACCATTTTACTGTTCTGTTTGAATACTTAATTACATTCAGCATATCAAGATAGGCACAGACAGATTCTTCACACTGTTCATGATTAAATTCTGAAGCTACCATAAAAGGAACATCATAGTTATCAATCAGAACTGATATTTTGATTGAAGGATATTTCTTGTTTAATTCATTAAGCAGTTTATCAAAATAAGCTTTTGGAGTCTGATAAGGATCGATATGTGATTCAATATGATTGATCCAGAACTGTTCCTGAAGAATATCGAGAAGTCCTTCAGTGAATTCTTTAGGATTCTTCGCTCTAAGATGTTTAAAATCCAGACTTAATACTGGTCTTTTCTTGACGTTGTAGAAGGTTTTTATCGCATCAATTTCATCAGTAACCATCAGCTCCTGAGCAGATGCATTAGCGTTTATCTCATCAATTGATTTCTGATCAGAAAAATCGTCACCTTCTTCTTTCTTTTTGTCAGATACCAGATCTTCAATATAGTTCTTAATGTCTTCTAGAATAGAAGTGTCTTCTTTGTTCTTGCTGTCTGCATCTTTTGCATCTGATTCTTCTGATTCTACTGATTCGGTAGCTTTTTTAGACACAGCCTCTGTATTCTGAACTGTGTTTTCACTTTCCTTTGAGGAGAGAGATGACTGAATCTGGTTATTGATAATATTCTGTTTACTTTGATAAGTTGTGATGATCTTAGGTGTGGTATTTATATTAAGACTGTCATCATTATCACTTTCTATTTTTACCAGATTCTGAATAGACTGAGAAATTAAAGACAGACCAAAACCTCTAGGTCTAATCATCATAAAGATACCAGGGGAGCCTAAACCATCATGATCTTCCATAATGGAAATAAGCTTGAACAGCATATCTGCTTTATCTTTATAAACTTGATCGGATAGGACTAAATCGGAAAGAGTAGAGTAGACCTGAGAATTTGAATTCATAGATAACCACCATGATTCATCTGGTGGGATTCCAACCGTATCGCGGTACCTTGTATAAAGACCCTGGCTGCTTCCTTCCGAACCTGACCAATTAAACCTTCAACAAGTACGCGAGGGCTGGAACCCCATAAAGCCTTTGTATTTTAAAAGAAAAGTCTTGGTTATGCAAGAGAAACTTTGGTTTTTTACCTGAATACGCCTATTAAGAGCCGCATTGTCTGGAGATAATATGGAAATTTTTAGAGAAAGAATATACAAAATACCCCCATGTTTAGGCTAAGAACTATTTTAGTATGGAGGTATTAAGTGAAAGATGTGAAATTAAGCTTTCTTAGGTGGAATTAAACCAACCTGAAGATCTTCAGCTGTATAGATGTGTTCACCGTCAACATAAACTTTGCCATCTGCAATGCCCATGATTAGCTGACCACGTTCAATAACTTTCTTCAGATTAATCTCATAGGTTACAAGTTTAGCGTGATCTAAAACTTCACCCTTAAACTTAACCTTACCAACGCCAAGAGCACGTCCTTTACCTGGACCACCTCTCCAGCCCAGGAAGAAGCCTACAAGCTGCCACATTGCATCTAGACCCAAACAGCCAGGCATAACAGGATCACCTGGGAAATGACACTGGAAGAACCATAAATCCTTGGTAATATCCAGTTCAGCCTTTACATAGCCCAAACCATACTCACCGCCCTCATTCTGGATATCGGTAATTCTGTCAAACATCAGCATATTTGGTGCTGGAAGCTGGCTGTTACCAGGTCCGAATAACTCACCGCGGCTGCAAGCTAAAAGGTCGTTCTTATCAAAAGAGTGAACATTGCGCTCTAATAATGAAGCCATTGTCTGCTCCTAAATTTTATAAAACACTATTTATGAAATATATAAAAATCAACTGTGTAATAAATGCTACAGTTCTATTCTCACGATTTCAAATCCGTATCATTATACAGCAAAAGAAAGTCAGTTTTCAGAATAGATTTCTACATAAGCCAATAAAGTTGAATTGAAATTTTTTTAGATTTAAAAAAGACAAAAGCTGAATCGTATGACTCAGCTTTATATAGAACCAATCGCAAGATTAACTATCTGGTACCAAATACCACAATGGTCTTTCCATGAGCTGTAATCAGATGATCTTCTTCCATCATCTTCAGAATACGACCTACAGTCTCGCGTGAACAGCCAACGATCTGACCGATTTCCTGGCGGGTGATCTTAATCTGCATACCATCAGGATGTGTCATAGCCTCTGGCTGATGAGCTAAGTTTACAAGAGTCTTAGCAATACGACCTGTAACGTCTAAGAATGCCAGGTTACCAACCTTAGCTGAAGTTGCTGACAGACGACGTGAAATCTGTGCAGTTAAACGCATCAGAATTTCAGGGTTAACCTGTACTAGCTGCTTAAACTTGCTGTATGAAACTTCTGCAATCTCACAAGATGTCTTTGCTTTTACCCATGCAGTACGCTTAGGATTCTCTGACTCATCGAATAAACCAACTTCACCGATGAAATCACCCTGATTCAGATAACTCAGAATCATTTCATGACCATCTGAATCTTTAATTAGTACGGCAACTGAGCCTTTTGAAATGTAGTATAAGGTTTCAGCTTTCTCGCCGGCGTGAATAATTGTGCTCTTAGCAGTGTACTTATGAATGTGGCACTGACTTAAGAACCAGCTGATAGTTGTGTCAGTTTGTGGTTTTATAATAGGAGACATCTTTTTTTTACTCTAAAAATAGCCAAATCAAAAAAATAAATTCACTTAGAATTCATATTAAGTTTTTGCTCTACATCCAATGCAGTAGAGGCTAAACCGCTAACTAAATAATGAGCTCTTAAGATATTTTCATTATACATATGTTAATTTTTTTTTGTTAAAGCTTAGGCATAATTCAACATAGATTTTGTATATATAGTGACTTAATTCACGATTTTATAAAATGTTTTTTGAAAAGTCCGTAAATTGTACTATACAAAAATCGCAATTAGGAAATGAATATAGGAATGGTACGTTTGAAGTGAGAACCCCGGAAGTGAATCCGCTATTCTTGACTCCTTGAACCAGTGTGTTCAAGTTTGGCATCAGATGACTACTTAGGCTTCCGCGGGCAATCCGGGCCTGCACACTATAATCAGGAAGACACCAATGTCTGTAGATATCGGCTCAGGGTACAAATAACTTGATCGCACCCCAGGGAATCTTGTGGTAAATGTTTACCATAAATCTATGCTAACAGATTGTTTTATCAAAAACAATTTTAAATCCACTATATTGGAAATATTGTTTTTTATACTGAACATTCACCTATATATAAGTATAGGTCATATTGAGATAGTTTAATTCAAAAATCAGGAATTATTCTTAATATGTGAATTAAACCGAGAAAAGTAATACGATTGCAACAGATAACATTGCTAGCAGAATCATCAGTAGGAATTTGTTTAGAATTGCAATGGTCTCTCCCTTTTTGGTATAGCCTGCAATATATCTTTGCCTTGCAAGATATGCATCCTCGGGGCTTGAATAGGGGCCTAGTTCTTCTCCTAGCGGGATATTCGCCGCATAGGCTTTGTCAATCAGGACTCTGAATCTGATTCTCATCCTCGATTCATTTTCTTCCTTGAAGTTAAGACTTTTCAGGTAGGCTCTTGAGAATTTCTCAGGTTCTTTGGCATTTAAGATATCTGATATCTCTTCCCGTTTAAAATCAGAATCCAAAAAACTCCTAAGAGAGTATCTGAGATAATTGAAATCCATTTTATTAACAACACCTTATACATAAAAGGCTGTATACCTTTTGGATATACAGCCATTACATTTAATGCTTCAATATGATTAGATCTGCTCAGGAACCATCTTGATGTGGCCGCATGGACATTCCTGTGCGCATACACCACAGCCCTTGCAGTAGTCGTAATTAAATTCATAGCCCTTACCTGGACCTAACTTAATTACAGCGCTGTCTGGGCAGACACCGTAGCAGTTGTCACATTCCATACAGTTACCGCAGGATAGACAGCGACGAGCTTCAAACACTGCATTCTCTTCGGTCAGACCAATCTGAACCTCATCGAAGGTATTTGAACGGCGAGCTGCTTCAAGTTCCTCACGAACCATCTTAGGAGCATCGGTGTAGTACCAAGGATGCATATCCTCGAACTTGGCAATCTCATGCTTCTCCGGTTTTTTGTAGGTCTTACCGTTCAGATAAGCATTTACACCACGAGCTGCATTCTTACCCATACCGATGGCACGAGTTACGGTTCTGTCTGTGCTTGCGCAGTCACCAGCAGCAAAGACGCCTTCAATTGAAGTCATCATGGTTTCCTGGTTAATTACAACGCTGTCTTTATCCATCTCTAGGTTGGATAGTTTTGACAGTACAGACTTATCAACATTCTGTCCGATAGCCAGAACAACAGCATCTGCAGGTAACTCTTCATACTGACCAGTTGGCTTTGGTTTTCCGTTCTCGTCCAACTCCATCTTTTCTATCTTGAGTTTATCCTTTGAAGCTGATGCAATGGTAGACAGCCACTTAACCTGAATGCCTTCCTCGATAGCTGCATCCATTTCTTCCTCGTTTGCAGGCATCTTATCACGGTTACGACGGTAAACAATGATAGGTTCTGCACCGATACGACGTAATGAACGAGCTACGTCAACAGCGGTATTACCACCACCGTAAACAGCAACACGACGTGCAATCTGGATATCACCGGTGGTCTCAATCTGACCTAGAACTGAAAGAGCGTTCAGGACTGAAGTGGTATCGCCCTGAGGAATATCAACGTTGGTTGAAATTGAAGCTCCTAAGCCAAGAATAACAGCATCATATTTGCCGTTCTTCTTTTCTGCTTCGATATCTTCGACTTTTCGGCCGCATTCAATGGTTACACCCATATCTGTGATACGCTTGATTTCGGCATCAAGAATATTACGTGGCAGACGATATACAGGGATACCGTAACGCATCATACCGCCGGCTTCCTTACCCATTTCAACGATGTGAACTGTGTGACCGAAACGACGTAAGTGATATGCTGCTGAAAGACCTGCAGGTCCTGCGCCTACAATCAGAACCTTCTTGCCGGTTTCACGTGCTGGGCGCTTGAATGACAGGTTATGCTCTAAAGCATAGTCACCTAAGAAACGCTCAACAGAGTTAATGCCAACACTCTCATCTAAGAAACCGCGGTTGCACTTGCCTTCACAGGTGTGATAGCAGACACGACCCATACATGCAGGCATTGGGTTTTCTTCAGTTAAAATACGCCATGCGTGTTCATAGTCACCTTCTGCAGCATAATACAGCCACTGCTGAATGTTTTCACCTGCAGGGCACTGATTGTTGCAAGGTGGCAACTTGAATACATTTACAGGACGCAGAGTACGCCATGAACCAGTGTGATTCTGTAAGGAAGTAGCTGGATCAAGGGTAACAGCGAAAGCTTTATTCATCATGATTAACTATCTCCTTTAAACAGCTGAGCTACGCTCGTAAGCCTGAATTGCAACTGGTGTTGAACTTGGTTCATCATCACCTAGCAGACCGAAATCCTTGATATTGGCATCACACATTGCCTGCAGTCTTGCAACAACATTTGGATCTGCCTTCTTTCCGGTCAGGTGAGCGTATCTGCGCTGCATCTTCAGATAGTTAAGCACTGGCTGCTTCTGACGAATCTTACGTACAGAAGTAATCTTGCCGTATTCAGCTTCATAAACAGGGAAGAAACCAGTTTCCATTGCCATACGTGCTGCGGTAACAGTTGCATTTGACTGTAAGCCCCAGCCTAGAGGACAAGGAACAAGAATCTGAATATAACGGGCTCCGTGGAATGACATTGCCTTTGTAACCTTATACTCAAGGTCACGAAGATCAGCAACAGTTGCAGTTGCTACATAAGGAATACCGTGAGCCATAGCAATCAGAGGTACATCCTTACCTTTACCCCAGTCAGCACCTGGTTTGTCTCCAACCAGCTGAGTGGTAGCTGTTCTTGCTGAAGGAGGAGTTGCAGATGAACGCTGAACACCGGTGTTCATGTATGCTTCGTTGTCATAGCAGATGTAAAGTACATCGTCGTTACGCTCGAACATACCTGACAGAGGACCAAAACCGATATCGGTGGTACCACCGTCACCGCCCTGAGCAATAACACGAGGAACAACGGAATCACCGTGTTTTTTTGCTAATACAGCAGCAGCGGCTGCAAGACCAGATCCTACTGATGCAGCATTACCGAACAGGGAGTGAACCCATGGCAGCTTCCATGCTGATTCTGGATATGGAGTTGAGAAAACTTCAAGACAGCCGGTTGCATTCACCAGCATAATCTGTCCGTTTGTTGCCTTCATTGCAGCATCAATTGCATATCTTGCGCCTAATGCCTCACCACAGCCCTGACAGGCTCTGTGACCTGAAATTAAGCTGTTGTTACGATCCTCTGATGCCTGATTTGTACGCATAGCAGGATTTAACATACGATTACCAACAGTGTTTGAACCTGTCTGGTAGAATTTAATCTTTTCTAACATTGTACTGTCTCCTGCTTAACCCTTGACTGAGTCTTCTAAAACTGACTGACCTAGCGGACCCTGTGGGAAGGTTACACCTTCTGCCTTCTGAGTGTAGCCATTTAGGACATTTGAGTCGATGTCAAACCAGGTGAATTCCTCAGTAAACTTGCCTGCAAGAGCATCCTTTACAATACCGTTGATAGTTGTACCGAAGATTGGTCGACCGCCTAAGCCTGCTACAACAGTCTTGATATCGCAGTTCTTGCCTTCCATTGCACGTTTAACTTCAGGGCAGATAATACCGCGAGCACCAAATGAGAATGCTCTTTCAAGGCAGATAACCTGCTTGGTGTCACCGATTGCCTCGGCTAGTTTCTCATAAGGGAATGGACGGAATGACTTTAAGGAAATGATACCAACATTGATACCCTGTGCTTTTAGCCTGTCAATTTCATCCTTAGCAGTACCTACGGTTGAACCCATGATAATGATCTTCAGATCTGCGTTTTCGCAGTTGTAGCAATCTAGGATACCGCCTGACTTAGAACCTGTAAGAGCACGATACTCTTCAGTTACTTCCTCGATAACTTTTAGAGCTTTTGCCATCTTACGCTGCTGCAGGAAACGAACCTCGGTAAAGGCCTCAGGTCCAACCATAGCACCAATAGATACAGGATCCTTTGGGGTCAGGTATTCTTTTGGCTCGTACTCACCTAAGAACTTATCAACAGTCTCCTGATCTGGAATATCCAGTCTTTCGAATGCGTGAGTTAAAACGAAACCATCCATACATACCATAACTGGTAGACCAACCTTTTCAGCGATCTTGAAAGCCATGATATGAGTATCAACAGCGTCCTGGTTTGACTCGCAGAATAACTGCAGCCAGCCGGAATCACGCTGTGAAAGAGAATCTGAGTGATCGTTCCAGATGTTGATTGGACCACCGATAGCACGTGATGCAACGGTCATAACAATTGGAAGACCTAAACCTGATGCTGAATAGATACCTTCTGTCATGAACAGCAGACCCTGTGATGCTGTTGCTGTATAGGTACGGGCACCGCCAACGGAAGAACCGATAGCTACTGACATTGCAGAGAACTCTGATTCAACATTCAGGAAATCACAGTCCTTTAAGGTACCGGTCTTTACGAACTTACCTACGTTTTCAACAATGTGAGTCTGTGGAGAAATAGGGTAGGCACATACAACGCCTGGACGGCATAAAGCAACTGCCTCAGCTACACCTAATGAACCTTCGATTTGCTTAAGCATTATAGAACTCCCTTAATATAGTTGTATGCAAGGGCAGCGGTTTCAGCATTTGCATCACCAACCTTACCTGGATATCTTTCCTGGAATGCTTTCTGAACTGATTCTAGTTTCAGAATGTCAGTTACAGCTGCTAAAGCTGAAAGCATTGGAGCTCCTGGTAGAGGCTTACCAATCTTCTGCATAGCAAAATCTGTTGCAGGAACAGTGAATACGTGACCCTTAGGTAACATCTTTACTAGTTCTGGTACAACAACTTCTGGTGCTTCTTTTGAATTGATAATTGCATATCCGTTTGGATCCAATCCACCGAATACATCAACTGATCCTAATAGTGTCTTATCCTGAACAAGAACAACTCCTGGCTGCTGAATAGGCTCGTGAGTACGAATTTCTTTATTATCAATACGGGCATATGCAACCACTGGAGCGCCAGTACGCTCAGAACCGAAGCTTGGGAAAGCTTGTGCATGATGACCTTCATAGAATGCTGCAAGAGTCAGCATTTCAGCTGCGGTCACTACACCTTGGCCTCCACGGCCATGTAATCTAATTTGAAGCATTAAGGCTCCTCGTTTGCAGTGTATGTAAAAAAAATTGGTTCTCTAGGAACCGTCAAGATAATTTTAGTTATTTATTAAAAATTCACAAATCTTTGAAAAATAACTAACAAAAAATATGAAAATTTATCTGAAAATGAAAATCTGATTTTGTTTGATTCAAAAAGCTGAAATATAAGGCTCGGTAAAGATTCTAAAATGTCAGAATAGGGAATAAAATGCGATATATATCTAAAGTTGTTATCTTAATTTGCAATAGATATAACATATAAATATAACAAATATATGTATCAAAAAAAATACGTTTATACTGTTATTTATCTTCGGTTTTGTATAATTAGCTAATGCTAATTTAAAATAATAAAATTTCATGTTTTGAACAAAATTAAAAAAAATGATATTATTAAACTAGGTTTATTAATGTTATTAAAGTAAGGCTGATAATGGTTGATACTTCGCTTACAATTACATCACGTCAGATCCGTGAACAGAATCTGCAGCTTGTACGACAGGCTCTCCATGATGAACAGGTTTGTACAAGTTCTAAGTTAAAGGAACTGACAGGACTTTCTGTCGTTACCTTAAATAAAATAATATCTCTACTGATTGCCTCTGGAGAGGTTCTTGATGCAGGCAAGGTGAATATGCCTAACGGTCGTCCAGCATCTACATACCGATTTAATGAGATGAATAAGCTCATGCTTATTCTGTCTATATATAAAAGATCAGGAAACAAATATGTAGGTTATTCTGTTCATAATCTGTTTGGCGAATGTATTGAGCGAAAGGAAGAACTTATTGAAGAATCTGATTCAATACAGACCAATGAGCTAAAAATTGGAATGGAACGTTATATCAACAGGCACCCAAAGATTTCTGTGATAGGTGTTTCGATGCCTTCAGATGATGTTGGAGGTCGTGTCGGAAGTGCAATTCGTCATGACAGCCAGTCAAAAAGACTATCTTCTCATCTTGAAAAGCAGTTCAATATACCAGTTTTTTTTGAAACAGATATTAATGCTGCAACCTTAGGCTGCTATAAGAGATGTAAAAATCAGGAATATGTAAGTGGAGTTATTCTTGTTCCAGGAAAAATTCCCGGCTGTGGATTCTGTTATAACGGTGCTGTTTTAAGAGGAAAAGATGGAATGGCAGGGGAGATCCGTTATTTCCCTATGTACAATGATATCGGAGTTTTGCCATCTGAATCCATGCAGGCAGATGACCTTGCCATCAGAACCATCAGAGCAGTAATGTGTGTGTTAAATCCTGGATATATGGCTATTTATTCTGAGACTTTAAGACCAGGCTTTATTGACAGATTAAAGAAACAGCTCGGAACTCCAGCCGAAGAGGCTTTGCTTCCTAAGATCGAGATTACAGATAATTTAAGGGAAGATACTGTATCAGGTATGGTCAGTCTGTGTCTTGAGGCCCTTAAATAGTTTTTTTAGTTGTTTTAACTTTTTTCTAACGTTGTATAAATTATGGGGCTATGTTTATTTTCTCATTGAATTACTATACATATACTTTTTTTTGAGATAAAATTTCTATCAAAAATGTTTAAACCTATACAGAATAAAGATAGGGTGTATTTTTTATTTATTTTATCTGTTTTGTTATTCAGTGAGAAAGGATTGGCCCCTTATGGTAAAAAAAGAGATTGCAGCTCAGAAATCTGACAAGTCTGAAATAACTCCTAATAAATGGAGTATTAGAAGACGTATGGAATTCATTGATTTTCGTCTGAGTGTTGAAGGCAAAATCAATCGTTCTGATCTGGTTAACTTTTTTGGTATTTCTGTTCCTCAGTCATCTCTTGATTTTTCCTTGTACAGAGAGCTGGTAAAAAACAGTAAACCTTCAAGAGAAAACCTTCGCTATGATGTTCACAAAAAGCTTTATGTTCGTACTGATGACTTTAAGCCTGTTTTCCCTGATGAATGCTCTCCTGATCATTTCCTAGAGGATCTTGCCTTAGTTTCTCGAGATTCCCTCTCTGATTCACGAAACTTCTTTAATGGAAGATTCCCTGTAGCTGCAGCTACTCTTGTTCCTCCAAAGAGAAAGGTTGAGGCGAAACTTCTGTGTAATCTTATTGATGCCATCAACGAGCACATGGCAATGCATATTGTCTATATGTCTTTATCTCAGGGCAAATACATGGATTATCTGATTGCTCCTCATTCTTTTGCTTATGATGGTTTCAGATGGCACATCAGAGCATACTGCTACGACAGACATGAATTTAGAGATTATGTTCTGTCCAGAATAAAATCCTCTGATACTCCTAAAATCATGGCTCCAAATGATCGTTTCCCTGATCCGCTGGGTAATGGTTTCAGAGAAGTTGGTACAGATGCAGCATCTGATGCAGACTGGAACGAGAAGGTTGTTTTAAAGCTAAAGATTAACCCTGAACTATCTGAGAATGAAAGAAATGTTTTGGCTTTAGATTACGGCATCGGTAATAACGGCTATATTGAACATGAGGTAAGAAAGGCTCTGCTCTTCTATGCTGTAAGAAACCTCAAGCTTACCGAAGATTATAAAAAGCTTCCGGCAAAAGAAAGACAGCTGGTTCTTGATAATGAAAAAGAGATTTTTTCTCTGTTAAAGACAGAATAGAGAAAACTGTGCAGGAGTGTCGTAATTCAGTTGTTAGAATATCGGCACTCTTTTTTTAGCCTTTATGTTGTCTTTAAATCGAAATGAAATCTTCTAAATTTTCCTACTTTGTGTATGTCTTTACACTAGGAATGCTCTGTGCTTTTGCACCAATGTGTTCTGATTTGTATCTGCCATCCATGCCTTCCATCATGGACTATTTCCAGACCTCACCATCGCTGGTTCAGTCTTCTCTGACAGCCTCATTCTTAGGTCTTGCTATAGGTCAGATGATTATCGGGCCTGTTTCTGATGCATATGGAAGAATTCTTCCCTTATATGCTTCACTGGTTATTTTTACAGTAACCTCTTTTTTATGTGCAATTTCTGATTCCGTCGTTTTCTTTATTGCAATGAGATTCTTTCAGGGACTCTCTGCTGCAGGCGGCATCGTGCTGACACGCTCCATTGCCTGTGATAAATTTAAAGGAAATGAGCTGACCAGTTTTATGGCTTTTTTAATGTCTATAAACTCTCTTGCTCCAATCCTTGCTCCTATTGTTGGTTCCTTTATTATAAGCTTTGCTCCGTGGCAGGTTATATTCTACGTTCTGGTAGGCTGGGGCCTGCTTCTGATCCTTGCTACAAAGCTGTTTGTTCCGGAATCACTTCCTGCAGATAAAAGACAGGCCAATATAAAGTCATCTCTGCTTCTATTAAAGGTCGAACTTTTTAATCCTAAATTTATGCTTGTGGCTCTGTCTCTAGCCTCTATTATGGGAGGATTCTTCTCTTATCTTGCAGCCTCACCTTTTGTATTTCAGGTGATTTATGGAATGACTCCCTTTGGCTATTCCTGTACTTTCGCTTTCATTTCAGTCTGCATTTCTCTAACTGGCGCATCTGCTGGCAGATTATCGAGAAAATACGGAGAGGAAAGTGTGGTAAAAGGGGCTTACTTTATAATGTTTTCTGCTGCTGTTCTGATGCTGATTGAAGCTCTGATTGTTCCTGATAATTATCTGTTTGTGCTTTTAACTCTAGCTGTTTACTGCAGTATGATGGCTGTATCCCAGGCCGCAGGATTTGGTATTGTTATGAGCTTAAAAAAAGGTGGAGCCGGCGCTGCATCGGGGCTTTTCGGTGTGCTTTATTTTCTGTTCGGTTCTATGGTCTCTCCTTTTGTCGGCATTATGGGAGAGAATTCCATATTGCCACTTGGTATAAATCTGCTATCATGTGTGATTGTTGCTATTATCCTTCTGAAAATAGCATTGTCTGGCCGAGAGAAAAATGAAAAAACTGCTTAATACAATAATTACTGCCACTCTTCTTTCCTGTGGAGTTTCCCAGGCTGCATCTCTAGATGCCGATACAAAAAAGGAAATCGAGGCTATTATTGACGATTATGTGTCTAACCATCCAGAGATTATAATCAATGCCATGAAAAAGCTTGAAAGGGATGAACAGGCAAAAACACAGCAGGCTTTTTTGGAAATCATAGCTGAATACAGAAAATCAGACAGTCATCCTTATCTTGGAAAAAAGAATTCAAAGCACTACATCATTGAGTTCTTTGATTTTAACTGTGGTTACTGCAAGGTGATGGAGCCATATTTTGAGAAGGCTTTAAAAGAGTACGACCTGCAGATTATCTACGTCAATATTCCTGTAATCAGAGCGGAGTCTGCTCAGCTCGCATATCTTGGACAGGCTCTTTTTGAGACCGATCCTTCTATGTATTTTAAGTTCCATAAGCATTTTATGACACCAGGAAACAAAAAAGCAGATGAAGAATCTGTAAAAGCTCTGTTCAAGACCATTGGTGCTGATTATGATGCTGTTCTTAAAAAGATCCCTTCATCAAAGGCTACTATTGAGCAGAACATTAAAGACAGCTTTAAACTGAAGATTGCCGGTACTCCTTATCTTATTATTGACGGTCAGGAGATTCGTGGGGCTATCACCAGTTATGAGCAGTTAAAATCAGTTCTGAAATAATATGAGCTATCTTTTAATTCTAGTTATTGCTATTCCTGTTCTTTTTGTAATAGGCACTACCTATAATGCTTTGAAAGAACAGAAGAGGCTTGAGGAAGGGCCTCTTAAAGAGATTCTTTCCAAAAGAGAACAGGAAAAACGAGAAGCCCTGAGAAATTCATATAAAATTAAAGATAATAACAAATAATCACCTTTCAAAACTAATATTACAAGTCTTCAGAATTCACCTTTGAAATAAGTGTGATACACAGCATTTAATAAAAAAAATTGTAAAAAATATATGCTGATATTCCGATAAGAATAAAGATTTTCTTTGAAATCTCTATATCTATTAACTATATAAAGAATAGAAATGTTTGTTTGATTTTGTTTGGAGTTTTCTAATGAATTTAGTTAAGCTACTTTCGTGTGGTTCTGTTGCCGCAATGATGTGTTTTGCGCCTCAGGTTCATGCATACAAGGTCGGTTTATCTATGCCAACTCAAAATGAGGATCGTTGGTATAAAGAGGGCTTTGCTCTTCAGAACAGATTGAAAAATGCTGGTTTTGAAGTTGAATTGTTCTATGGTGGTGATGTTGATGCTGACCTTCAGAATAGGCAACTGATTCGTCTGGCAAATTCAGGCGCGAATGTGCTGGTAGTTGGTCCTATTGATGGATCTGCTATGACAGATGCTCTTGCAGTTGCCAAGTCACAGGGAATTGCCATAATCAGCTATGACCGCTTGATAACTGGTACCAATGCCGTTTCCTATTATGCTACTTTTGATAATGAGATGGTTGGTCATATGCAGGGTAAGTATTTGGTTGACAAGCTGAATCTTGCTACCACATCTACTCCTAAGAATATTGAATTATTCTATGGTTCCCTAAATGATAACAATGCCAAATTCTTCTGGAAAGGCGCTATGGACGAGCTTAGACCTTATATTCAGAGTGGTCAGGCTGTAATCAAATCCGGTCAGACTACTCCAGAGGAAGTAAATACTCCTGACTGGTCAGGTACAGAAGCAAACAAGAGAATGTCCGATCTTATTGATAAGATTGGTTATGGTCCAGGCAAAACTCGTCTGGATGGTGTTTTATGTCCAGCTGACTGTATTTCAGAAGGCGTACTTTTTGCTTTAAAACGCAATGGCTATGATTCTTCTAATATGCCAATTGTAACCGGTCAGGATGCTGTACCTGATGCTTTGAAGAGTATTGCTGATGGTGAACAGGCAATGACCATCTATAAAAATCCAAATGAGCTTTGCAATACTATTGTAAATATGGTTACAAGACTTTCAAAGGGAGAGCCTGTTGATATTAACGATACTTCCACTTATGACAATGGTGCAAAGGTTGTTGATACTTATCTTTGTGAGCCAGAACTTATTGATAAGTCTAATGTATCTAAGCTGTTAAACTAATCCAGGCTTCGGACAACTAAAGGCACACTAAAGATGAAATCTTCAGTGTGCTTTTTTGTGTCTGAGTCTTTTGTGTGAAAATTGCATCTTTTTTTGGCACTATTATTGCTTATACTTTATAAGGTAGGAAATTATTCCCTGAACTTCCTGTATGTTAGGTTTGATTATGAAGATAAACAGCGTATTGAAATGCCTTTGTTTTGCTATATCTGTTGTGGCTTCGACAGGTTATAGCCAGATAAGGTACAGTGCTCCTATGGAGCCGGAAGCGGCAAAAAAACTCTGGTCCAACGAGAGTAGCAGGATCGCATGCCGTCTTATCTTTGACATTCCTTCATATGGTTTTGCCAATTTTATGACGTATGGTGGACGAGATTTACGTTCCGCTATGACACTTCATCCTAAGCTCGGTATTGGGCAGGCTTCCTCTATGAGATTTATAGCTGCCAAGCCAGACTGGAATTCTAGCGGGGCAGAAAGACTTTTAGGAAGAATTGATTTATACGCAGGCTTTAATCCCTATATTGGACCAACTCTATCCTGGAAACTGCTCTCAGAACTTGATCACGGCAATCAGATTCTGATGCCGTATACTGATAAAAAACTGGCTTCAGGGGAGAATATCGTTCCTGCATTAAATCCACTGGGATTTAAAGATGCATATAAAAAATACCTTTCCTGTCAGGAGCAGTTAATCAGAGTCAACTATAATGACGTTCGTATGATGCCTCTGGTATTCAAGTATCAGTCCACTGAGCTTACTGCTAAGTCACAGGAAATGCTAAATGAGCAGGTTGAATATCTGAAGTATGATAAATCAATCATAAAAATCAGTATTCGTGCGTATGCCTATGATATGGCAAAGGCACAGGAAAATATTGCACTGGCTAAGGATAGAGGAGAAGCTTTAAAGAAAGCCTATACTGACATCGGTATTAAAGAAGAAAGTATAGAGGTGGTTCCTTTTAATGCTCTTACACTTAATACCAAGGATGAGAATCCTATTTCAAATGAGGCTGCAACCTCAAGAAATGCTCTGATTTCCCTTGAACGTGACGTTGCCATGATTAACAAGGATATGGAAGTTAATATTCCTGATGTTGGTGCTGATACAGGAGATGACTGATTTTTCTTGATTTAGATAATGATTTTTTAATACATTTATTAAATCATAATAAAAATAGCTTAAAATTTAAATAGATAACGAATGATACTAGGTATGCTCAGGATTTGAAATGGCTGGCAAGAAGAAAGAGAAAAAACAAAAGGACAAAAGACCCTTTAAAGAGAAACTGAAGAGTTTTGTCTCCAAAAATAAAGTGGCTTTGATTATTCTTTCTCTCATCGTTCTTTTAGGCGGTGGTGTCGGTCTTATTGTCACCGGATATCTTGAGTATAATCGAGCAACCCGTGAAGCCTATGTCGTTGCAGGAATGAAGGCAATGGAGGATGGAAACTTCCATAAGGCTCAGTCTCTGCTGCTTAAGGCTACATATCTTAAGGCTCCTGAAGCCTATCCTTTTTTAGCCTGGCTGAGTGCTAAAGCCGGTAACTTCACAAAAGCCCTGGACTATTGCCGTGAAACCGCAAAATATCCTGAAATACATGGTGCTTATGAAGTCATGGGATACCTTTCTTTATTAGGATACGGTAATGCTCAGGGCGCCGGTTCTGCCTTGTTTTACTTTGATGAGGCAATGAAATCCTATTCAGAGGAATATCTTAAGTCTCATAATCCTTTGCTGGCAATGTATGAGAAGTCTATAAGCCTGTGCATGAACAAGCAGGATTACATCCGCATGGTTGATGAGGCTCAGAAAAAGGGGTCAAATATCGCTCTGCTGTACAGAGGTGATTTGGATTTTCTGGGAGAGGAAAATGATCTTTCTCCAAAGAGTGCCGCGAAATCATGGGAAGATGCCAAGAATAACGGTGTACTAGAAGCTCAGACACGTCTCGCTTCGCTGTTATGGTACGGATACGGAAAACGTCGTGATTATCGTACGGCTATGAGATACTTTGAGGATGCTGCTAAAAAGCATGAACCTGCAGCTAACTACTCACTAGGTCTTATTCGTCTGCGCCAGGGAAAAAAGACCTCCTATGCTGAAGGTATGCGTTATCTTAAGAATGCCGCTAAAATGAATTACGGTCCGGCCCTTACTGCTGTAGGTGTTAATGCAATCATAAAAACTAAGGATTTTTCCAAGATTGCATCTGCTGCAGCTGACATTTTCAAGCAGGCATACGACTGCGGTGATACCACAGGAGGCATTCTTTACGCGCTTATGATGATGAACGGAATGGGTATTGCCACTGATCAGACAGAGGCTCTTTCTATTCTTTATGATCTGAAAACACGTGGTGTCCAGTCGGTTGGAGCAATGCTTAAATACTTTACCTACAATAACGAAGTTGATTCTAAGCGAGTTTTTAATCAGGCTATCGCTCTGATTTCAGATCAGTATTTAGGAAAATACACCTTTGCTGAGGGGGCACCTGAGGCAAAGATGTATCATGAGCAGAGAGAGAGTGGGGCATTGAGCTACTATATTTCTCAGAAGGATGACCGAGACAGATATACGGATGAGTTTATTGCAGATCTTGGAAAGAATTATGTTGAGAAACTGGATAAACCTGAAGATATAGAAATTAATGGAGAAAAACTTCTGTATCCTGAGATTACCCAGATCCTTGATATGTATAATCCAACTACAGGAGCAAAACCTTTTATGCCTCAGGCTGTTATGGAAATCTCTGCTACTATGCCAAAACTTCCTCCAAGCTATGACAAATACGAAATAGATTTTGATACTATCATGAACAATTTCGAGGATTTCTACTAATTTTCATTTTCAGACGGTTGCTTTTCCAAAGGACTGTATGAATTCTTTTTCTGCTTCTTTTTTTGATTTATAAGCCTTACTGTTAGGCTTGTTTATTTTTCTCTGAAAAAAAATCCTTAATATCAACTAAAAATGATTTACGTGATTGCGATTTTTAAGCTTGGTTTTACGAATTTTGTGATCTGCGTTAAAGTAAACTAACCATTGAAAATACCAATATAAAATGGAAAAGTGTGATCTGTAATTAAATTTAAAACGAATTATTAAAAGATTTTCGTAAACGTTTGCGATTTTTATTGCAAACAAAAATAAAATCATTTATAAATATACACACATAAGGAACAGAAATAGTTCCATAAGAACAAAAATCCACTAAAGAGGAACATAGAAAAATGCTACCAAATATCCCTAATGTAAATCTTGGCGTTATCGCTGTATCCAGAGACTGTTTTATCCGTTCACTGTCAGAGCGTCGTCGCGCTGCTGTTGTTAAGGCTTGCCAGGATAAGGGTATAAAGATTAACGAAATCAAAGTTACCGTAGAAAACGAAAATGATGCTGTTAAGGCTGTAGAAGAAGCTAAGAAGGCAGGTTGCAATGCACTGGTTGTTTTCTTAGGAAACTTTGGTCCAGAGACTCCAGAAACTCTGATTAAAAAGTTCTTTGATGGTCCTTGTATGTTTGTTGCAGCAGCAGAGGAAACCGGCAATGATCTAGTTGATGGTCGTGGTGACGCATACTGCGGTATGTTAAACTGCTCATATAACTTAGGTTTACGTAAGCTTAAGGGCTTCATTCCTGAGTATCCAGTTGGCACCGCTTCAGACATCGCTAACATGGTTGCAGACTTCCTACCTGTTGCTCGCACTTTAATTGGTCTTGCAAATCTTAAGATCATTACCTTCGGACCTCGTCCTCAGGATTTCTTTGCATGTAATGCTCCTATTAAGGGCTTATATGATATCGGTGTTGAGATTGAAGAAAACTCAGAACTTGATCTTTTAGTAGCTTACAGAAAACACGCTGGTGATCCTCGTATTAAAGATGTTGTTGCTGATATGTCAAAAGAACTAGGCACCAACGGTAATACATACCCAGATATGTTAGAGAGAATGGCTCAGTTTGAGCTTACTCTGGTTGACTGGGCTGAGCAGCACAAGGGTTCACGTCAGTATGTAGTATTTGCTGACAAGTGCTGGCCTGCATTCCCAGAGGAGTTCGGTTTTGAGCCTTGCTATGTAAACTCTCGTCTGGCTTCACGCGGTATGCCTGTTGCATGTGAGGTAGATATCTTCGGTGCTCTATCAGAGTACATCGGTGCATGTGTAACTGAAGACGCTGTAACCTTACTTGATATCAATAACTCAGTTCCTCAGGATTTATTCGATCAGGATATCAAGCCTAAGTTCTCACAGTACAAGTTGACTGATACCTTCATGGGCTTCCACTGCGGTAATACTCCATTCTGCAAGCTGACCACTACCGACAGCTGCAACATGAAGCTAGGTAAGATCAACTATCAGATCATCCAGCACCGTCTGTTAGAGCCTG
Organism: uncultured Succinatimonas sp.; assembly: GCA_900317105.1. Lineage (GTDB taxonomy): Bacteria > Pseudomonadota > Gammaproteobacteria > Enterobacterales > Succinivibrionaceae > Succinivibrio. The sequence continues at coordinate 891 of ONFP01000040.1, read as the reverse complement.
CAGGTTCAACCCCAGATTTCACCCGTGGTACTCTAGAAGGCGATCTGACTGCAGGTCCAATTACCTTCTTCAGATTACAGACTACTCCAGATACCAAGCTTCAGGCTTATGTAGCTGAAGGTGAGGTTCTTCCTGTAGGTACCCGTTCATTTGGTGGTATTGGTATCTTTGCAATCCCTGAGATGGGCCGTTTCTACCGTCATGTTCTGATTGAGAAGCGTTATCCACATCACGGTGCAGTTGCATTCAGCCATGTTGGCAAGGCTCTGTTCAATATCTTCAATATGTTAGGTATTGAGACTGTAAACTACAATCAGCCAGCAGGTGTTCTATACCCAACTGAAAATCCATTTGCTTAATAATCTTTGTTTAAATTTATGCCAGGGCTTGTCCCTGGCTTTTTTATTTTAAAGGAAAGTTTTTGGGTTCATCCGTGAATCTGTGGAAAGTCCTGATTTGAATATAATTAAATTCATCAGGGCTTTCTTCTATCCAATCGTCGGGATTGGAGTAAACTTTCCTCTGAATGCACTTCTAATCCTTAAAAAGAAATAATCTAAATCCCTGTAGCCATAGGCTACACGCTTTAGAACCTTAATCTTATTGTTTATACCTTCCAGAACACTTGTCCTGATATGGTAGATGCCGGCATTGGTAATGCCGTCTCTGTAGTGGTCATTCTGACTCTTAGCAAATTTCATTATTTCCTCAATACCAGAGGACATTGCCAGCCTTACCCATTCAGTCCATAATCGTTCTGCTTCAGCCTTAGAGTTAGCTTCATATACTTCTGGTAACAGCTCCTTTAGTTCATTGGCTTTATTGAGTTCATTGTAGTAGCTTAGGATAGAATCAAGTCTGATTTTCTTTTCTTCAGATAATCGAGAATTA
>ONFP01000093.1:6555-7283 GCA_900317105.1 uncultured Succinatimonas sp. | reverse complement strand
AACACTAATACTGTCTTGAACTTCATTTTTATTCTCCTATATAGGTTGTATGTTTGTTTGAAGAATAAGATTTAACTCTTAGAAAAAACTTAGATTTTTTGCTGTTTAATGAGTTATACAGAGAGTGGACTTGGAGAGTTATATATAATCAATTATCTGATATAAAAGATAAATTTACTTGACTGCAAAAATATACATACATTTTGACCAATATTTGTCTGCATCTTTTAATAATTTTCGTCTTTCTTTTTCCCAGAATACGTACCGGTTCACTCCTTAAAAATCAACCGTTTTATATAATCGTTTTAAAGCTGCATAAGGATACGAGTCATGAGTAATGATAGAGTTGAGACAATCTTAAATCACTTAAAGCTTCATAACCTGGTTACGGTTGAGGAGCTGGTTGAAGTAACAGGAGCTTCTCCTTCGACAATCAGACGAGAGCTTTCCAAGCTCACACGAAAGGGCACAATCAGCAGAGTTCACGGCGGCGCAACCCTGAATCGCTATATTCCAATTCAGACTCCTGTTACTGAAAAAGCTGTTACCCGTCATCAGGATAAAGCTCTGATAGGAAAGAAGGCAGCTTCTCTGATCAAGGAGGGGGACTGCTTAATTCTTGATGCCGGAACTACCACGATGGAGATTGCCAGAAACATTCCAAATATTCCCTTAACTGTATTTACTCCTGATCTTAATATCGCGCTTGTGCTATCCGAACTGTCGCA
>ONFP01000093.1:0-6535 GCA_900317105.1 uncultured Succinatimonas sp. | reverse complement strand
TGTGCGGGCGATGATACCAAACAGTATTTTGAGAAGATTAATCCTAATCTGGTGTTCTTAGCCTGCAATGCCTGGATTGATGAGAGTCCAGGTGTTTCAACTCCAAGTTACTCCAAGGTGATAATCAAGAAGGCTCTTTTAAAGAGACATGCCAAGAAGGTTCTGGTGGTTGATTCAAGCAAGTACGGAGCAACAAGTCTTTATAAGATTTGCGATATAGATGATCTGGATATGGTTGTTACTGATAAAGGTCTTCCTGAGGATATCTGTGAATCTTTAAAGAAGCGTGGTGTCATCGTGATCAGAGCATAAAGAATTCTTTCTTCTCAAATAATATGATCTTTCTTTTGTATCGCTCTAATTTTATCCAAATTCTTCCGTTCTAAACTTTAATGGTGGTTGGAGGACTCACTATAAAAAATAGTGATCCATGTAACCAGTTGAAATCAAGGTAATAACTTCTGATAAAAAAATGGATAGCTGACTTCGTGTAGGCAATCTTCATTTTTTTGACGGGATCACAAGTTTTATTTGTGCTGTTCATAGAAAATATCAGCATAACAAACATAAAAACAACATTAAGGAGCACTTTATGAGCGAACTATCTACAGCAGAACTATCATCAGCAGATCTGACTTCTGCAGAACTAATCGAGAAAAACAGAAGAATTGAAGAAATGGCTTCAATCAAGGCTTTTTTCGATATCAATATGAAAGGTCATCCTGATCCTCGTCTGGTAAAACCATATGAAGACTACATCAATCTCAAGATTGACTTTGATGAGTATTTAAAGGAAAGCCGTGACGCCCGTACAGAGGTTTTCTTCAAAGGCTAATTATAGAGAATTGCTCAGGACAGCAAGTATTTGTTGACTTCAGAGACTAGTACCTGAGCAGTTTGAATCAGTGTAAAGTTCAGCTGGTACACTTTTCTGTATTTGTTATATGGATGCGCACCAGCTGTTGCTATGTAGTAATCTCTTTAGACACTGGGAAACACAGATAGATACAGTATCCCAATCCAAACAGTGGAATCAGAATAAACCAGGCATGGTAGGTGTTCTTTCCGCAGTCTCTTAATCTTCCGGTCAGAAAATAATAAGCGTAAACAAATAATACCAGAGCTGGCATAAAGCCAATTACGGTGTAAATAAGCAGCTCTTCGGGACTTACAATATTATCTATTAAATCTTGTGCTCCCCAGCTGGTTACACAGCTTATGGAGAAGATAATCAGAAAAACAATCAGACTGCATATGTAGAAGCGTCTTTTTATTATTGTTTTGTCTGTTATAGCTCTTGGTGGACAATAATGTTCCGTCATATTAAGCTCCTTAGCCTGTTTGAATTAGGAACAACAAATGTCTTGCTTTTGATGCCAAGTATACGCCGGAAAAAATTATAAAACGTATAGTAAATTGACCGTTGAAGTACACAGAATTAACCAAAAATGCATCCAATAAAACATGATTTTTATGCTGAACGCCTACTGTAACTGGAGCTAATATCCTAATTCACAGGGGAACACTGCTAAAATTAAAAGAGCCCCCTTTTTTTAGAGAGCTCTTTACTAAGGTGTTAAACAGATTTTATTGTCTAATTTTATTACTGCTTACATGAAGACTGACAGAATCAGAACTTCAACACAGCCGATAGCCCAGGCAATGGTGGTTGGAGCGGTCCAGACCTTCAGCTGATCCTTTACCTGACTGATACCCAGCAGTCTGTTTACAACCCAGAAGAATGAGTCGTTGAAGTAGCTGGCGAATAATGAGCCTACGCAGCAGGCGATTGCGCCTAACATTGGGTTAGCACCGGCTGCAATTACGATTGGAGCGGTAATACCTGCTGCAGTAATCATTGCTACAGTACCAGAACCCTGAATGAAGCGAACACAGGTTGCAATAATCATTGGCAGTAGAACTACTGGAATGCTTGCTGCTGCAAAGCCCTGAGCAATATAGGTACCAAGTCCTGAGTCCTTGATAATCTGACCTAAGGCACCACCGGCTCCGGTAACCAGAAGGATGATACCTGCAGAGGCCATGCCTTTTTCCATCTCTTTTACGGCAGTTTCCTTATCAACTGTTGGAATCAGGGTTGCGATAGCAACCAGTAAGCCTATGCCTACAGCGATAATTGGCTGACCTAGGAAGATGATGATATTAAAGATACCTTCCTTTAATCCCAGTGCTGAAAGAATGGTATTCATCAGAATCAGGAGAATTGGCAGTACCAGAGGAGTAAATGCCATGAATGCACTTGGCAGATTTGAGTCATCCTCATTTAAGGCTGCATCTGGATTGTAGTCGCCGACAATCTTCTCCAAAAAGCCCTTGTCATTTGGAACCAGATCAAAGTGCTTGTTCAGGTAGGTCTTTGCATAGAACAGTACACCCAGAACCATTGGGATGGCTAGAACCAGGTTAATCAGAATGAAGGTACCGACATCAATGGAAAAGATACCAGCTACACCAAGAGGACCTGGAGTAGGTGGCACCATGGTATGGGTGATAACCAGACCTGCTGCTAAAGCTGCACCTAGAGCTACAACTGATTTATTTACAACTTTTGCTATGGCTTTGGCGATAGGTGAGAGGATCACGAAACCGGAGTCACAGAAAATTGGAATTGATACGAAGAAGCCGGTGATTGCCATTGCCTCTTCTTCCTTCTTTTTACCGAACAGCTTGATAAAGGTATAGGCCATACGTTTTGCTGCACCTGACATTTCAAAGATCTGTCCTAAAATTACACCAAAACCGATGATGATACCGATTCCTCCTAAGGTTCCTCCGAAACCTGAGGTAATGGATTTGATGATGCCGATTGTATTTCCGTCAGCAAGTTTTGTTGCGTTAACAGGCATTCCTCCAACAACGCCTATGATTACAGTTGCAATAATCAGAGCTACAAAGCTGTGAACCTTGGTTTTGAGTACCAGGAAGAATAGAACTGCAAGTCCGATAAACAGACCCAACAGCATCTGGCCTCCGTTTAGTCCTTCAATCATAATTAACTCCTTTGTGTTTGTTTGTGTTTAGTGGTGTTTTACCTGTTATAGTTTGGTCCGTATTCAGCGGCCAGTTTAACGGCCTCTACCATACTTACCTCGCTTACAATATTCTTTCCTGCAATATCAAATGCCGTGCCGTGATCTACAGAGGTTCTTAATATAGGCATTCCTGCAGTGATGGAAATGGTTCTTTCAAAGTCCAGAGTCTTGGTGGCGATATGGCCCTGATCGTGGTACAGAGACAGAACGCTGTTGTATCTTCCCTGATGAGCCTGGTGGAAAACTGAATCAGCAGGAACTGGTCCAACCACGTTGAAGCCCTCATCCTGAAGTTCCTTACAGGCCGGTGCTATTACGTTTACTTCTTCCCAGCCAAAGAGTCCGTGTTCACCTGAATGAGGATTTAAACCTGCAACAGCCATGGTACCTTCGGTTACACCAAGTTTCTTAAGCGCATCGGTGCAGCGTTTTACATAATCCTTGATTCGATCCTTTTTGATCATGCCCAGCATTTCAAGAAGAGAGACATGTCTTGTCAGGAAGAATACTCGAAGCTTGTGAACCTGGAAGAGGGTCAGAGGATCTGGTGTCTTGGTGAGCGCACCGAAGATTTCGGTATGACCTATGAAATTGATATTGCCCGCACGCAGAGATTCCTTGTTGATAGGAGGTGTTGCCACTGCAAGTACTTCACGGTTCATGGCAAGCTCAATTGATTTTTCGATATATTCATAAGCTGCCTTTCCGCACATGCCGTTGACTTTTCCAAAGGCAAATTTGGACATGTCTATATTATTAAGATCAATAAGGTTTAAAACTCCCTTCTGATACTTTCCTTCCTTAGGAGAGTTAACAATATTTACACTCAGATTTACTTTTGTGATTTTAATTGCCTGCTCGATGATCTGATGATCACCAATAACTATTACATCAGCAACATTCATTGCTTCATCGGATACCAGAGTCTTTACAACAATCTCTGGACCGACACCGGCCGGATCACCGATTGGTACAGCAATTAGTGGTTTTGTCATTTCCTGTTTCTCCTATACTTTACGTTAAATTGATAATCTCTTCTTCAGGTAGTTGACGCAGTCTATGAGCGCGTCCTGATTTCCCTGACTTCCGCCTTTGGTAACGATATGACAGCCATCAAGAGGACCTCCCTTGATATAGCCGTAGGCTGCAAGTGGAAGAACCTCATCCTCAAGAGTGATACCAGCTGCCTTCACTTTCTCACAGACTGCAACGGTAATGTCTCCACCGCAGCAGTAGAGTCCCTTGAAGGCTTTAACTCTGTCAAAGATTCGGATGGTAATCTCAGCAAAGGCATCATTGATGATTGCGGATACTTCATCTAAGGAAAGATTCATTTTCTTCATATAAGGTTTAAAATCAATTCTTTTCTTAAGATCAAGTCCATCTCCGATAACTGTTGAGATAGGGAATTTGTCGTAGTTCTCAACAATAGCTTCGACAACTCTGGTTATTTCTTTCTCACGTCGCTCGTCAGATTCTAAAAATTCCTTTGTAACCACTGTTTCGCTGACGGTTCTCTGCATAATCTTCAGTTTGTCCACCTGACTTGCAGTAGTTGGATGGACGCTTCCTACAACCACCAGCACGTGACTTTTTGCAATCTGGTTCTTTGGTTTTATAGCCTTACGGGCTAAGGCTGCAGTGAATGCTCCTGAGTCTACAGCCAGAACCTTCTGTTTACTGGTCATAACGGCGTCAGCAATCAGATCGAGATCTTCCTGTGTTACCGCATCAAAGATGATTATTCTGTTTCCTTTACTGATTTTTTCCTTGATGATGTCGGCCAGATGATGTTTACCGTTCATCATGTCTTCAGAGTAGATATTGGTGGTTCTGTATTTGGACTGCTGCTTGATGATTGTTGAGACTTTAGCTACCTTAACAGGGCATTTAGGATCAATGGCTATATCTGTTTTGTGCAGCAGGGCTCCGTTTACCAGCAGATATCCTCCTACTACTGTTCTGCCTGAGGAGGGAAAGGTGGGAACCACAATGGCTGTGTACTGTTCTCCTAAAGAATCCAGCATTGCATCGGTTTCTGCTCCGATATTTCCTCTTAGAGTACTGTCGATTCTTTTTGAATATACCTTGGTATCTTTGCTTTTAAGTTTTTCGCAGACCTCATATATTCTGCTGTAGGCTTCTTTCTTTGGAATTGCACGGCTGTCTGTAGGATAGATAATACAGTCAATATCATCTGATTTCATATTATCTATCATTGAGGCGTTGAGAACGCTTATGGATTTGAAATCACTCTGTTTGAGCTGAACACCAGTAGCGTTTCCTCCCGTCAGATCATCCGCAATAACAACACACTGTGTCATATTGTCTCCGTTATGTTTGTTTGATGGTTATATTTAGTTATATTGACTGATTTAATTCTACTTTAAGTATATCTTAGATGTTAAGAAAAACTATTTGTAAATAAGAGTGATAAATGTGTTTTAAAAGGTGTTTATGCGCATTTTGATGATTGTTTTATATGACTGATTTAATTGTCGTGACTGAAATTGGTCAAAATGTAGATAATATACTATACAAATATTGACTAGGCTTAGCAGAATACCGGAGGTTAATTTTGTTTGAAAATATACTGATTGATTCTCAAAGCTTTTTTTGAATAACAGAAAAAGGTAGGAAAATTGAATTTTGTGATTCAGTTATAAAATATGTGTTCGTGGGCAGGATAATGCACTGAAAAATTACAAAAAAAATTGCAGTGTCAAAATCGGCACTGCAATATCCAATCACAACATCAAATTCATCAGTTAGATTTTATCCAACAAGGACAACTAACAATGTCGCAAGAATATCAGAATCATTTCTATAAATAAAAATGAAAGTACAAAACTTGCTAACTGTGTACCGATCATTTGTTAAAAAATGTTGGTTATGTCATGGAATTTCCGCGTTTTTTGAAAAATCAAAAATCAGTTCTGAGCCTTGTATAACTCTATTCCACCTCCGAAGGAATAAACATTATCAAAGCCATTCTGATTTACAATTCTTGATGCAACATAGCTGGTATATCCTGTGTTGCAGAACATTACCACTTTCCTATCCCTAGGAATCTCATCAAGACGATTTCTAATCTCGGTTACAGGTATATTTACAGCTCCTTCAATTGTCTGCTTCATAAATACAGCCTTTGGTCTTACATCAATCAGATAGCTTTCCTTAAGATCTTCTGGAAAAGCCATTTTGACTTTGCCTTCTATGATATTAAGCGCATTCATACCCAGAATGTTTACAGCATCCTTTGCTGAGTTGAATGGAGGGGCATAACACATCTCTGAGTCCAGAAGATCGTGAACTGTGCCGTCAAGTCTTATCACCGTAGCCACCACGTCAACTCTCTTTTCAACTCCATCCATGCCAATGGCCTGTAGACCAAGTATTCTGCCTTCCTTTGTGAAAAGCATCTTATAGAGGATCTGGTTTGCTCCTGGATAGTAACCTGCATGTGAATTAGCATAGATAAA